>JAHWJX010000024.1 GCA_019348195.1 Pseudomonadota bacterium | reverse complement strand
CGAGCCCGCGCGTCATAGGCCACTGGGTCGGTCGGCGAAAGCCGCTCGCCTGGGAAGGCGGCGTGCAAAGGGCCTTGACCCGCGAGCCAGGAGACCTGCCCGTCGTGGTCGTCTTTCACCCGGCCGGGGTGCGCCGAGCGAAACGGGGTCACCCGAATGACGGCAGTTCAGAGCTGCGCTCCGGCGCGGGCCGCGATGGGCCATTCGTCCCTCGGTCCGCTGCGGCGTTCGGCTCGTCGTCGAGTGAGGGTGGACCGAAATGAAACGAGCAGTGTTGATGACGACCGCGGCGGCGGCGCTGGCCCTCGCAACTGCGGCTCGAGCCGCGGAAAGCGCGACGTCTCAAGCCGCCCCTCCTGCCGGCGTGGCCGGCCACGAAGCGCCTCTGGCCGTCGAGGAAGTGGTCGTGACCGCGAACCGGTCGCCACGTCGGGCTGACCAGGTCGGTCAGTCGGTCACCGTGCTGGACGAAGCCGCCATCGAGGCCAGCCAAGCCGTCTCCGTAGCCGACTTGCTCGTGCAGACACCCGGCGTCAGCTTCTCCCGGAACGGAGGGATCGGCTCCAACACCTCTTTGCGCATACGCGGCGCCGAGGCCGACCAGACGGTGGTGGTGATCGACGGCGTCAAGCTCAACGACCCGTCCTCGCCCGGCGGCGGATTCAACTTCGGCAACCTGCTTCTAGGGGATGTCAGCCGCATCGAGGTGCTCAGGGGTGCACAGTCGACTCTCTGGGGGAGCCAGGCGATCGGCGGCGTGGTGAACCTGGTCACGGCGGAGCCGACCGAGCCCTTCCAGGGTTCCCTGGAGGTGGAAGGTGGTTCGCGGGAGACGGCCTATCTTCGGGCTGGCGTCGGGGGCGCGAGCGATCGGGTAGTCTGGCGCCTTGCCGGCGGCCGCTTCCAAACTGGCGGGTTCTCAGCCTTCGTGCGCGGGACGGAGGACGACGGTTACCAGAACACCGGTGTCAGCGCTCGGGCCCGCCTCTTGCTGACGGATGTTCTTTCGCTCGACCTGCGGGCGGTGCGCTCCGAAGGCCGGCTGGAGTTCGACGGTTTTCCGCCGCCGCGCTTCGCCTTCGCCGACACGCGGGACGTCGGTCGGACCACGGAGTTCGTGGGCTACGCTGGGCTTAATCTCGATCTGCTGGACGGCCGGTTCCGCAACCGTCTGGCCTACGGTCACACGGCAACCCGACGCAACAACGTCAATCCCGACCAGGCGAACACGACCGTGACCTTCGCCGCCACGGGCGAGAACCGCCGGCTGGAGTACCAGGGCGTGTTCGCCGTCAGCCAAGAGTTGATCGCGACATTCGGAGCTGAGGCCGAGACCAGCGAGTTCCGCACCGCTTCTCCCACGGCTTCCAGGCCCAATCCGCCCGTAGCGTCGGCTGAGGTCGGCATAGACGCCGTCTACGGCCAGTTGCAGGCGGAGGTCGCGCCGGGGCTGACCCTAACGGGAGGGCTACGCCGGGACGAGCACGAGGTATTCGGCGGGGCGACGCTGGGCCAACTCGCCGCGGCCTGGTCTCTGAACGGCGGGTCGAGCGTGCTGCGCGCCAGCTTTGGGCAGGGCTTCAAGGCGCCGACGCTGTTCCAGCTCTACAGCCTCTTCGGCAATCTAGCGTTGGAGCCGGAACAGGCCGACAGCTACGACGCCGGCGTGGAGCAGCGGCTGCTGAAGGGGCGGGTGACGGTGTCGGCGACCTACTTCGCTCGCCGGACCGAGCAGCAGATCAACTTCGTCTCCTGCGCCGCCGGCGCTGTGGACCCGCTGTGCTTCAACGCGGGTAGCCGACGGTCGGGCTTTTTCCAGAATCTGTCGCAAACCCGGGCGCAGGGAGTGGAGCTGCAGGGGGAGGCGGAGCTTGGACGCCTCGGGCTGTCCGCGAACTACAGCTGGACGGACGCCGAGAACGACTCTCCGGGTTCGGACCGAGGTCGGCGCCTGCCGCGTCGGCCGGAGCACCAGGCCAACCTCGGGGCGACATGGACCTTCGCCTCGGGCGCTTCGAGCACCGTGGCGGTGCGTCACGCCGGGGAAAGCTTTGACAACGCCTCCAACAGCATCCGGCTGAAGGGCTACACTCTGGTCGATGTGCGCGCGGCCTATCCGATCGGAGAGCGCGCCGAGGTCTACGCCCGGATCGAAAACCTGACGGACGAAACCTATGAGACCGCGCGGAACTTCGGCGTTCCGGGCCGGGGCGGCTTTATCGGCGTCCGCGGCCGATTCTGACGCATGTCGGAAGCCGCCGTGCTCAAACGCCACGGTGGGCGGCTCGCCGACGCCCAGGCCGCCTTTCCTGAGGCCCCTACACCCTGGCTGGACCTGTCGACCGGCGTCAATCCGCACGGATGGCGGTCGGCGCGGGCCTCGTTCGCGGCGCTGTCCCGCTTGCCGGACCCTGCGGGAACCGCAGCCCTGGAGGCGGCCGCGGCGGGGGCGTTCGGAGTCGAGCCGGCCCGGGTGGCGGCTGTGGCCGGGGCCGAGGCGGGCCTTCGGCTGCTGCCGGCGCTGACCGGCGCGAGGCGAGTGGCGGTGGCGTCTCCGACCTACGCCGGGCACGCCGACGCTTGGCGGCTGGCGGGAGCCGAGGTGCTCGCCCTTCATCGGGACCAACTCGCCACGGCGGATGCCGAGGCTTGGGTGATCGTCAATCCCAACAATCCGGACGGGGCCTCCACCCCCCCGGGAGCGCTCCCCCGGCCCTCGGACCGCGGGTGGCTGATCGTCGACGAGTCCTTCGTGGAAACTGCGCCGGAGCTGAGCGTCGCTCCTTTCGCCAGGCCCCGGACCATCGTCCTGCGCTCGTTCGGTAAGTTCTACGGCTTGGCCGGCTTGAGGCTGGGCTTTGTCGTGGCCGAGCCCGCGGTCGCCGGCGAGGTGCGGCGCCGGACGGGAGACTGGCCGGTGGGGGCCGACGCGATCACCATCGGCTGCGCGGCTTACGCCGATCGCGCCTGGGCGGAGCGCACCCGTCGGCGGCTGGCCAAATCAACGTTGCGGCTCGACGCCCTCCTCGCCCGAGCCGGACTTGAGATCGTCGGCGGGGCCGGCTTGTTCCGCCTGGTGCGGAGCGACGACGCCGCCCGACGCTTCCGGGCGCTGGCTCAGCAAGGCGTTCTGGTGCGTCCGTTCGACCATGACCCGACGCTGCTGCGCTTCGGCCTGCCGGCTGACGGAAGCTGGCGGCGACTGGAAGCCGCCCTGGACAGGAGCGCCCAATGACCGATCAAACGGCGGCTGAGCACGAGCACAAGGCCCGCATGCAGGCGCTCAAGGCCGAGCGCGACACCTTGATGGCCACCAAAACGGAGGTCCGGGGCCTGCTGCTGGTTCACACCGGGGACGGCAAGGGAAAGTCCACCGCCGGCTTCGGCATGGTCGCCCGCGCGCTCGGCTGGGGGCAGAAAGTCGGGATCGTGCAATACATCAAGGGTAAGTGGATCACCGGCGAGCGCCAGTTCTTCCACCGGTTCCCGGACCAAGTTCGCTATGAGATCATGGGGGAGGGCTTCACCTGGGACACCCAGGATCGGACCCGCGACGTGGCTGCCGCGGAGGCGGCCTGGCGCACCTCGCTGGAGATGATCGCCGACCCGACCCTGGATCTGGTGCTTCTCGATGAGCTCAACATCGCACTGCGCTACGACTACCTCGACATCCACGCCGTGGTGGACGGCCTGCTCGCACGGCCCGCCGGCAAGCACGTCTGCGTCACGGGGCGCAACGCCAAGCCCGAGCTGCTGCAGGCCGCCGATCTCGTCACCGAGATGACCCTGGTGAAGCATCCGTTCGAGCAGGGCGTGAAGGCTCAACGCGGCGTGGATTTTTGACCTTGGCGCTGACCCGGAGGGCGGCGGCGGCCGGGTTGACCGCGATCGGGCTCGGCGCGGCCTCGCCTGCGGCGCCCCGGCGAGTCGTGTCCCTGAACCCGTGCCTGGACGTCATCCTCGTCCATGTCGCCGACCGCGGGCAGATCGCGGCGCTCAGCCACTACGCGCGCGAGGCCTACGGTTCGACCATCGCCAAAGTCGCCCGAACGCTGCCGTACACCTTCGAGTCCGCCGAGGAGGTCATCGCCCTCTCGCCGGACATGGTGCTGAGCGGCCGACATTCTTCTCTCGCCACCCGGCAGGCCCTGAAGCGGTTGGGGGTAAGGACGGAGTTGTTCGGCGTGCCCGACACGCTGGACGAGAGCCTTCAACAAGTCCGGCGCATCGCAGCCTTGGTCCGGCGTCCTGAGCGGGGCGAGGCGGTGGTGCGCCGCATCGAAGACGCCCTGCGTCGGGCCGCGCCGCCGCGGAACCAGCGGCCCGTCTACGCCCTGGTGTTCATGCCGGGCGGCTTCGCGTCAGCCCCGGGCACGCTGATGGATGAGATGATGCGCCGCGCGGGGCTGGAGAACGCTGCGGCGCGGTACGGCCTGAAACGCTCCATGAACGTGCCGCTGGAACGGCTCATCGCCGACCCGCCTGAACTGCTGCTCGCCGGCGAAGCCTATCCCGGCGCGCCGAGCTGGGCGGAGCGGGTGATGGAGCATCCGGCGCTGACGCGGATCGCCGGGCGTATGCATCGCGCGGTGTTTCCCGAACGCCTGCTCTTCTGCGGCGGGCCGGTCCTGATCGACAGCGCGGCTGCCTTGGCGAAGGCGCGCCGCGACGCGGTGGCGAGGCGCGGATGAAGCGGCTTGGCCGTCCCTGGCTGTTCGGCGCCCTGGTGCTGGGGCTGTTTTTGCTAGGCGCGCTCAGCCTTGTCGCGGGCAAGGTTTGGGTGCCTTGGAGCGCCTGGACGTCGGCGGGCGCGGACCCCCGCTGGGCCATCGTCTTCGAGCTGCGCCTGCCGCGAACTCTGCTGGGCATGCTCGTGGGCGCAGCGCTGGGGCTCTCCGGCGCGGTGCTTCAGGGCTATACGCGCAATCCGCTGGCCGATCCCGGCGTGCTGGGTGTTTCAGCGATGGCGGCGCTCGGAGCCGTCCTGACGCTCTACTATGGCGTGACCGACGCTACGCCCTGGCTGCTGCCCGTCGCGGCCATTGTCGGGGCGGCCCTGGGCGTGGCCGCCTTGCTGCTTCTCGCCGGCGCCACGTCCAGCCTGGTCACCTTCATCCTTGCGGGTGCGGTGCTGAACGTCATCGCCTCCGCAGGCGTGTCGCTGGCGCTCAGCCTGGCGCCCAATCCCTGGGCGGTGAACGAGATCGTCGACTGGCTGATGGGCTCGCTCGCCGACCGCAGCGTGGAGGAGCTCCGGCTGGCCGCCCCCTTCATTGCTTTGGGTTGCGCGCTTCTGCTGACCACCGGCCGGGCGCTGGACGCGCTGACGCTGGGCGAGGCGGGCGCGCTCTCACTAGGTGTGTCCATGCGCGCCACCCGCTGGACGCTTGCCGCGGGTGTGGGCCTGGCGGCGGGCGCCAGCGTCGCCGTTAGCGGCGTGATCGGCTTCGTGGGCTTGGTGACGCCACACCTGCTGCGCCCGCTTGTGGGTTCACGGCCGGGCGCGCTGCTGTGGCCGAGCGCACTGGGCGGCGCCCTTATCGTGCTGGCGGCGGACATACTCGTGCGGCTCACCCCCGCGGCCGGCGAGGTGAAGCTGGGCGTCGCCATGGCCGCGCTGGGCGGACCCTTCTTCCTGGGGCTGCTGTTCATGCTCCGCCGGAGGATCGCATGAGCCGGCTGGCGTGCCGGAGCCTGGCCGTCGTGCTGGGCGGACGGGCGGTGGTCGACCGTGTCGACCTGGCGCTCGATCCCGGCCGCGTGACGGCCATCGTGGGGGCCAACGGGGCGGGTAAGTCAACGCTTCTGTCAAGCCTCGCCGGGCTTCGGCCTCCTACCGGCGGCGCGGTCACCCTGGACGGGGCGCCCTTGTCCGGCATGCGACCCAAGGCCCGCGCTCGCCGGATCGCCTTTCTGCCGCAAACGCCCGAGATCGCCTGGTCGGTAGAGGCTCGCACACTCGTCGGGCTGGGCCGCACGCCGTTCCTGGGCGCGCTCGGACCCGACGCGGCGGATCACGCCGCCGTCGATCGCGCCATGGCGGCGGCGCAGGTGACGGCGTTCGACCGCCGCGTCGTGACAACGCTTTCGGGGGGGGAGCGCGCCCGGGTGCTGATCGCCCGCGCGCTGGCGGGCGACCCGGAGTGGTTGCTGGCCGACGAGCCGCTCACCGGGCTCGACCCCGCCCACCAACTCGACGTGGCGGCCCTGTTCCGGAGTTTGGCCGACGCCGGCGCAGGAGTGGTGGTGACTCTTCACGACCTCAGCATGGCCCTGCGTCTGTCACACCGGGTGGTGGTGCTGGCGGACGGGCGGGTGCTGGCCGACGACCCGCCCTTGGTGGCGCTCACGCCGGACGTCTTGAGGCGGGCGTACGGCATCGAGGCGCGGCTGACCGAAGGCGCGGGCGGCCCGCTGATCGACGTGGTGCGCCGTGCGGGCTGAAGCGGCTCGATCGACCTTGGCGGCGCTCACGGTCGAGGCGCTGATCGGCTACCCGGACCGCGTTCACGCTGTCGTGCCCCATCCGATCACCTGGGCCGGCGCCCTTATCGATCACCTGGAACGTCGCCTGAACGCGCCCGATCGGAGCCCCAGGATGCGGCGCGCCCTCGGCGTCCTAACGCTGTTCGCTGCGGCCGGCGCGGCCGCTGCTCTCGGAGCGACGGTCGCCCGCCTGCCGCCACCCGCCCGGGTCGCCGCCGCCACCCTGGGGCTGGCGCAGCGTAGCCTCTACGCGCACGTGACGGCCGTGCTTCGGGACCTAGAGGCGGGGGATCTGGCGCAGGCGCGGAGATCGGTAGGAAAGATCATCGGCCGCGACACCGACGAACTGGATGCTTCGGGAGTCGCTGCCGCGGCGATCGAGAGCCTGGCGGAAAGCTTCAACGACGGGGTGGTCGCTCCGGCCTTTTGGCTGCAGCTTGGCGGCTTGCCGGCGCTGTACGTCTATAAGGCGGTCAACACGGCGGACAGTCTGATCGGACATACCGAGCCGCGTTGGCGCGCCTACGGCTGGGCATCCGCGCGCGCGGATGACGCGCTGAACCTCGCCCCCGCCCGGCTCGCTGGCTCTTTGATCGCCGTGGCGGGTGGTCGTGGCTGGCGCACCATGCTGTCGGACGCCGGCAGGCATGCGTCGCCCAACGCTGGTTGGCCGGAAGCGGCGATGGCGGGCGCGCTCGGGGTTCGGCTCGGCGGTCCGGCCACCTACGACGGGATCAGGGTGGAACGGCCCACGTTCGGAGCCGGTCCCCTGCCGGGTGTCAGGGATCTACGCCGGGGTCTACACCTGTACCTCGGCGCCTGCGGACTGCTCTGGGCGCTCGTGGCGATCGAGGCGCGGCCATGGCGTCGCTGATGATCCAAGGCTGCGGTTCCGACGTGGGCAAGTCGGTGCTCACGGCCGGCCTGTGCCGACTGTTCACCAACCGGGGCCTCACCGTGCGGCCCTTTAAACCGCAGAACATGAGCAACAACGCCGCCGTGACGCCGGACGGCGGCGAGATCGGCCGCGCCCAGGCGCTACAGGCCCAGGCCTGCCGGACGCCGCCGGACGTGCACATGAATCCCGTCCTGCTGAAGCCGCAGAGTGAGACCGGCGCCCAGCTGGTGGTGCGCGGACGCATGGACGGGACCTACCGCGCGCTGGACTACCAGGCGCGGAAAGCCGCCCTGCTGGAGGTGGTGCTCGACAGTTATCGGCGCCTCTCGGCCCAGGCAGACCTGGTGCTGGTGGAAGGGGCGGGCAGCCCCGCCGAGGTGAACCTGCGGCGTGGGGATATCGCCAACATGGGTTTCGCGCGGGCCGCGGGCGTTCCCGTCGTGCTCGTGGGCGATATCGACAGGGGCCACGTCATCGCCGCCCTGGTCGGCGCCCGCGCGGTGCTGGACGAGGCGGACGAGGCCCTGGTCGCGGGCTTCATCATCAACAAGTTCCGGGGCGACCCGGTGCTGTTCGACGGCGGTCGCTCGGAGGTCGTCCGGCGGACGGGCTGGACCGACCTGGGGCTCGTGCCTTGGCTGCCCGCGACCAGCCGCCTGCCTGCGGAGGACGCCGTCGGCCTGGAAGCGGAGCGCAAAGGGGGCTCCGGCCGGATCAGGATTGCGGTGCCGCGACTCTCCCGCATCGCCAACTTCGACGACCTCGATCCCCTACGCACCGAACCCGAGGTGGACCTGACGTTCGTCGCGCCGGGCCGGCCTCTGCCCGGCGACGCCGACCTGGTGGTGTTGCCTGGGACCAAAGCCACTCTGGCCGACCTCGCCTTTCTTCGCGCGCAAGGGTGGGACATTGACTTGCTGGCGCACGTGCGGCGCGGCGGACACGTGCTCGGGATCTGTGGAGGCTTCCAGATGCTGGGCCGATGGGTCCGTGATCCCGCCGGTGTCGAAGGCCCGCCGGGCAAAGCGAAAGGGCTGGGACTGCTGGACGTAGAGACCGATCTGACCGGCGAAAAGGTGCTTCGCCCGGTTCGGGGCTGCCTCGCCGGGACCGAAGCCGCCTTCGAAGGCTTCGAGATGCACGTGGGTCGAACCCGAGGCGCAGGGCTCCAACGTCCCTTCCTGTCTTGGACCGATGGTTCTCCGGAGGGCGCGATGTCGGCGAATGGCCGAGTCAGCGGTTGCTACGTACACCGGCTGTTCGATCAGGGTGCGGCGCGGGCGGCATGGCTTGCGCGCTTCGGGGCGTCCTCCGTTGGCGGCGACCAGCGCGAGATCGTAGATGCGGCTTTGGATGAGCTGGCCTGCGCCCTGGAGCAGCACTTGAATATCTCTGAGCTAGCGCGGATGGCCGGTTTGGAGATCGCGACGTGAGCGCCCGGCCCGATGCGCCGAGCTGGAGTGAAGGGACTGAGGCTGCTCTCAGAAGGCGGCTGGACGACCTCGCAAAGCCTCCGGGCGCTCTCGGCCGCATCGAAGATCTGGCCGTGCAACTCGCCCTGATCCAGGGCCGGCCCGATCCCCGCGCCGACCGGGTCGTGTTGCTGATCTTCGCCGGCGACCACGGCCTTACGGCGGAAGGGGTCTCGAGTTACCCGGCCAGCGTGACAGCCGCCATGGTGAGGACGCTGCTTGCGGGGCGGGCCACCGCCAGCGCCTTCGCCAGGAGCGTCGGGGTGGAGGTGCGCATCGTCGACGCTGGCGTGGACGCGGACCTGCCGACCCACCCCGACCTGCGCGTGGGCAAGGTGCGCCGAGGCACGCGCAACGCGGCGCGCGAACCCGCCATGACCGTCCAGGAGGTGCAGACGGCGCTGTCGCTGGGCGCACGGGAGGCGAGCGCCGCCATAGAGGACGGCGCGGAGATTCTCGTGCTTGGCGAGATGGGTATCGGCAACACCGCCTCCGCCGCCCTGCTTATGCACCGGCTGACGCCCGCCCCCCTCCAAGATTGCGTGGGCCTGGGCGCGGGCCACACCCCCGAGGGCTTGGCCCGCAAGCACACAGCGCTGGAGCGGGCGGCCGCGCGTTCCGCGGCGACGGAGCCGCTGGCCGTGCTGCAGCAGTTCGGCGGCTTCGAGATCGCGGCCATGGCCGGGGCGCTGATCGCCGCCGCGGCCCGACGCACGCCCGTGGTGGTGGACGGCTTCATTGTTACGGCCGCTGCGCTGGCCGCCGTGCGCCTTCAGCCGAGCGCGCGAACCGGGTGCATCTTCGCTCACCGCTCGCAGGAGGCGGGGCACGGGCGCATGCTGACGGCTCTGGACGCGCAGCCCTTGCTGGATCTCGGGCTCCGGCTAGGCGAAGGGACTGGCGGCTTGCTGGCCGTCCCGCTGCTGCGCGCGGCCGTGGCCCTGCTCAACGAAGTCGCCACCCTAGAGGACGTCGTGTCGGGGCGGGTCTGAATGTCTCGGCAGGTCGCCCTCTTCTGGGCAGCGGTTCAGTTCCTGACCCGGGCGCCGACGCCGAAACTCCGTGAGTTCCAGGCCGACTGGACCGCAAGGTCAACGCGCTACTTCGCCCTCGTTGGTGCGATGCTGGGAGGCGCTTGCGGGCTGGTGCTCCTGGGCGCCGCCCAGCTCTGGACGGGCGCCCTGCCGGCGCTCCTGGCGGTCTTGTTCGGCGTGCTTGTCACCGGCGCCTTCCACGAAGACGGTCTAGCCGACGCCTTCGACGGCCTGGGTGGCGGACAGACACGCGAGCGCCGCCTTCAGATCATGAAGGACAGCCGTATCGGGACGTTTGGGGCCTTGGCGCTCGGCTTCGTGCTCGGGGCTAAGGTGCTGGCCTTGGGTCAAATCCCACCCCTATGGGGGGCCGCTGCGCTGGTGGCGGCGCACGCAGGCGCCCGTGCCGCGGCGGTGACCGTTATGCGCGTGCAAACCTACGCGGGCGACCCCACCTCGGCCAAGGTGAAGGCGGCCACCGGCGGCGCGAGCTGGCGTGAAGCGGCGTTCTGCATCGCGACCGCCGCCGCGGCCACCGTTCCACTCCTCTGGATTGCGCCGGGCGCGGCCCTTGCGGCCACCGTGGCGAGCATAGGGGCGGTTACCGTGTTCAGTCTGTGGGGGCTGAAAGCTCTCGGGGGCTGGGTTGGCGACACTCTCGGGGCCACTGAGCAAATCTATGAAGCCGCCTTCGCTCTGGCCGTTGCAGGGGCGTTGTCATGGAGCTGATCGTCTGCCCCTTACATGAGGTGAGGGCCACTCTGGCTTCCGCAGAGCCGTCGCACCTCGTCACCCTGGCTTCGCCTAACGGGCCCGCGGCTCTGCTTGAGTATCCGGGTTCGCGGCTCACTCTGACCTTTCACGACATCGCCGAGCCGCGTCCGGGTCTGAACGCCGTCTCGACCCAAGACCTGGTCCGCCTTTTGGCCTTCGCGCGAACCTGGCCACGATCTCAGCCCATGCTCATTCACTGCTGGGCTGGTGTGAGCCGATCGCCCGCGGCGGCCTACGCCATAGCCTGCGCCAGTTGTCCTCCCGGTGCGGAAGCGGCGCTGGCCATCGAGCTTCGGACCGCGGCGCCGTTCGCCACCCCCAACCCAAGGATTGTGGCCTTGGCGGACGACCTGCTCCAGCGAGGCGGCGCCATGACCCGGGCGATCGCCGGGCTTGGTCGGGGGCGAGAATGTTACACCGGTACGACCTTCCGTTTGCCGGCGACAGGCTAGGCCCTCGGCGAGAAGAGCCCCTCGAGGTGTCCCTGGCGGGGCACGCGACGAAGGAGCGCTATCTCCGCGTGACGGTCCGCGCCTCTGCATCGCGGGACTCCCAGCCCCGCTGGACCAGCTCCGGTGTATGAGAGACGCTAGCGGGGCGACCTAGGCAGAGATAGGCGGTCAGGCTCCAGGCTTCCGGGACATCGAGCAAACGCGCGACGACCACCGGGTCGATGATGGAGACCCAGCCCACGCCGATGTTCCAGGCCCGGGCGGCCAGCCAGAGTGCGAACACTGCGCCGACGGTGGAATGCTGCAGGGTTTCCGGCATGGTGGACCGACCCAGCCCATGGCCGGTGGTCGAGCCCATATCTGTGAACACCGCAAGCTGAACGGGCGCCGTGTGCAAGCCTTCCAGCTTGAGACTGGCGTAAAGGCGAGCCTGTTCGCCTTCATAGTTGGACAGGGCGGCCTGATTGCAAACGGAGAAGCTCTCGCGGACGGCTTGCCTTCGGTCAGCATCATCAACCAGGACGAAGCGCCAAGGCTGGCTGAAACCCACCGACGGCGAGAGACAAGCAAGGTCCAACAACCGGCCAAGAAGGCCTTCCGGTAGGGCTTCGGGCCTGAACGCCCGCACGTCCCGCCGCCAGCGGAGCAGCTGCTCGAACTCAGCCTGAAAGGCCGTGCTGAAGGCCGGTGATTCTTGGGCCGAGGGCGCCTCCGGACCGGCGGAGGCGTCAGACGGGATAGCGGTCGCTGACTGCCGCACCTCAGGCTGATCCTTCTTGAGCAGAATTGCGAACAGGCATCGAAACCAGGCGCTCTCGTGAGCGCCTCTACTACAAGCCGCTACTCACGGCCCAGGCGAAGCGGTCATCAGGCGGCGATGGAGCAAACCACGCCGAAACCGGATTGGCGGCTGATGACCATCCTCCGCCGACGCTTGACCGTCCTGACGTCCTTCACGATGAGACCCTATGTGGAACACGGTACCTTTACGGGCCGAAAGCGGCCTCTTGTTCCTTGTCCGCCACGGCCAATCCACATGGAACGCCGAAGGAAAGCTTCAGGGCCAGGCCGATCCGCCGCTCACCCCTGAAGGAGAGAACCAGGCGGCGTCCATGGGCAGACTGCTGGCAGGTGTGCAGTTCCACGACGCGGTCTGCTCGGACCTTCAGCGGGCCCGCAGGACGGCGCTGCTGATGGGATACGACCGGATCCACTTGGATCCGCGCTGGCGGGAGATCGACGTCGGCGCTTGGTCGGGCAGGTCCGTGGACGCCCTGCAGGCCGAAGATCAGGACGTTTGGCGATCTTGGTGGTCTGGTCGGTCCAGTCCGCCCGGCGGAGAGTCCTGGGACATGTTCCATGCGCGGCTGGCGGAGGCGCTCGCGGGCTTCCCGCGGGAGGGCGCGACCCTGGTCGTCACACACGGAGCCGTCATCCGCGTGACGCTGTCCCTGTTGCTTGGGTTTGCGCTGGACGGCCTAGCTCCCCCGCCGTCCGGCAGTCTGACCCTGATAGAGACCGGCTCAGGGCCTAGACTGCGAGTCTACGGCGCTACGTCTTACAACGTGGAAGGTCTCCGCTAAGACCTCCATAAGAGCACAGTTGACGGAGCGCCCCGCCGGCAAGATAGGCGACGCCGTTTACGGTTCCTTCGCGCTGCACGTTTCTCAACGCATGGGCGGATCCCACGTGTGCCTTGCCCACGGCGCACTCCTCGACGTGCAGGTAGATCAGATCACCAAGCGTCCGCAGCCGCGCGAGGCGAGCGGGCGAGGGGCTCTCGCCACGGTCGATCTGACGCTCTACATCGACAGTCAGCGTTTGGCGTCGTCCAGACGCACGAAGGTCTCGCCGACGTAGCGTCCCTTGCGCCTGACCTGAGCCCGCCAGGAGCCTGAATTGAGCTTCGTGAAAGCCGCCATTTCCGTGTGCGCTCCGTGTGCACCGAGCCGTCGTAGAATGGCGAAAAACGTCGCATTCGGGCGTGCTCTGGAGTGCACACGACTCCACCTAACAAATTGGGAGTGCGCCAGAGATGACGCAAAATCAGGCGCATAGGCTCTGTATAGCCCCCATGATGGACTGGACCGACCGGCGGTGTCGGGCCTTGCATCGGGTGCTGAGCCGGCGCGCGCGGCTGTACACGGAGATGGTGACGACCGGGGCGGTGCTGCATGGCGACCGTGCACGGCTGCTGGGCTTCGATCCGGTCGAGCATCCGGTGGCCTTGCAGCTCGGCGGGTCCGATCCACGCGATCTGGCCTCCGCGGCCCGCATCGGCGAGGACCTGGGCTATGACGAGATCAATCTGAACGTGGGGTGCCCGTCGGACCGGGTTCAGTCCGGCCGTTTCGGCGCCTGCCTGATGCGCGAGCCGGAACTGGTGGCCGAGTGCATGGCCGCGATCGGCGCGGCCGTGCGGATTCCGGCCACGGTGAAATGCCGGATCGGAGTGGACGACCAGGATCCGGAGCACAGCCTGTTCCGCACCGTCGAGCTTTGCGCGGCGGCGGGCGTGCGGGTGTTCATCGTCCACGCCCGCAAGGCTTGGCTCCAGGGGCTCAGCCCCAAGGAGAACCGCGACGTGCCCCCGCTCGACTACGATCTGGTGCACCGGCTGAAGCGGGCGCGGCCCGAGCTGACGGTGGTGCTGAACGGCGGGCTGGCGACGCTGGAGCAGGCTGGGGCGCAACTCGAGCCGCGGGACGGCGTTGCGCTGGACGGTGTCATGCTGGGCCGCGCGGCCTATCACGAGCCCGCTCTCCTGGGGCGAGTGGATCGGCTCTTCTTTGGGGAAGGGACGGACCTCGAGCCCGCGGCCGCGGTCAGGGCCTATCTGCCCTACGTCCACGCCCGGCTCTCAGAGGGCGTGCCCTTGCCCGCCATCACCCGGCACATGCTGGGCCTGTTTCATGCACGCCCTGGCGCGCGCGCTTGGCGCCGCATTCTCACCGTGGAGGCGATCGGCCCGGGCGCCGGGGTGGAGGTCATCGAGCGCGCGCTGGAGGCTGTGACCCGTCCGCAACAGGCCGAGGCGGCCTGATCTCGGGGCGCGCGGTGGTTAACCGCCGGTTGACGGAATCCAGGCAGGTGGGGCGGACACTTCAGGAACTCCGATCCATGCTCCGCAGCCTTTCTCTCGCCCTTCTCCTCGCGGCCTCGGCCGGCGCCGCCTCCGCCCAGACCTCCGAGCGCTTCGCGGTGGGCGTTACGGCCGGCACTACCGGCTTCGGCGTCGAAGGCCAGTTCCGCGCCGCGCCGCGTTTCAACCTTCGGGTTTCCGGCGACGTCTTCAGCTACGACACCGACTTCGCCACCGATGACGTGGATTATGAGGCCGAGATCGACTTCAACCAGGTCGGCGGATTTGTCGATGTGCACCCCTTCGACAACAGCTTCTTCGTCTCCGGCGGGGTTTATACGGGCGACCGCTCGGTCGAGGTCAACGCCACCTCCAACATGAGCGCCGAGATCGGCAATGTTGTGTTCACGCCCCAGCAGATCGGCACGCTGACGGGCACGGTCGATTTCGGCGGAACCGCGCCTTTCCTCGGCGTGGGCTACAACAACACCTTCCGCACTAACGGCCGTATCGGCTTCAAGGCGGTAGTGGGCGCGGCCTTCGGCGAAGACCCCAGCGTGGACCTGCGCCGCACGGGCGGGGAGCCGCTTCCCGCCTTCATCCAGACGCAGTTCGACCGGGAGCTCCGCAACGAAGAAGCGGAGCTGCAGCAGGACGCCGAGGACCTGAAGACCTTGCCGGTTGTTCAGGTCGGCCTGACCTATCGTTTCTAGTCTGGGATTGGACCCGACCCAGCTCGGCCTGCTGCTCGGGGCCTTGCTGGGGGCGGGCCTGTTCGCCGGCCTGATCGCGGGCCTGTTCGGCGTGGGCGGAGGCACGGTGATCGTGCCCGCGCTTTATTACGCCTTCGCCGCCCTGGAGCTGGGCGGGGAGGGGAACCTGCATACGGCGGTGGGGTCCTCCCTGGCCGTGATCATCGCCACCGCTCTGCGCTCGCTGGGCGCGCACCGCCGGGCCGGCGCGGTGGACGAGGCGCTCCTGCGCGCCTGGACGCCCTGGGTGGCCCTGGGCGCCCTGATCGGCGCCATGCTGGCGGCCTTCTTCTCGGAAGGCGGGCTCAGCCTGATCTACGCCGCAGTGGTGCTGATCGTGGCGGCCCAGATGGGGTTGGGCCGCGAGAGCTGGCGTCTGCGCTCAGACCTCCCGACCGGCCAGCTCCGCGCGGCCCTGGGCGCCCTTATCGGTGCGCTGTCGGCCTTGATGGGGGTGGGCGGCGGGGCGCTCGGCGGCATGCTGATGACGCTCTGCGGCCGGCCCATCCATCAGGCGGTGGCCACAGCCTCGGGCTTCGGGGTGGGGATCGCCGTGCCGGCCGCCCTGGGCTTCGTGGTCGCGGGCTGGGGAGCCGAAGGGCGGCCGCCCTTGTCGCTGGGCTATGTCAATGTTCCGGCCGCCCTGGTCATGGCCTTGGTGACCACGGCCACGGCTCCCTTCGGGGCGCGCCTGGCGCATCGGCTGCCGCGCCGGACGCTGCGCCGCTGCTTCGCCGTGTTTCTTGTCTTCACCGCGGCCACCATCGTGGCCAAGGCGCTGAATTAGAGCTGGAGCTAGGGCCGGAGGATCAACGCGCTCTGGGTCGCTTCGAACCGCGACAGGCGCCCCAGATAGCTCATGCCCAGCAGAGAGTCGTCCAGGCCGTCGCGGACCACCACGGCCTCAACGTCCTCCACGCGAGCGCCGGCCACGGAGACCGACCTGAGCCGCACTCGCGCCGCGCGCGTTTCGCCCGCCGCCGTGCGCACCTCGATGGCGTAGTCCAGAGCCGCTGGATCCAGTCCCAGCCGACGCGCGTCGGCCTCAGTGAGCGCAACAATGGTTGCGCCGGTGTCCACCAGGAACTTGACCCGGCTGGGCGAGGCGCCAGCGCCGTCCACCTGGGCCTCAGCCCAGAAATGCCCGTCGGCCGCCTTGCGCACAGAGGCGGGCGGCGCTTCCGCGGTGGCGGCGATCGCCGTTGGAGACGTGATGCTGGCTCGCAGCGCAGGCTGGGCTGCCGGCGCCCGCCCCGGAAACAGCGACAGCACCCCACCCGTCGCGCCGAGCACGACGGTGAATACGACGGTCGCTTCCTTCCACATCGCGGGACTCCGCCCGCTTCTCGGGCCGGCCCACAGGACTAGTCCGGAACCCTTTGCGCCCGGTGAACGCCGTTAGGCCTCCAGCTTGTAGCCGTAACCGCGGACGGTGGGGATCAGGCCCGTTTCCGGATCGACGTCCACGATCATCAATCGCCCATGGCTCGCCGGAGGAGGCACGCCGGTGAACACCGTTTCGAAGGCGTCGGCCTCGACCGGGGCCGCCTGGTAGCTGACCTCTCCGTAGGCTGCGACCAGCCGGTGCGTGGTCTGGGTGGTCTGACCGCCTCGCGGGCCTCGGCGGCCACGTAGATGTTGACCGACCCGGTCGCCACCATCATCACTCAGGCAGTCAGGACGGTGGCGGCGAGCTTGGTCCGCAAGGACGGGCGCATGAACCTCACGACCGGGCGTATGCGGTCCCGGAGCGTCCAGGCGAAGGGTGTCATCCGCTGTTCATGCGCTGATCACGGGGGCGTCATGGCAATGGCGGAGCTTGGGCGTTAAGTGCGCCGCAACATGGCCGACAGAGCCTCCGATCTCTGTCACCTTGCGGCATGTCGGGACGAAAATGCACCATGACGCGAAGCCTCCTCGCCCTCGCCGCTGCTGCGCCTCTGCTGGCCGCCTGCGCGGGATTGGGCGGTCCTGGGCCGAGGCAGGCCGAGGTGCGCACGCCGGCCGCGTACGCGACAAGCGAGGGCGTCGTCCTGCCCGACGCCGCGCTGGAGCGCTGGTGGACGTTATACAACGATCCTGAGCTGACCGCCCTGGTTGAAGAGGCGCTCGCCGCCAACGCCGATGTCCGGGCCGCCTTGGCCCGCCTGGAGGAGGCCCGCGCCACGCGCGCCAGCCTCATTCGCGGGCTGAGCCCCCGGGGCGACCTGTCCGGCGGCGTGCAGGTGCAGGACACCTCGGGCAGCGCCGCGGACGGGGGCGGGGGCGTCCGAGGCGGCGGGCAGGGCGCCCAGTTCGGCCAGATCGCCGGAATGCAGAACAGCGCCAACCTGGGCCTCACCGGCTCGCAGGAGCTCGATGTGTTCGGCCGCAACCTTCCGGCGCGCCAGACCATCAACGCCGAATTCCTGGCCTCTCGCTTCGCCGCGGACAGCGTGCGGGCTGCGGCGGCGGCTCAGACCGCCGACGCCCTGTTCCTGGCCCGCGGCACGGCCGTGCAGCTGGAGGACGCGCGTGAGACCCTGCGGATCGCCACCGAACTGTCCCGCGTGACCCGCATCCGCGCCGAGCGCGGATTGTCGCCCCGCTCGGAGTTCGACCGGGCGGAAACGGAGCGCTTCAACGCCTTGGCCGAGATCGCCCGTCTGGAGGCGGCGGTGCGCGCCGGCCAGCGCGTTCTGCTGACGCTGACCGGCCGAAGCGGAGAGCCTGCCGCGGCCGTCCCGGTGCGCGCGGTGCTGTACGACGCCCCGGGAGCCCCGGCCGCCGTGCCCGCGGCCTTGCTGGTGCGTCGCCCGGACCTGCGCGAAGCCCAGGCCCGCATCGACGCCGCCACGGGCAATCTGCGCCGCGCGCGCCTGGCCCTGCTGCCGACGTTCACCCTCACGCCCGGCGTAGGGCTGACGCGCACCTCCTCGGACCTGTTCAGCGCGTCCAACGCCTTTTGGAACCTGGGCGCCGGCCTGCTGGTCCCGGTTCTGGACCGTGGCCGGCTTCTGGCCGAGGTTCAGGTCAGCGGCGCCCGGGCCGAACAGGCGGTGATCGGATATGAACGTGCGGTCCAGACCGCCGTCTCCGAAGCCGACCAGGCCCTCGTCCAGCTGGAGGGCGAGCGCATGCGCGTCGTCCAGCTTACCGAGGCGGAGGCCCGCGCCCGCGCCGCCTATGACGCCGCCCAGCGCGGCTACCAGGCGGGCTTGACGGACCTCCAGGTCCTGCTCGACGCCGAGCGCGCCTATCGTGGCGCCCGCTCCGCCTTGTCCGCCGCCCGCACCTCCTTGCTTCAGCGCTCGGTTCAGGCCTTCCGGGCGTTGGGAGGCGGCTGGTCGCCCCAGTCGCCGTCCACGCCCAGTTCGCCGCCATCGTCCACGGTCGTTGCAGCCGCCCAAGGAACCGCCCAATGACCGTTGGACCGAACTGGAAGCGCGCGGCCCTGCTGGGGGCGTTCATGCTGGCCGCGGCGGGCCTCGCCGCATGCGGTGGCGGAGAAGGCGACGCCCAGGCCCGGCCGGCGCCTGCCGCTGAAGCGCCCCGGGCCGTACGCGTCGCCCGTGTCGAGACTCGTCCGCTGGAAGGCGGCCTGTCCGTTTCCGGCGTCCTGGTCGCCCGCGAGGAAGCGGCGGTCGCAACCGAGATCGCCGGCTATCGCATCGCGCGCGTGCTGGCCGACGAGGGGCAGTACGTCCAGCAGGGCCAGACGCTGGCCGTGCTGGATCCCACCCTGATCAACGCGGACGTCTCCACCCAGCAGGCCCAGGTCACCCGGGCGCGGGCCTCCGTAGCCCAGGCGGAGGCCGCCCTGCAGCAATCCCAAGTCCAGGCCGCCCAGGCGGCAGGCGAGGCCGCGCGCGTGGCCGGGCTCGACGGGCAGGGCGTGCTCTCGCAGGAGGCCATCGACGCCCGCCGCTCCGCCGCCGCGAGCGCCCGCGCGGCCGTGGGCTCCGCCCGCGCCGCCGTGAGCGCCGCCCGCGCCGACGCCGCAGCCGCTCGGGCGCAGCTGTCCCAGATCCAGACGCGCCGCTCGCGTACCAGCATCGCCGCCCCGGTAGCCGGGCGCATCCTGGAGCGCACCGCCCGGCCGGGCGACATCGCCGGCGTGGGCGCGCCCCTGTTCCGCATCGCGCGGGGCGGCTTGGTGGAGCTGGACGCGGAGGTTCCCGAAGCGCAGCTCGCGCGGGTCCGTCCGGGCGACGTCGCCCAGGTCAGCCTACCGGGCGGCGGAACGGTGACGGGCAACGTCCGCTATATCGACCCGACCATCGACCCTCAGACGCGTCTCGGCCGCGCCCGCATCGCCCTGCCGCCCCGCGAGGATCTGCGGCTCGGCGGCTTCGCCACCGCCGCCCTGTCCGGCGTGGGCCGCCCGGCGCGCGTGGTGCCGGAAGCCGCCGTCCGCTTCACCGCCGAAGGGGCGGCCGTCTACACGGTCGCCGCCGATCGCCGGGTCCGCCGCATCCCCGTCCGCACGGGCGAACGCGCGGGGGGCATGGTGGAGCTGCTGGACGGTCCGGCGGAGGGCGTCCTGGTCATCCTGGGCGGCTCCGCTTTCGTCCTGGAAGGCGACCAGGTCCGCCCGCAGCTGGTGGCCGCCGCCGCCCAGCCGCCCGCTGCGGCGCCGACCACCGCGGCGACAGGGCAGGGCCGGCCGACGCAGCAGCAGCGGGGCACGACCGCGGCCCAGGCCTCCCGGGCCGAAACCCGGAGCCCGACGCGGCCTGACTCCCAGACGGGAACCGCGGCCGCGACCTCCGCCGGAGCCGCCCGATGAGCAAGTTCCCCATCTCGGCCTGGGCGATCCGGAATCCCATTCCAATCGCCATCATGTTCATCGCCCTGACCCTGGCGGGGATCGTTTCCTACAGCCAGCTGGCCATCAAACAATTTCCGGACATCTCCTTCGCCACCGTGGTGGTGACGGTGGTGCAGCCGGGCGCGGCTCCGACCGAACTCAACACCCAGGTCGCCAAGCTGGTGGAGGATTCGGTCGCGGGCGTGGAGGGGGTCGACGAGATCACCTCCACCGTGACCCTGGGCGTGTCCACCACCGTGATCGCGTTCGACATCGGCCTGGACGAGCTGCGCGCCACGGACGACGTGCAGACGGCGGTGGACGGCATCCGCAACACCCTGCCGCGCGGCATCGAGCCGCCCATCATCAGCCGGGTGAACTTCTCGGATGCGCCCATCCTGACCTATTCGGTGGCGGCGCCGACCATGAGCAACACCGAGCTCTCCTGGTTCGTGGACAACACGATCAGCCGGCGGTTGCAGGGGCTGGACGGGGTGGCCCAGATCAGCCGCCTCGGCGGCGTGGACCGGGAGGTCAACGTCACCGTCGACCCCGCCCGACTGGCCGCCCTCGGGGTCACGGCGCCCCAGCTGAACGAGGCCCTCCGCGGCTTCGTGGTGGACACCTCCGGCGGCCGTTCCGAGATCGGCGGCCGCGAGCAGACTGTCCGTGTTCTGGGCCAGGCGGGGACCATCGCCGCACTGCGCGAGCTGACCATTCCCACTCAGCGCGGCTTTGTTCGGCTGTCCGATTTGGCCGAGATCGGCGACGGGGCCGCCGAGGAGCGCGGCTTCGCGCGCCTGAACGGGGTCCCGGTGGTCGCCTTCCAGGTCGTCAAAACCCAGGAGTCCAGCGACGTCCGCGTCGAGGAGCTGGTCGAGGCCGAGCTCGAGGAGATGCGAGCCGAGTACAAGGACGTCGCCTTCACCCGCATCGTGTCCATCGTCGAGGATACCCGGATGAACTTCGAGGCCACCCAGCACGTGCTGCTGGAAGGCATGATCCTGGCGGCCCTGGTGGTGCTGCTTTTCCTGCGGGAGTGGCGCGCCACCCTGATCACCGTGATCGCCATGCCGGCCTCGCTGATCCCGACCTTCTTTGTGATGAACCTGCTGGGCTTCAGCCTGAACGTGGTGACCCTGCTGTCGCTGACGCTGGTGATCGGCATCCTGGTCGACGACGCCATCGTCGAGATAGAGAACATCCAGAAACGGGTGGAGGCGGGCGAGACGCCCTACCAGGCGTCCATCACCGGGGCCGACCAGATCGGCCTGGCCGTGGTCGCGACCACCCTTGCGATCGTGGCGATCTTCGCGCCCGTCAGCTTCATGATGCCCGGCGTGCCCGGTCAGTTCTTCAAGGAGTTCGGGCTGACGGTCGCCATCGCGGTGCTGTTCTCCTTGCTGGTCGCCCGCTTCCTCACGCCGCTCCTGGCCGCCTATTTCCTCAAGCCGGCCAAGCACCCGCATGGACAGCGCGAGCTGCCGCGCTTCTACCAGCGGCTGCTGGACTGGACCCTGCGCCACCGCTGGCTCTCGCTCGGCTTCGGCTTCGTCTATCTGCTAGCCACCGGCTTCATCGTCTCTCAGCTGCAGGGCGGCTTCTTCCCCGAGGAGGACCCCGGGTACTACTATCTCAACGTGGAAGGGCCTCCGGGCGCCACGCGCGACGACATGGAGGAGATCGTTCAGATCACCACCGACGGTCTCAAGGCGCGGCCGGAGATCAGAGACGTTTTCGCCCAGGTGGGCTCCACCGCTGGCGGCGACCCCTTCAGCGGCGGAGGCGGCGGCAACATCCGGAACGGCACCTTCACCGTGATCCTCAAGGAGAACTGCCACCCGGTCCTGCTCTTCTTTCCCGGCGAGTGGTTCGGCCGCTGCCCGGCCGACGATCACCGCCAGATCGACACGGTCGCCTCCCGCGCGGCGGTGCGGCCCCTGCTTCGCGACATTCCGGACGCCCGGGTGACCACCGCCTCCGACTTCGGCGGCGCGGACGTGCAGGTGGTCCTGGCTTCGGAGAACGGCGAGCTGCTGGAGCGCACGGTGGAGCGGGTGCAGCGCGAGATGCGCGGCCTGGACGTCATCGCCGACGTGCGCACCGCCACCCCGCCGCCCGGCCCGGAGCTCATCATCCGCCCGACGGAGGAGGCGGCTCGTCTGGGCGTCACCTCCGAAGCTATCGCCGCCATCGCGCGGGTGGCCACCATCGGCGACGTGGACGCCAATGTGGCCAAGTTCTCCGAAGGCGAACGGCAGCTGCCCATCCGCGTGCGCCTGCCGCAAGCCGCGCGCGGCGACTTGGCGACCATCGCCAACCTGCATGTGCCCACGGCGGGCGGCGGGACCACTCCGCTCTCGTCGGTGGCCGGGATCTCGTTCCAGGCCGGCCCCGGCCAGATCGACCGGGCCGACCGCGAGCGCAACCTCACCATCAACGCGGACCGCGCGCCGGGGATCGCCTCCGGCACCGCCATCTCGGCGGTGAACGGCTTGCCCACCATGAAGAACTTGCCGGCGGGCGTTCGCCAGATCGTGGCGGGCAACGCCGAATCCGAGCAGGAGATGCAGTCCGGCTTCCTGATCTCCATGGCGGCGGGCGTGTTCATCACCTTCGGCGTTATGATCCTGCTGTTCCGGTCCTTCTTCAAACCGGCGGTGATCCTCCTGACGCTCCCGCTTGCGTTTGGCGGGGCCTTCTTCGCCCTGTTCCTGACGGGCCTGAGCATCACCATGCCCGTGCTGATCGGCATGCTCATGCTGCTGGGTCTGGCGTCCAAGAACTCCATCCTCCTTGTGGAGTACGCCATCGAGCAGGAGCGCGAAGGCCATAGTCGGCGGAACGCCATCATCGAGGCCTGCCGCGAGCGCGCGCGCCCCATCGTCATGACCACCTTCGCCATGATGGCCGGCATGCTCCCGACCGCCCTGGGGCTCGGAGAAGGCGCGGGCTTCCGCCAGCCCATGGCGGTCGCGGTCATCGGCGGGCTGATCAGCTCCACCGCCCTGTCTTTGGTGCTGGTGCCGGTGGTCTATGAATTGGTTGACCAGCTGGAAGGCTGGATCGTGCCGCGTCTGGGCCGCCTCACCACGCCTCGGACCTCCGGCGAGGCCAAGGGGAAAGTCCTCGCGCCCGGCGAGTAGGCCTCCAGCCGCCCGGCGAACGGGCGGAAGGCCTGCGCGCTTACGCACCGCCCCCAGCGCCGTTCAGCCGCCGACCTCTTCCGGCGCCTCGATCCGGCGAAAGCGGGCCTCCACCAGGCCGAACAGGCCGAAGGCCGCCAGCGCCACCCCCGTGGCCAGCAACAGGGCGGAGCCGAAGGGCAGCCGCTCCACTTCTTGCAGCGTCCTGGCCACCGTGCCCTCCTGAGCGCTGACCAGGTCCAGGCCGATCTCGGCGAGGATCAACGCCAGGCCTCCGAAAACCAGCCCGCGTGCGGCGTAGCCCGCCCGACCGACGGGCACGGCCCAGGTCCGCACCGCTTGCGTGCACGCCAGCTCATGCCCGAACCGGCGGGAGGCCGCCTTGAAGAGGTTGCCCGCGGCAGCCCCCGCGGTCACCGCCGCAGCGACAAGCAGCAGCGTCTCGCCCAGGGGCAGTTCCAGCAGGGCCGCCGCAGGGGCCTGCCCGCCGCCTTCGCGGAGGTCGCCCACGCCGTCGATGGCCTGCACCGCCGACCAGGCGAGGCCGGCGTAGAGAAGCGCGCTGAAACCCTGGCCCGTACGGAAGAGCAGGTCCTTGGGCTTGGACCCCCGCCGGTCGGCGTCCAGCACGGCTTGCAGGAGCCGCCAGACCACGAATCCCGCCAGCCCCGCCGCGAGCGCTCCCAGCCACAGCGTGCCCAGCGGCCACTCCACAAAGGCCCTGAGCGCGCCTTCGGCGCCCACGGTGCGCGACCTGAGCTCCAAGGCCGCCATGGCTGTGAAGGCGCCCAAGAGGATGTAGACCACGCCGCGCGCGCCATAACCGACACGGGCGACGAATTCGATCGGGTGGATTTCGTCGGCTGGCCGCTTCATGCGCCTTTGTAGCACGCCGGAGACGGGCTAGGCTCGGCTCCAGCTCAGACAGGCGGCGGGAGAGCCTGGGCCGCCCACGGCCAGGGCGCCATGCCGGTACAAGCGCCAGCCGCTCGAGCCCTCGGGAAGTTCGACCACGACCAGCCGCCCGCCGGCGTGAGTGCTGACCAGCCGACCGTTCGCGGCCGCCACGGCGGCCAGCACCTGGGCCCCGCTCAGGTCGGCGCGGAACAGGACGGGGCGGGCCGCGGCGTCGGGCGGCGTGCGCAAGGACAAGGCCGCGGCCGCTGTCACCAGCAGGGCCAGGGCGGCAGGTCCGACCCGGCCGGCGGACCCGCCTCGCCGGCTGCGTGACACGAGCCAGGCGGCCCCGAGCGGGAGCAGGGAAAAGAGCGCCAGCCAGAGCAGGTCCCAACGAAGGCGGTCGCCCACGGGAACGTCAACGCGGACACGGTGGATGTGCAGCCCCCAATGGAAGCCGACCACGTCCAGCGCGTTCCAGGCCGCAAAGCCCAGCAGGGCGGCGACGACGAGCCGCCCTCCCGACCGGTCGGATGCAAAGTCCTGCCGGGCGCGCCACAGCAGGTGAAGCCCGAGCAGGGCGATCACCCACATGAGCACGTGGAAGGCGCCGTCCGCCAGGATCTGCACCTCGATCCTGCGGAAGTTCTCGCCGGGCGCCAGGCTCAACAGGTGGTGCCACTGCAGCACTTGATGCAGCAGGATGCCGTCGAAAAAGCCTGCCAGCGCAAAGCCCAGCACGAAGCCGGCTTGGAGCAAGGAAACTCCCGAGCGGCCCCGCCCCGCGCCTGCGGGGCTCACAGCAGCGGCGTCCCGCCCGTCACCGGATAAACGCCCGCGTTCATGTAACTGCCCTCGTCGGAGGCCAGCAGCACATAGATGCCGGCCAGTTCGCGGGGCTGGCCCGGCCGCTTCAGGGGCGTGTCCTCGCCAAAGGTCTTCACCTTTTCATCCGGCATGGTGGAGGGGATGAGCGGTGTCCAGATCGGCCCGGGCGCCACGGCGTTCACCCGGATGCCCCGCTCGCCCAGCATCTGCGCCAGCCCGGCTGTGAAGTTGGAGATCGCGCCCTTGGTCGAGGCGTAGGCCAGCAGCATCGGGTTGGGCTTGTCGGATTGAATCGACGTCGTGTTGATGATGGACGAACCCGGCTGCATGTGCGCGGCAGCCGCCTTGCTGAGGTGGAACATGGCGGTGATGTTCACCTTGAAGTGGTAGTCCCACTCCTCGTCCGGAATGTCCTCCAGGGTCTTGTAGGTCCGCTGGAAGGCGGCGTTGTTGACCAGGATGTCCAGTCGGCCGAATTCGCTCACGGCCTGCCCGATGATGGAACGGCAGTGTTCGGCGCTGGCGATGTCGCCCCGAACCAGCACGCAGCGGCGTCCGGCCTCCTCCACCAGCCGCGCCGTCTCGCGGGCGTCCTCGTCCTCCTGCTCGTTCAAATAGGCGACCAGCACGTCGGCGCCTTCGCGGGCGTAGGCGATGGCCACCGCCCGGCCGATGCCGCTATCGCCGCCGGTGATCACCGCGGCCTTGCCGGTGAGCCTATTGCAGCCCTTGTAGCTGGCTTCGCCGTGATCGGCCTGCTGCGCCAGTTCGGCCTCGGTGCCGGGCGGTTCTTGGTGAGGGGACTCGGGCATGGCGGCGCTCCTGTTCGCCCCTTCAAGCGTCGCCCGGACCCGCCGGTTCCTGTGTCGCGCGCGCGACGTTGCTCCGGGCGGTGGAACCGATAAGCTCCGAAGCGATAGGCTCCAGGGCAGGGGAGGGCGGTCATGCTCAAGCGCTCGGTATTGGCGGCGGTTTGCATTCTCGTGGCAGGGGGCGCTGCGGCCCAGTCGCGGTCCTCCGCCCAGCCGGTGCAGACCCGCGAGGTCGGCCAGCTCGTGCTGGAGAACATCCCGGTCACGCCGCCGGAGGTGCGCGAAGGCATCCGCCGTTATCAAAACGCGCGTTCGGCCGCCTTCCAGGACTGGCTGGCCGACGGCTCCATGTTGATCACCACCCGCTTCGGCCAGACGGCGCAGCTGCACCGCGTGGCGGCGCCCGGCGCGGCCCGAAGCCAGCTCACCTTTTTCGACGAGCCGATCGCGGGGGCCGTCGCCCAGCCCCGGACCGACCGCTACGTCTACAGCCGCGACACCGGCGGCGACGAATACTTCCAGGCCTATCTCGCCTCAACCCGCGGCGGGCCCGAGGCCCGCATCACCGAGCCCGGCACGCGCAACCAGTCCGTCATCTTCTCCGACGACGGGCGCCGGTTGGCCTGGGCGCGCGTCTCCCGCGGCGATCCCAACTACGATATCGTGGTGATGGACGCGGCCGACCCCGCCAGCCGCCGCGTGGTGCACGAGGGCCAGGGCGCCATCAGTCCCCTGGACATCTCGCCGGACGGCCGGACCCTGCTGCTCGGCCGTTACCGCTCCATCACCGATTCTGAGCTGTTCCTGCTGGACCTTGCGTCCGGACGGCTGACCGAGATCAACCCGCGGCCGGAGGAGGTCGCCTACGGCGGCGGGGAGTTCACCCCCGACGGCCGATCAGTTGTGACCCTCTCCGACCAGGGCTCGGACGTGCAGCGGCTGGTGCAGCTCGACCTGGCCACCGGCCGCCCCGCGCCGATCAGCGCCACCGACCTGCGCTGGAATGTGGAAAGCTTCGATCTGTCCGACGACGGTCGCCGGCTGGCCTATGCGATCAACGAGGACGGCTGGTCGCGCATCGTGGTTCAGGACTTCCGCACCCGGCGCGCCTTACCGGCCCCGGGGCTGCCGCGCGGCGTGGCGGGAGGGCTGGAGTGGGCGCCCGACAATCGCCGTCTCGCGATCACCCTGTCCACGCCCAACTCCGCAGGGGACGTCTACAGCTTCGACGCCGCGAGCGGAAAGCTCGACCGCTGGACCTTCAGCGAACTGGGCGGCCTCGATCCCGCGGCGCTGGTGGAGCCCGGTCTGATCCGTTACCGCTCGTTCGACGGGCGCCAGATCCCCGCCTTCATCTACAAGCCCCGCGCCGGCGGCGGTCGCCGCCCCGTCATCATCAGCATTCACGGCGGCCCCGAGGGCCAATCGCGCCCGGGCTTCAGCAGCACGGTCCAATATTGGGTGAACGAACTGGGCGCGGCGGTGGTGGTCCCCAACGTCCGCGGGTCCGAGGGCTACGGCAAGACCTACCTCAAGCTGGACAACGCCGA
Organism: Pseudomonadota bacterium; assembly: GCA_019348195.1. Classification (GTDB taxonomy): domain Bacteria; phylum Pseudomonadota; class Alphaproteobacteria; order Caulobacterales; family Caulobacteraceae; genus JAHWJX01. Next base: position 5,131 of record JAHWJX010000024.1, on the reverse strand, counting down.
GAAGCGCGAGGATTCGGTGAAGGACATCGGCGCCTTGCTGGACTGGATCGCCACCCAGCCGGACCTCGATCCGAGCCGTGTGGTCGTCCACGGCGGCTCCTACGGCGGCTACATGGTCCTGGCCTCCATGGTGAACTACAACGACCGCTTGGCCGGGGGCGTCGACATCGTCGGCATCTCCAACTGGACCACCTTCCTCACCAACACCGAAGGTTACCGCCGCGACCTGCGCCGCGCGGAGTACGGTGACGAGCGCGACCCCAAGATGCGCGCCGTGTTCGACCGCATCTCGCCGCTGAACAACATAGCCCGCGTGTCCAAGCCCATGCTGGTCATCCAGGGCGCAAACGACCCCCGCGTGCCCAAGACCGAAGCCGACCAGGTGGTGGCCCGCATCCGCGGAAACGGCGGCGACGTCTGGTACCTGCTCGCCCGCGACGAAGGCCACGGCTTCCGCAAGAAGCAGAACACCGACGTCCAGCGCGAGGTGGAGACCCTGTTCTTCCGCAAGGTGTTCGGATCGGCGCCGGCCCAGACCGCGGCGCGCTGATCGTGGCGCCGCACCCCCGGGAGGCTTCGGCCACGAAGGCGCTTGACCGCACCTTCGTGCGGCGAACCTTGTTCGTCTTCGCTGTGGCGGGCCTGACCTTCTTGGCTTGGCGACTGGTCAACGTCTTCCTGCTGGCGTTCGGCGCAGTGATCGTGGCCGTGCTGCTGCGGTCTTTGGCGGACCCTATTCAGAAGCGCACCCCTTTAGGTGGCGGTCTGTCCCTCTTGGCCGGCGGCCTGCTGGTGGTCGCGGTTCTGGCCGGCGCGGGTTGGCTGTTCGGGTCCACCATCTCCGGCCAGGTGGCCCAGCTGTCGCAAAGCCTGCCGGCTTCCATCGGGGAAGTTCAGGCGCGGATCGCGGCCTTGCCGTTCGGCCAGGAGATCCTGGCGCAGCTGCAGAGCGGCGGGGGCGGCATGGCCTCCCGTCTCGGCGGGCTGTTCACTCGCATCGGCAGCTTCGCCTTCACACTCGTTGGCGCTGGCACGGACCTGCTGCTGGTGATCTTCGGCGGGCTTTATCTGGCGATCGACCCGCAGAAGAACCGCGACGGTCTGCTGGCGCTCTTCCCCCAGGGGCCGCGCGAGCGCGTGCGCGACGCCCTGAACGCGACGGGACGGGCGCTGAAGTTGTGGCTGCTCGGCACCTTTGTGTCCATGATCATCGTGGGCGTGCTCACCTACATCGGCGCGCTGATCCTGGGGCTGTCTTCGCCGGCGGCCTTGGGCCTGTTCGCGGGCTTGGCCGCCTTTGTGCCGATTGTAGGACCCCTCGTGTCGGTGATCCCGGGCGTGTTGGTGGCCATGCTCCAAGGCCCGCAGATGGTTCTGTGGACCCTCCTGATGTACTTCCTCGTCCAGCAGATCGAGAGCAACGTCACCTACCCGTTCATCCAGGGACGCACCGTCGATCTGCCTCCGGTCCTGACCCTGTTCGCCGTACTCGGCATTGGCGGCCTCCTGGGTCTGCTCGGCGTGGTTTTCGCCACGCCGTTGGCCGTGACGGGGTTCGTGATGGTCAAAATGCTTTACCTCCGAAACACGCTGGGCGAGGACACCAAGGCGCCGGGCGAGAAGTCCAACGGCGGCGATCGGGCCTGATCCGTTCATGCATCTGCGCTGGGAACTCCAGACGCAGGCGGGACTTACCTCGCCAGGAGGTCCGCCATGGCTGAACGCGGCATTTCGAACGGCACGAACAGTCGGTCGCTGAACGACACGGTCGCCCAGACCGGCCCCGGGATTCCCGACGACGCTCTCCTGCCCGGAGAGGAGATCGACGCGTCGGTGGACGAAGCCACGGTGGAGCGCGTCCGCGATCAGCTCGACCAGATCGGCGAGAAGCAGTCGAAGCCGGAATGAGTTGCGCGGTTCCGCCGCTCTGGACGGAACGGATGCGGAACCCTAGCTAGGGGCGTGGCTCAGCTGGACCTCAAGCGCAAGCTCGCCATCCTATCGGATGCAGCCAAGTACGACGCGAGCTGCGCCAGTTCCGGAACCAGCAAGCGCGACAGCACCAACGGCCGGGGCGTGGGCTCCACGGAGGGCATGGGCATTTGCCACGCCTATGCGCCCGACGGTCGGTGCATCAGCCTGCTCAAGATCCTGCTGACCAACTTCTGCGTCTACGACTGCGCCTATTGCATCAACCGCGTCAGCTCCAACACGCCGCGCGCACGCTTCTCGCCGAAAGAAGTCGTCGACCTCACCCTGGGGTTCTACAAGCGTAACTATATCGAGGGCCTGTTCCTTTCGTCCGGCATCATTCGGGACGAGGACTACACCATGGCCGCCATGAACGAGGTCGCGCGCACCCTGCGCGAGGTGCACGACTTCCGCGGCTACATCCATCTCAAGGTGATCCCGGACGCTTCGCCCGAGCTGATCGAGGAAGCGGGTCGCTGGGCCGACCGCCTGAGCATCAACATCGAATTGCCCAAAGACGAGTCCATCGCCGACTTCGCGCCGGAAAAGAACCCCGTGGTCATCAAGCGAGCCATGGGCGCTGTCCGCTCCCGGATCGACGAGCAGAAGGAGGCGCGCACCGTTCACAAGGAAAAGGGCCGCGCCAAGCCGCCCCGCACCGCACCGGCGGGGCAAAGCACCCAGATGATCATCGGCGCCGACGACGCGTCCGACGCCGACATCCTGACCCGCAGCTCGACGCTGTACGGCTCCTATGACCTTCGCCGAGTTTACTATTCCGCCTTCAGCCCCATCCCCGACAGCACGTCCAAGCTTCCTCTGGCCGCCCCGCCGCTGGTGCGCGAACATCGCCTTTACCAAGCCGACTGGCTGATGCGCTTCTACGGTTTCAGCAAGGACGAGATCGTCTCGGGCGGCGAAGGCGGCATGCTCGACGCGGCCGTGGACCCCAAGCTCGCCTGGGCGCTCAAGCACCGCGAGCATTTTCCCGTGAACGTCAACCGCGCCACCCGCGAGCAGCTGCTCCGCGTCCCGGGCCTGGGCGTGAAGAGCGTGGACAGAATCCTTTCCGTCCGTCGCTATCGGACACTTCGTCTGGAGGACGTCGGCCGCCTCACGCGCGGGCTGGAACGGGTGCGCCCCTTCCTGGTCGCCGCCGACTGGACGCCGGGCGGCTTGCTGGATCGCGGAGACCTTCGGAGCCGCCTGTCTCCTGCGCCCCAGCAGCTGTCGCTGTTCTGATGAGCGAGCCCCCAGGCCCCTGGTCCCGCACCGCCGTCCCCCCGACCGTTCCGGCCGCCCCCGCTCCGCCCCAGCGTTCAGGACCGGAGCGCGCCGTCAACGCGCCCTGGCCGGTGGTCGCCTTCTGCGCTTTGATCGTGGCCGCCTTTCTATGGCAGATATCCGTCGGTCGCGATCAAGCCGTGGCCCGTTTCGCCCTGGTTCCGATCGAGCTTTCCGCCGGTCGCGTTCGCGGTCTGTTCGGCCACATTTTCCTGCACGGCGGCTGGCTCCACCTCTTCTTCAACACCACCGCTCTGCTGGCTTTCGGCGCGCCCGTGGCCCGCGTGTTCGGCTCCAGTCCCGCCGGCGCCTTGCGCTTCGCCGCTTATTTCCTCCTGTGCGGGGTCTTGGGAGGCCTGTTCTTCTGGGCGCTGCACCCCTACGGCGGCGTTCCCCTGGTGGGGGCTTCGGGCGCCATCTCCGGCCTGATGGGCGGCGCCGCGCGCCTGATCGAGCGCCGCGGCGCGGTGGGCTCTCCCTTCAGCCGTGCGGCGCTGGGTTTCCTCCTGCCCTGGGTGGCGCTGAACCTGATTATCGCGGCCGCCGGCCTGGCCGTGCCCCTGCCCATCGCCTGGGAGGCGCACCTGGGCGGCCTGGCGGCGGGCGTCCTCCTGCTGCGCCTGTTCGCGCCGAGAGCCTAGACTTCGCCCCTGTTGCCTTCGCGCTCGAAAGGGCGGAACCTCCTCTGCGGGACGGAGACAGCCGCCATGCTCGTGTCGCAAATCCTGAACGCCAAGGGGCGCAAGGTGCTCACCGCAGCGCCCGACGACACCCTGGCCGAGGTCGCAGAACGGCTGGAAGCCGAACGCGTCGGCGCCCTGCTCGTCATGCAAGACGACCAGGTCGCTGGCATCATCTCCGAACGCGACATCGTCATCGCGCTCGCGCGATCGGGGGGCGCCGCGCTGCAAACGCCCGTTTCCCGCTGCATGACCGCAGAGGTCATCGCCGCCACGCCGACCGAAACCGTGGATGCGCTTCTGGCGCGCATGACGAACCGCCGCGTGCGGCACCTCCCCGTGCTGGACGGCGGAACCGTCTGCGGCATGGTTTCGATCGGCGATCTTGTGAAGCACAAAATCAGCGAGGTGGAGGCCGAGGCCGAGACGCTGAAGGCCTATATCGCCGCCGGCTGACCCGCGGCCGCCCAGGGGGTGCGACCCGATGTGTCGGTCCTCCGACACAAAAGAGCTTGCGCGCCCGCCTCGATCCTTACAAAGCCCACATCGCGGAAGCGCGGCCCCGGACCTCTTCGGAGGGACTGGACCTAGCCCTTGGGCTCACGGCTTTCGCGGTCTCAATCGATCCGTCAGGGCGTAAAAGCAGGCCGATGAACCGGCCTTGTGATTGCGTTTCCAGCAGGGGTCTTGAGCCGCTCGGCCCGTCTTCGGGGTGGATTTCCCGGGCAGCTCGAAAGAGCCGGTTGACAGAGGGTCGGCGTCTTCATAGACGGCGGCTCCTCGCGGAAGCGGGTCGGGAAGCTCCTCCGAGCCTCTTGACAGGGACCTCCGGTTCCGCCATTCTCCGCGGCTCCAACCGACACGTCTCGGCGTAATCCAAGGGCCCTCACCGGCCCCCGGCCTGCTGCGGCGCTGTTTTTGGAGGCGGGTCTTCTCCTCAGAGGAGAGTAGGCGAGCCGGCAAAAAGTCCGAAAGGATCGGTTGACACTCCCGGGGCGGCCCAATAGATAGCCGCCTCCGCCGACCACCCGGCGTTAAACAGGTGGGGCCGATCAGCTCTCCGGGGCGGCGGTTCTGGTCTTTGACATCGTTGAATTGGAAAGAGAAACGCAGGCGGCGGTGTTCTGGCGACGGTTTTCTCGGCTAGGCTTTGACCTGGCAGGGGGGCTGTCTCGACACTGACGAGCTTGCGGTCT
>JAHWJX010000023.1 GCA_019348195.1 Pseudomonadota bacterium | reverse complement strand
AACCGCACCGCCTTCCTCAAACGCTCCATGCCGGTCAGATCCCCGCCGAGAGAAATTCAGGGTCCGGTCGAAGGCCGGACGGGACACCCGCCATCAGGCCGGAGGGCGGCGGTCGCCTCAACCGCCCTCCCTGGCGACGTACCGCGACGCCTCGACCTCGACCTCAGCCCCCACCACGGCCTTGCGCCCGATGCTCGCGTTGGACCCGAGCACGGCCCGCGCCCCGACCCGCGCCCCCGTCCCGACCACCGCGCCGGCCGGGCATAGGCCGCCACCAGTTCGTGCCGCTCCAGGAGGGCGCGCACGGAGACGCCCAGGGCGGCCACGCCCGGGTCCGCCTTGTCGGCCTGGGCGTTGGCCTTCACCTGGCGCGCGGCCTCCCCAGCCGTGCTCCGGCCGTCCAGGAAAGGAAGCTCCGAGAGGGCCTCGCGGACGCGGCGAACCTCTCCGGGCGGGAGAGCGTTGGCGATGATCAGCATGGCCGGGCCTCGTTGTCGGGTCGGGGCTTATCGCCTAGGCTGAACGAACCGAGGAGGCGAGATGAGCAGGTTCCGCGCGAAAGTCTGGACGAGCTTGGGCGCGGCCGCCCTGTTGGGCGTCGCCGCCTGCGAAGGCGGGGGCGAGACGGAGGAGACGCCTGCGGCGTCCACCGCTCCGGCGGCGGAAGGCGAGGGCGAGGACGGCGCGACGACGTCCCAGCCCGCGGCCCCTGCGGCCGAGGGCGAAGGCGAAGGCTGACCGCCTCACTCCGCCAGGAGGGCGCCGATAAGGGCCTGCGCCTCCGGACTGTCCCACTCGGCGGCCCCGGCGAGACGCGCGCGTTCGCGCCCCTGAGCGTCGTAGATCACCGTGGTCGGCATGCCTTGCGCCTTCATGGCGAACGCGATCGCGAAGCTCGGGTCTTGGTGGAAAGGCAGGGGAGCGTGGTCGGCGATGAAGGCGCGCGCCTGATCGGTGCGACCGACCGGGTCCAGGCTGATGGGCGTCACGCTGACGCGGTCGCCGTGCGAGCGGGCCAGGGCGGCCAGGGTCGGCATCTCCAGCTTGCACGGTGCGCAGTTGGTGGCCCAAAGGTTGACCACCTTCACCTTCCCCGGGAGGTCGCGGATCTGAACGGCTTGACCCGCCGGCCCCTGGAACCTGTTGGCCGGGGCGGGCGTGGGCGCTTCGGCGATCTGCAGCCGGGCCAGGGAGCCCCGGGCGAAACCGCCCAACCCCGTGTAGTCCGGCCGGCTCGCCGCCTGAAGCACGATCCATGCGCTGGCGACCAGGCCTACGGCGAGCGCGGCCCAGATCGGCCATCCCAGGCGCGCGCGTGGCGCGGCTTGCGGGGGTTGAGGGGAGCTGTGCGGCGAACTCACGCTTGGGGCCTCCAGGGTGTTCGGCTTATGTAGGCGCCTCACCTCGGAGCGCCGCCCCATGTCTGCTCGTCTTCTTCTGCTCGCCGGCGTAGCCATCGTCCTGGCGGCGTGCGGCAGGCAAGGCGACCTGCAGCGGCCGGGCCCCCTGTTCGGCCAGGCCCGCCCCGTATTCCCGTCCGATGTTGGACGCGGATCGCCGGACGAAACCTCGCCTGCCGAGAACGAGCAGGAAGACCGGGAGGCCGGTCTGCCCTCCCCCGACGAGGAAACGCGCCCACGCGATCCCAACATACCCGCGCAACGCGCGGCGCCCGTCAACATACCGCCCACGCGCTGACCCCTCAGTCCAGCGCGGCGATGTCCGGGAAGCCGCGATAGCGTCCGGCGGCGTCCATGCCGTACCCGACGAGATAGCGCGCCGGCGCCTCCCAACCCACGACGTCCGGCTCGATCTTGCGCGGGTGCGGCCAGGGCTTGCGCGCGAACACGGCGGTCAGAACCTCCTGGGCGCCCGCCTCGGTGGCCAGCCGTACGCTTTCGCGGAGCGACAGGCCCGAGTCGAACACATCGTCCATCAACAGGACCCGCCGCCCCTCGACCGGGCGCTGGAAGCCCGCGCGCACAAGCACGGTGCCCCCGCTGTGCCGATCATCCCCATAGGAGGCCAGCCACAGCGCGTCGAAGCTCGGGTGGCGGCCCAGCCGAGCCAAGGCGCGGGTGAAATCCGCGGCGAACCAGAGCCCGCCGGTGAGCAGGCACACCGCCACCGTGTCGTCGTCGATGCGGGGCGCCATCGCGGCCGCCATGGCGGTCACCCGCCGAGCGACCTCCGCTTCCGGCAGGATGACGACGGGTTCGCTCAATGCTCGGCGCCGTGCGCGGCCCGCATGGCGGGCGCGTGCGGCGGCTCGCCGTGCGACGGCTTCCCGTGCCCTTCGGCGTGTTCCGGGGTGTGAGCGGCGACCGTGGTATGGGCTGCAGGCGGGTGCGCCGGCTCGCCGTGCGATGCGGGCTCCCCATGAGCGGGTTCGGCGTGAGCCTCCGCAGGTTTGTGCGCCTTTGCGTCTCCGTGATCCCTCGCGTCTCCGTGGCCCTTCGCAGCTCTATGGCCTTTGGCGGCTCCATGGCCCGTTGCCGCGTGCGCCTCTTCCTCCCGGCCCAGTTCGAAGCTGATCTCGACGTCCTGGACGCTTTCCGGAGGGTTGTGCAGCTTGGCCACGAAGGTGCGCGCGCCGCCCGGAGGTATATCGGCGTTGGTCACCTGGAAGACGCGGGCGCCCAGGTCGTTCTCCGCCCCGTCCAGCAGGCTGAAACGCAGGGGCGGCGAGGCCACGGGCTTGTTGCGCACATTGCGCAGCTTACCCGTCACCAGCACCGTGGGCCGGCCGTTCTCCCAGCCGACCTGGGCTTTCTGGTCCTCGATCACCAGGCCCACGCTGTTCACCGCCAAACCCAGCCCGGCGTAGGCGCTTGCGGTTTTCGGCCACACGGCCACTACATCGTCGCGGCCCAGCACCACGCTGGCGACCGCCAGGAGAAAGCCGGCCGCCGCTCCACCCAGAACCAGACCGGAGCGCGCCGTCCGACGTCCCAGCTTCTGGGCCGCAATTCGCTCACGGAAGGCGCGGGGCAGGTCGTCGGCGGGTGCGGGCGGCGGCTCCGGCGTGGGCGCACGATCCAGCTCCAGAGCGGTGTCGGGCTCCGCGCGCCAGGTCAGGCCGCAACTGGTGCAGCGCACGGTCCGGCCTTCGGGCCCGACGCTGTTGTCGGCCACGGAATAGCGGGTGGCGCATTCGGGGCAGGTCAGTATCATCGCCGACGCAGCATTCGTGGGGCTTTCCCCTCCTCCGAGGTCGCCGATTATCCTTAACAAGTTCAAAAGAGACGTGGTCGGACCGGGGAGGAATCCTGCACGGTACGAGGGGCCGGCCGTCCGCTTCGAAAACGTGGGCCTGAGATACGGCCGTCAAACGGAAACCCTGCGGGATGTCAGCTTCGACCTGGAGCCCGGCTCCTTCACCTTCCTGACCGGCGCGTCGGGAGCGGGCAAGACCACCCTGCTGAAGCTGATCTATCTGGCCCTGCGGCCGACCCGCGGGCTGATCACAGCCTTCGGCCAGGACGTGGCCACCCTGCCCCGCGAGGCCGTGCCGGCGCTGCGGCGGCGGGTGGGCGTGGTCTTCCAGGAGTTCCGGCTGCTGGATCACCTGAGCGCCTTCGACAACGCCGCCCTGCCGCTCCGGCTGGCCGGGCTGAAGCCCAAGGCCTACCGCGACGACGTAGGCGAGTTGCTGGCCTGGGTGGGCCTGGGCGAGCGCATGCACGCCATGCCCGCCACCCTGTCCGGAGGGGAGAAACAGCGGCTGGCGATCGCGCGCGCGGTGGTCGGCAAACCTGACGTGCTCCTGGCCGACGAGCCCACCGGCAATGTCGATCATGAGATGGCGTTGCGCATCCTGCGCCTGTTCGTCGAGTTAAACCGCCTGGGAACTACCGTGCTGATCGCCAGCCACGACCAGGACCTGGTGCGCCAATCCGGCAAGCCCGTGATGCACTTGGCCCGGGGCAAGCTCGGCCCCGCCTCCGTCGGGCGGGCCGCGTGAGCGAGAGCAATTTGACGGAGGCCCGCGCGCGCCTTTGGCGGCCCGCGCCGCTGCTGCCCAAGGAGGACGAGCGCGACGGAGCGCTGGTCTTCGTGGTGGCCGTCCTGTGTTTTCTCGCCTGCGTCGCCGCCTTGGCGGCTCTGGCGGCGGACAGGGCCGCGACCGGCTGGCGGGGCGAGCTTTCGGGCGAGGTGCTGGTGCAGGCCCGCCCGGGTCCCAACGAGACTCCGGCTCTGGCGGCGGAGCGCGCCGCCGCGGCCCTGGCGGGCGTTCCCGGGGTGACGGAGGTCGTGGCTCTGGGTCGCTCGGAGGCGGAGGCCCTACTGGAGCCGTGGCTGGGCCGCGGCGGGCTGGAGGACCTGCCCGTTCCCCAACTCGTCGTCGTGGAGCTTGATCGCGAGGCGCCCGCCAGGCGCGGCGCTCTGGACACGGCGCTTCAGGCCGACGGGGTGGACGCCGTCATCCACGACTATGAGGCCTATCTCGGCGACGTGCGGCGTGCGGGAACCTTGGCGCGAGCGGGGGCGGTGGGCACGGCCGCCCTTATCGCCTGTGCGGCCGCCGCCGTGATCGCCTTCGCCACCCGGGCGGGCATGGCCGCCCGACGCGAGGTGGTCGAGGTGCTCCATCTGTCCGGAGCGGAGGACGCCATGCTGGCCCGTCTTTTCCAGGCCCGGTTCGCCAAGCTGGCGGCGGTGGCGGGCGTGATCGGCGCCGGGGGCGCCGCGGTGATCGCGGCGGGTCTGCGGGCGCTCTCGGGGTCTGGGGGTTTTCTGCCGATCCTCCCGGTGGACTGGTCCGACCTGCCCTGGCTTCTGCTATGCCCGCTGCTCGCGGCCTTCATCGCCGCCCTGTCGGCGCGACGAACCGCGATGGAGCTTCTGGCCGGCTTCGAATGAGGGCAGCTGTTTGAAAAGCCTGGCCACCGTGCTTGTTCTGCTCTTCATCTGGGTGGTGGGGCTTACCGCCTTCGCCGACCGGGTGGACCGCTATGCGCCCGTCACCAACGCGCCTTCAGCCGACGCCATTGTGGCTCTCACGGGCGCCTCGGATGTGCGCATCGAAACCGCCATGCGGCTGCTACAGGCCAAGAAGGGCCAGCGGATGCTGATCTCGGGAGTCCATCGGGACGCCACGCGGGAGGACATCCGCAACGTGACCCGCGGTTACGGCGAGCTCTACGACTGCTGTGTGGACCTCGACTATGAGGCGGAGACCACGCTGGGTAACGCCCAGCACACGGCGCAATGGGCCCGGGCGCGGGATTATGACAGCCTGATTCTAGTCACCAGCGACTTCCACATGGCCCGCGCCCTGCTGGAGCTGAAGGCCGCCCTGCCCGGCGTGGTGCTGCGGCCCTACGCCATCGAAACGGATACGGTGGACGCCGCGCGTTGGTGGGTCACGGGCGAAAGCGCGCGGCGCATGACGCTGGAGTACTCCAAATACCTGGTGGTGCTCTTCAGGGAACTGATTCTTAGCCTGGATGGAGAGGAACCTCGGTCCGCGGCGTCGACCTCGCCGGCGGAAACGGGGCGCCTGCAAATCGAGACGGTCGAGTGAGCCAGGTCCGCTCGGCGCTGTTCTACGTCTGGCTGTTCGCGGTCATCGCAGTGATGGCGGTCGTGTGTGCGCCCTGTTTGCTAATGCCGCGCCGGGCGCTGACCGCGGGGCAAAGGGTCTGGGCCGCTCTCGTCTTGGGAGGACTGCGCGTGATCTGCGGAGTCCGGGTCGAGGCGCGCGGGCTGGAGCACCGGCCCGCAGGGCCCGGGCTGATCGCGGCCAAGCACCAGTCGATGCTGGACGGCATCGCGCCCTTTGCCTTTCTCCGAGACCCCAGTTTCGTCCTCAAAAAGGAGCTGCTGGCCAATCCGGTGTACGGGGCCTATGGCCGCAAGGCGGAGCTGGTGAGCCTGGATCGCGATGGCGGGGCTGCAGCCCTGAAAGCGCTGATCACGGAGGTGCGGGATCGGCTGGGCAAGCGGCGCCCCGTGATCATCTTTCCGGAAGGAACGCGGCGGCCGCCGGGTGGGGAGCCTGACTACAAGCCGGGTGTGGCCGGTCTATATCGCGAGCTGGACGGACCGGTGGTCCCCATGGCGACGAACTCGGGCCTGCGGTGGCCTGCGAAGGGATGGGTGATGCGGCCAGGCACGGCGGTCTATGAGTTTCTGCCTCCGATAGCGCCGGGCCTCAAGCGGGGCGCCTTCATGGCCGAGCTGCAGAGCCGGGTCGAAACCGCCTCCGAAGCCCTGCGCATGGAGGGCGAAGCCCGTGGCTGAAGCCGGAGGTCGCCCGACCCGCAATTGGCTGCTGATCCCCTCGGGGCTGGCGGCGATCGGCCTGGTCGCCTGGAGCGCCTATTGGTGGATCGCTCGAGACCGGCTGCTGGACGCCCTGGACCAGGCCGTCGCGGCCCAGGAGGCCCAGGGGCGCAGGATCGAGTGGGCCAGCCGCAGGGTCGAGGGCTACCCCTTTCGCCTGAAACTCGTGCTGCAGCAGGCGCGGGTGGCGTCCCCGTCCGGCTGGGCCGTGCGGGCTCCTCGACTGGAGGCTCAGGCCAATGCCTACCGCCTGACCCGCTGGGTCGCGTCGGCGCCCGATGGCGTCGTGGTTCTGCGGCCGGAAGCGGGCCCCTTGCACGTGCAGGGCCGCCTGTTGCGCGCCAGCCTGTCGGGCGTGAACAGCGTTCCGCCGCGGATCTCGGTGGAAGGAGCCGACCTCCGCTTCGTCCCGCTGGAGGGCGCGGAGCCCTTTCTGCTGGCCGGGGCCGAGCGTGCGGAGTTCCACCTGCGCCCCGCGCCGGAGGGGGATGAAGCCGCCCTGCTGTTCCGGGTGCGCGGGGGACTGCCTCGGCCTGCAGGACTGATGGCCTTTGTGTCCGGGAGCCAGCCCACCAACTTCGTGTGGGACTCGCGGGTGTCGCAGATCGGCGCGCTTCGGGGGCGGAGTTGGGCCGAGGCGGTGCGCAATTGGACCCGGGCGGGCGGGCGCATGCGGGTCGCCAGCGCCACCCTGCAGGCGGGCGACCTGCGGGCGCGCAACACGGGGGGAGTCCTCTCGGTGGGGTCGGACGGGCGTTTGCGCGGCAGCCTGGACGTGATGATGAACCGGCCCTTGCAGGCGCTCTCGGCCCTGGGCCGGATCGAACAGGCAGACCCGAACGCCATCGGGGCGGCGACGGTGGTCGCGCGCACCCGGGGCGACGCCAACGTCGAGCTCGCGCTCGGGTTCGAAGCCGGGCAGTTCACGGTGGGACCTGTCGCCGTGGCGCCCGCCCCCAAGGTCTTCTGAGGGGCGGCGCTCGGCGGGGCGCCGCTTCTCCCAGCCGGGGGAACGGGCTAAGTCGCGCCTATGCAGACCGCGCCCCAGCCGAAGCCCGGCATTCTCGAGATCAGCCCCTATGTCCCCGGCAAGGCCAAGGCGCAGGGCTTCGAGAAGCCCCTGAAGCTGTCGGCCAACGAGAATCCGCTGGGCTGCAGCCCGGCGGCGCAGCAGGCCTACCAGGCGGCGGCGAACCAGCTGAGCCTTTATCCCGACCCGCGCGCGACCATTCTGCGCGAGGCGGTCGCCCGCCGTCACCGGTTGAACGCCGAAGGCCTGATCTTCGGCATCGGCTCCGACGAGATCTTCACCCTGCTCTGCCAGACCTTCTGCGAGCCGGGCGACAACGTCGTGCAGTTCGAATTCGGCTTCTTCGCCTACCGCATCGCGGGCCGCGCCGCCGGAGCGGAGATGCGTTTCGCACCCGAGGGCGATCTCCACCGCAAGGTGGACTGCCTGCTGGCCGAGGTGGACGAGCGCACTCGCGTGATCTTCCTCGACAACCCAGGCAATCCGAACGGCGCGCTGGTTCCCGCTACGGAGATTCGGCGGCTGCACGCCGCCCTCCCCCCGCACGTGATCCTGGTGCTGGACGGCGCCTACGCCGAGTTCGTCACCAGCGCCGACTACGAGGACGGAGTGGCGCTGGCGCGTGAGACGTCCAACGTCATCACCACGCGGACCTTTTCCAAGCTCCACGGCCTGGCGGGGCTGCGCGTGGGCTGGGCCTATGGCCCCGAGGCGCTGATCGGCGCCATGGATCGCATCCGTGCGCCCTTCAACACCTCCGTGCCGGGCCAGCTGGCCTGCGCGGAGGCGGTCTTTGACGACGACTTCCAGAAGCGCTCGGTAGAGTTGGTCGAGCGGTGGCGCCCCTGGCTGGAGCAGCAGATCGGCGGGCTGGGTTTCGAAACCTATCCGTCGTTCGCCAACTTCGTCCTGGTCCGGTTTCCGGCGACCCCCGGCCGCTCGGCGCGGGAGGTCGAGGCGCATCTCGCCTCCCGAGGCGTGCTCGTCCGCGCGCTGGCCAACTACGGGCTGCCGGACTTCCTGCGGATCACCGTGGGCACGGAGGAACAGAACCACGGGCTGATCGACGCTTTGGCGGAGGTGGCCGCACCGAAGAGCACCCAGCCCTGACCAGGGTCCGCGTCACCCGTGCCGCCCAGCGCCGTGTGGATGCGGCCCGAGGATGCTAGCCATGATCTCCACTCGAGACGGCGGCGGCTTTGGACTGAGGCGATAGGCCCTCAACATGCGCCGCAACCGGAGCGCCGTCGCGCACCGGCGCTCCCGTCGGCTGAAGGGCCGGGACCAGCACCCGAGTTCGGGCGCGGACCGGCTTCTTCGCTTTGACCGCGAAGGTCTGCTTCACCGCCTCCAAGAGGATCAGGCCCGACAGGGCCGGCCACAGGCGCGAGCCCGTCTGCTCCCAAGCCTCCGCCCAGGGCGCCAACAGGTCGGCGGGCGGCATGTATAGCGCGCGCGACCAGGCTAACGGCTCCAGTTCCGCTTCGCGCACAACCGTTTCCAGCTGTCGCCGCGTCCAGGCCCGGCCATGTCCCAGCGGCGTGCTTTCGGCCCCTGCCCACATCCCGCGGCGCGAGGCCGCCACGATCACCACCCGGCCGGAGGGCGCCAGCACGCGCCACACTTCCTCCAGCAGAGCCCGCGGATCGTCGCTCTCCTCCAGCGCATGGACCAGGAGAACGCGGTCGAACATGGCGTTGCGAAACGGAGAGGAGGCTTCGTGGATCAGGCAGGAGCCGGCGCGTCCATCGGCCGGCCATACCTCGACTCCCTGAGCGGCCGGCATGGCCGCCAGGGTCCGGCGCGCGGTAGGCCTCCACATCTCCAGGTAGGGCGTGGCGTAGCCCAGGCCCAGCACGTCCAGGCCTGAGCAGCCCTCCCAAGCTTCCCAGATCTTTCGCGAGACCATCTCGCGAGCGGCGGCGCCCAATCGGGTGGCGTAGAAATCCCGGAGTTCGATGACGTCGCGACGCATGGGGATAACCTAGGCCGTGGGGGCGACTCCGTCACCCGGTCCAACCGGGTCAGACCGTCCGTCAGTCCGCCGCAGCCATGGTGCGCACGATTCGCTCGGACGAAGGTCGACCGGCCAGGCCCTGACTGGGCGCCACGATGATGTTCAACACATTCCCCGTCACGGACACGGCGGGCTGCGGTCCGACCGTGAACCTGACGCGCCGCAGACGCGCCAACAACCGACTTTGCCGCCGCCCGGAGTAGCGCACCATGGCTTCCGCGGTTGTGGTGGCTGCATCGGCGAAGAGGGTGGAGGTCTCCGGCGTCACCTCGGGCGCTTCAAAGGGGATGCGCCGCCCGACCGCTCGGGCCGCGCGAACCGCCTGTCGGACGAAGTGGCCGATCAGCGCGACCGGCGATACCGCTGAAGGCCGGATCGACACGGCCTGACCCGCGAGCGCCGCGGGAAGGCCGCTCGGTCGGTCGGCGGTGAACACGGTCATGCCGCCCATGCGGCTGGCCCGCACCATCTGTCGACCGAGGTCGTCCCTGTAGATGACGTCGCCCCGCGGGCCGGGGGCGGGACGCAGCACCCAGACCTCCTGGCTGCCTTCGAACTTGAGCAGCGGGGTCTGACTGGAGCGGTCCAGGATGAAGGCCCGGTCGTCGGGGGCGACGTATTTGGCCACGGGCGGAGCGATCTCCGCCCCGCCGCGCCCGCCGAAGAGGGCGCCATGACCTTGGCTGAAACGCGCCTGACCCGCCGCCGGACCCGCGGCGAAGCCCGCGGCGGCCACGCCGAACGCCAGAATAACACCGGGGGCAACCCCGGCGCACGCGGCCACTGACCTACCCACAATCACAGGCCCTGATCGGCTGGGAGTGGGGCGCTTTTCAGGCGAGGGGCGCGGTCTCCGCCGACCGCCCCGCTCAGCCCACCATGTACTGCCCGCCGTTCACGCCCAAGGTCGCGCCGGTGATGAAGCTGGCGTCGTCGCGCGCCAGGAAGGCCACAACCGCGGCGATCTCCTCCGCCTCGCCCAATCGCCCGACGGGGATGTTGGCCACAATGCCTTGCAGAACGTTCTCAGGCACGGCCGCGACCATCTCCGTGCCGATATAGCCCGGTGCGACGCAGTTGACCGTGATCCCCTTGCGCGCCGTCTCCAGGGCCAGCGCCTTGGTGAAGCCGATCATCCCGGCCTTGGCCGCCGAATAATTGGTCTGACCAACCTGACCCTTCTGGCCGTTGATGGAGCTGATGTTGATGATCCGGCCGAAACTGCGCTCGCGCATTCCCTCGATCACTTGGCGCGTCATGTTGAACACGCTGTCCATGTTGACCCGGATCACGTCGCCCCACTGTTCGGGCGTCATCTTGTGGAAGAAGCCGTCGCGGGTGATGCCGGCGTTGTTGACCAGGACCTCGACTGGTCCGAGCTCGGCCTCGACCTCGCCCACGGCGCGTCGGGCGTCTTCGAAACTGCCGACGTTCCCCTTCACAACGGTGACGTCCAGTTCGGCCGCGGTCGCCCGCGCCGCTTCGTCATTGCCCGAATAGCCGGCGGCGACCTTGAATCCGTCCTGCTTCAGCCGCTCCACAATCGCGCGGCCGATGCCCCGCGTTCCGCCCGTAACCAGCGCCGTCCTCGCCATGTGCCTCTCCTGTGCGGCGAGGCTCTGACGGCCCCGCTCACCCGTAGAACGCTCCGGGAGGGTCAGGGCTCCCGGCGAGGGCTCGCCGGGCGGTCAGGCGCACGACGCCGGACGGCGGTGCAGGGTCAGCTCGGGGTGTCTTCTTCGATCGGGCTGGGTCCGCCCGGTTCGCTCCCGGTGGGCTGAACGGGTCGTCCCTTGCTGTCGAACAGGGCGCCCCTCCCGTCCGTCTGGCAGACGCGGCTGGAGCCGAAGCGCGCCCGGAGCGCCGGCGGAATGACCACGTCGCCGTGCTCGCCCACGTGCATGGACAAAGCCGTGTCGGAGACTTCGATGATTCGCCCTTGGAAAAGGCCGGGCGTGGGCGCGGGTGCGCCGGTTCGGTGACAGATGGCGGACATGCCGCCGTCGGCGCTGGCGCCAACCGGCACGGCCAGCGCAGCGGCGGCGCCGATGAGCAGCAGGGTTCTCCCGATCATGATCGTCCTCAGCAAGAGGCGTTCGGCCTCCCGTGCACCGTGACGCGAAAAGCCTAACAAAATGCTCTGCCTAGGCTTGCGGCGCGGGCTACTGCATCCGCTCGACGCACAGCGCCACGCCCATGCCGCCGCCCACGCACAGGGTGGCCAAGCCCTTCTGGGCCCCGCGGTCCTGCATTGCGTAGAGCAGGGTGGTCAGGATGCGGGCGCCCGAGGCTCCGATCGGGTGGCCCAGGGCGATGGCGCCGCCATGGACGTTGGTCTTCTCCGGATCCAAGCCCAACTCGCGCACCACGCAGAGCGATTGGGCGGCGAAGGCCTCGTTGCTCTCCACCAGATCGAGGTCCTCGACCCTCCAGCCGGCCTTGTCCAGCGCCTTCCGGGAAGCCGGGATGGGTCCGGTGCCCATGATCTCGGGCTCCACGCCGGCGTTGGCCCATGAGGCCACCCGGGCCAGCGGGGTGATGCCGCGGCGGCGCGCCTCCTCGGCGGTCATCAGCACCAGGGCGGCGGCGCCGTCGTTGAGGCCGGAGGCGTTGGCCGCCGTCACCGAGCCGCTCTTGTCGAAGGCAGGCCGCAGGCCGTTGATGCTTTCAAAGGTGACGCCCGGTCGGATGTATTCGTCCCGGTCGACCACGGTGTCGCCCTTGCGGCCCTTGATGGTGACGCCCACGACCTCCGCGTCGAACTTGCCGGCCTTCTGGGCGACCTCCGCCCGGTTCTGGCTGGCCGTGGCGAACCGGTCCTGGTCGTCACGGGTGATCTGCCAGCGCTGAGCGATATTCTCGGCGGTTTGCCCCATATGGTAGCCGTGGAAGGCGTCCCAGAGCCCGTCGCGGATCATGGTGTCGACGAATTGGAGGTCGCCCATCTTCTGGCCGGAGCGCAGATGGGCGGCGTGAGGAGCCTGGCTCATGCTTTCCTGCCCGCCCGCGACCACGATGGCCGCGTCGCCTCCGGCGATCTGCTGCATGCCCAGAGCCACAGCGCGCAGGCCGGAGCCGCAGAGCTGATTCAGGCTCCAGGCCGGAGCCTCGGCGGGAACGCCGGCCTTCATGGCGGCCTGACGCGCCGGCCCCTGCCCGGCGGCGGCCTGGAGGACGTGGCCCAGTATGACCTCGTCCACCTCCTTGGGCGCCACGGCCGATCGCTCCAGGGCCGCCGCGATGACGGCCGCGCCCAGGTCGGCGGCGGGAACGGAGGCCAGGGCGCCGTTGAAGCTGCCGATGGGGGTGCGGGCGGCCGCGGCGATCACGATCTCGGTCATGGCGAACTCCTTGCAGGCGCGCAGTTGTCGGGCGGGCGTGGACGTTTAATCTAGACGCCTCTTTTCAGGATTGCACCTTGGCGGACCCCGCAACACACGAAACTGCGCCGGAGGCGCCCGTGGTGGTGAAAAAATACGCCAATCGCCGCCTCTACGACACGGCCTCCAGCGCCTACGTCACTCTGGAGGACCTCGGCGCCATGGTGAAACGCGGTACGGACTTCCTGGTCCAGGACGCGCGCACGGGCGAGGACATCACCCGCCAAGTGCTGACCCAGATCATCGTGGAGGAGGAGAACCGGGGGGAAAGCCTCCTGCCCATCCAGTTCCTTCGGCAGTTGATCCGCTTCTACGGAGGCGGTGGGCCGGCCTTGCTGCCCGGCTATCTCACCGCCTCCATGGAGACCTTCTCCCGGCAGCAGGAAAGCTGGCGCGAAGCCTTCGCCCAGGGCTCCACCGGCAGCTTCTTCGAAGAGCAGGCGCGGCAGAACATGGCCCTGTTCGAGCGCACCATGCGCGCCTTCTCGCCGTTCACGGCCGGGACGGCCGCGCCGGAGCCCGAGCCCACGGCGGCCGAAGCGGAGCTGAGCGATCTCAAGCGCAAGATGGAGGAGATGAGCCGCCAGATCGAACGGCTGGCGGGCAAGACCTGACGTCCACGCTTCCTTCAGCGTCCCGCCCTAGCCTGGGCGCCATGGCCGACCCCGTCCGTCCCGTGTCCGCGACCCCCGCCGCCCGCGCCGTGCGCCGCGGCCGCATGCTGGTGCTGAGGGAGCGGCTGGAGGAGCAGGCGGCCGCGCCGGACGAGCGGGAGCCTCCTCCCTCGGCCGCCCCGCTCCCGCCGGGCGCCGTCGGGGCCCAGCTGCTGGGCGAGCGGCCTCGCCGGGGGCTGCGCGCCGGACCGGAGGTGCTGGAGCAGGCGCGTTCCACCTATCTGCAGAACGAGTTCTCCGGCGCCCGCGACCGACGCCCCCGCAAGGGCCAGCTGGCGCGAACGGACGTCTAGCCTATCCGAGCCCGCCGGATTCGCGGCGCGCGGCGGTGATGCTGACGACGAAGCCGGCCAGGACGTCCAGCAGCACCATCAGCAGGATCAGGAAGAAGCTGGAGGTCGCAAAGGCCCGCAAGAGCAGGAACTCGACCAGGCAGACGATGAACAGGGCCATGGACAGGCCCTGGTTCACCACCGCCGCCCCCCGGCTGGAGGTCGATTTGAGCAGCTCCAGGAAGAGCACGGCCAGGGCGGCGATCACCAGCAGGTCGCCGAAGCCCAGTGTCCACAGAGCGCCGGAGGCCATGGGCACGCTGAACACCGGTTCGGCCAGGCGCTCGGGCGCGCCCGGCGAGTCGAAGCCGCCTTCCACCGCCAGCAGCACCGCGCCGTTGTAGAGCGCCACCGGCAAGGCCAGCAGCGGGATCGCCGACCACAGGGATCCGCCCGTCATAGCTCGTCCGCCCCCCCCGGATCGCGGAACCGCGTCCTCAGCCACATCACGCCCAACAGGTCCGACAGCGACGCCCACAGCCGCCCGAGGTTGGTGTATTTGGAGGCGCCGGTGGTGCGTGGTCGGTGACCGACCGGCTCGAACGCCACCCCGTAGCCTTCCCGGATCATCAGGGCGGGCAGGTAGCGGTGCATGTGATCGAAATAGGGAAGCCGCAGAAAGGCTTCGCGCCGGAAGGCTTTCAGCCCGCAGCCCGTGTCGTTCGCCTGATCCTTGAGCAGCCGTTTGCGGATGCCGTTGGCCGTTCGCGAGGCCCAGCGTTTTGCGGCCGTGTCCCGGCGTTTGACCCGTTCGCCGCCGACCAGGGCCAGGGAAGCCGGTCCGTCGCCCAGACGAGCGGCCAGGCGCGGCGCGTCCGCCGGATCGTTCTGCCCGTCGCCGTCCAGGGTGACGACGATCGGACCTCGCGAGGCCAGAACGCCGGTGCGCACCGCCCGGCTCTGCCCGGCGTTGCTGCGGTGCTGGAGGACCCGAAGCTGCGGCAGGCGGGTTTGCAGGGCCTTCAGCCGCTCGCGCGTGGCGTCCCGGCTGGCGTCGTCCACGAACACGATCTCGTGCGCAACGCCCGCAAAGGCGGTGGCGATCTCCTCGGCCAAGGGCGCGGCCGCGCCTTCTTCGTTATAGACCGGCACCACGATGGAGACTTCCGGCGGGTGGTCGGGCGGCATTCGGGCTCCGAAGCGTTCACGTCCTCCCTAGAGCGTTCGCGCCGGCTAGGCTAACCCTGAGGGGGATGAACACGGACGGGTGGGATCACTGGGCGCGCGCGTGGCGGGGCCCCGCGCTGGCGGCGGCCCTGGCTTGCGCGGCCGGGGCCCCTGCGGTGTTCGCCCTGCCCCCGCTCGATCGCGACGAATCCCGCTTCGCCCAGGCCACGGCGCAGATGCTGGAGACGGGCGACTTCACCAACATCAACTTCCAGCAGGACCCGCGACACAAAAAGCCCGTGGGCATCCATTGGCTGCAGGCGATCAGCGTGTCCGTCCTGTCCAGCCCGGAGGCTCGCGCCATCTGGGCCTACCGCCTGCCCTCGCTGCTGGGCGCCATGCTGGCGGCGGCCGCCTGCGCCTGGGGCGCGCGCGCCTTCTGGGGCGCAGGCGCCAGCATGGCGGCAGGCGCGATCCTGGGCGTCTCCACCCTGCTTTCGGTGGAGGCGGGGATCGCCAAGACCGACGCGGTGCTCTGCGCGGCGGTGACGGTGGCCATGGCGGCGCTGGCGCGCATCTACGCCGCGGCGCGGGGGGCGGAGGGAGGCGCTTCCCGCTTGGCGCCCGACAGCCGGACGGTCGCCGTGTTCTGGGCGGCGGTGGGCGCCTCGATCCTGGTGAAAGGCCCTGTCGGTCCCATGGTGGTCGGCCTGGCGCTGTTGGCGCTGTGGGCGATGGACCGCGACCTCGGTTGGGCGAAGCGCCTGCAATGGTGGTGGGGGCTGGTGATCTGCCTGTTCATGTTCGGTCCCTGGGCCATGGCCATCACGGTGGCCACGGACGCCGGATTCTGGACGGAGGCCGTGGGCGGCGACCTTGCACCCAAGCTGAACAGCGGGGACGAGGGTCATGAGGGGCCGCCGGGTTACCACCTGCTGCTGTCGCCTTTGATGCTGTTCCCCGCCACCCTGCTCATTCCAGCCGCGGTCGTGACGGCTTGGCGACGCCGGGCGGAGCCGGCCGTGCGCTTCGCCCTGGCTTGGAGCCTGCCGACCCTGCTCGTCTTCGAACTCTTGCCCACCAAGCTGCCGCATTACGTGCTCCCGGCCTACGGAGGCCTGGCCTGGCTGCTCGCCGCCGCCATCGAGGCTCCCAAGGACGCCTGGACGCGTTGGTCCGGCGCCGGCCTCTCCTTGGCGGCCGGCCTGGCCTTCGCCGCGCTGGGGCTGACGGCCGTGTCTCAGTTCGGCGATCCAGGCGATGCGACCTGGGCCGCAGTCGCCGCGGGCCTGTTCGCCGCGGCCGGGCTGGCGGGAGCCGTGGCGCTGCTGCAGCGCGCCTCACGGACGGCGCTGGCCACCACGGCGGCTCTGGCGGTGGTGGCCCACGGCGTCTTGCTGGCCGGCCTGGCGCCGAGGCTGGAACCCTTGTGGCTGTCGGAACGCACGTCCCGCGAACTGTGGCGGACGGGGCTGCATCCGCGGTCAGGCCTGGCGCCGGGACCCGTGGAGGCGTCCGGCTTCGCCGAGCCCAGCCTGGTGTTCGCTCTGGGCACCGGCACCGGCCTGGGGGGCGTGGAGGAAGCGGCGGAAGCCATCGCGGAGGGACGCACCGCCGTGGTCGCCGAATCCGACCTGCCCGCCTTTCAGGCGGTGCTCGGCCGACGGGACATGCGAGCGCGCGCGGTGGCGCGCATCCCCGGCGCCAACTACTCCAACGGCGACCAAACCGTGCTCACCATCTTCCGGCCGGCATCCGAGGACACGCCATGAGCCTAGCGATCGAAATCGTGGAGGTGGGCCCTCGCGACGGGCTCCAGAACGAGTCCGCCGTCCTCAGCGCCGAGGACCGGGTCGAGTTCATCACCCGGTTGGAGGCAGCCGGCGTCCGCCGGGTGGAGGCGGTGAGCTTCGTCAACCCCAAGCGCGTGCCGCAGATGGCCGGCGCGGAAGAGATCATGGCCGCCCTCCCGACCGACCTGACCCGCTCCCGTATCGGCTTGGCGCTGAACCTGCGCGGATGGGAACGGGCGGTCGCCGCCGGTTGCGACGAGGTGAACGCGGTGGTGAGCGCCTCCGAGGGCTTCGGCGTCCGCAATCAGGGCGCCCCCGTGGCCGCGCAGCTCAAGGCCATGCGCGAGATCGCCGAAAACAACGCCGGCCTGCCGATGGGCCCCAAGCTGTCGCTGACCATTTCCGTGGCTTTCGGCGATCCATTCGACGGCGAGGTGCCCGAAAGGGCGGTGGTGGAGATCGTTCGGCGGGCGGCGGACGCGGGCTACCAGGAGATCGCGCTGGGCGACACGATCGGCGCGGCCGATCCCTGGACCGTCCGGCGGCGGGTCGAGGCCTGCCGCGAGGCCGCTCCGCACGCCCGCTTGCGCATGCACTTTCACGACACCCGGAAGACCGGCCTGGCCAACGCCTTTGCTGCGGTCGAAGCCGGCGTGGACGTGCTGGACGCCAGTTGCGGGGGGATCGGCGGCTGTCCCTTCGCGCCGCGGGCGACCGGCAACATCGCCACGGAGGACCTCGTCTATATGCTCGAGCGGGCCGGCTTCTCCACCGGTCTGGACCTGGACGCGCTGATCCGCACGGCCGAGTGGCTGGAAGGCCCGCTCGGCAAGCCCGTCCCCTCCGGTCTGCGCCGGGCGGGGCGCTTCCCGTCAGCTTCGGCGTAAGACGGCGATGGCCTGGCCGATGCCGGACAGGTCGCTCGGGCGGTGCTCCAGCAAGGTCCAGTGCGGCGCGGCCCGTCGCGCCAAGCCGTCGGCGGTGAAGTAGCCGCACAAGAGGTTGGAACCCTCCGCGCCCTCGCGCCGGACCACGAATCCCTCGGCCGACAAGCGCGGCTCCAGCGCCGCGCCGCCCGGCAGGCGCTCGTCGAGAAAGGTCAACAAGGCCAGCCCGCCCGGCCGGGTCACCCGCGCGAGTTCGGCCAGCCAACCGGCCGCCTGCGGCTCATGCATGTGGGTGAACACGGACACCGAATAGACCAGGGCGAACCGGCCGGGGGCATACGGCAGCGGCGGCGTGGGCCGGCTCACCACGAAATCTCCGGCCAGGTTCGCGCGGCACCAGCCGATTAGCCGCTGGTGGAGGTCGCAACCGTGCAGCGCAGCCGGAGTCATCCCCGCCAACGGCCCCGCGACCCGGCCGCAGCCGCAGCCGAAGTCCAGGATCTCGTCTTCGGCTGAGAGGCGCACCCCGTGCGTCTCGGCCAGCGCCATGAAGGTGCGCGCGGCCACCTGTCCGACGTGAACAAAGGCGCCCGGGTCCGGCGATCCCGCCGTGAGCACGCGGAGGTAGGCCGGCGGCAGGCCGGTCACTCGCGAAGAGGCGCCCCAGGCCTGCAGCCGCTGGAAGCCTCGAAAGGCGGCATCGCCCAGGCCAAGCCTGTTCAGGGCGTCGGCGGCTCTCCCGAGCACGATCTTCAAAAGCGGCCTAGCGGCGGTTCAGGCGGCGCAGCATGGGGCGGATCACGGACACCCCGATCACCACGGGCCCCAGCACCCAGGCCAGGACGTGCCGCCGCGGCGTGTCCGCGCGCTTGCGGAAGTAGCGGGCCAGGCCCACGCCCTTCCAGAATTCCACAAAGAGCGGCGAAACGCGGCTGGTGTGGCCCAAGTGGACCACCTGGGCGCTAGGGTGGAACAGCACCGAGCCGCCCCGCTCGCGCACGCGCCAGCACAGGTCTACGTCCTCAACATGGAGGAAGTAGCCGACGTCGAAACCGCCTACGGCCGCGAAGTCCTCGCGCGCCATGAAGAAACAGGCGCCCGAGATGGTGGAGACCTCCACGGGCGCGCCCGGAACGGGGTCGGCCTCGTGGTGGACCTCGAACTTGCGGAAAAAGGGCACGCGCTCCGCCAGACGGGTGAAGGTCAGCAGGCTGGTGACGGGAGTCACCTCGCCGCGTCGCGCCCCGCGCTGCTCCGTCCCGTCCTCGTTGAGGACGCGAGCCCCGATGATGCAGGGACGCCGGGAACAGAGCTTCAGCGCACCCTCCATGGCCTCAATACAGCCCGGCTGGAGGTAGGCGTCCGGGTTGAGGAACAGGAGCCGGCGTCCGGTCGCGGCGGAGGCGCCCATGTTGGCGCCCTGAGCGAAGCCCACATTGCCGTGCCCGGCCAGTAGTCTGACCCGCGGCTCATCCTCGGCGATGGCGCGCAGCCGCGCCGCGTCCTCGGGCGTCGAACCGTTGTCGATGATGACGAACTCGCCCACCCGGGGCTCGGCCAGCACATGGTCGATGCTTTGGAACAAGGCCGGGCCGGTCATAAAGACGACCATGATCACCGACACGTCCACCGCCAGCGGCGAAGGGGCCCTGCGCGCGCCGGACAGCGTTTCGGGATCGGGTCGGAGGAAGCTGCTCATGCGTCCTCCCTAGCTCCTGAAACCGCCAAGGGTTCGCCGGTCCGCCGACGCAGGTCCGGCGGCATGGCGTCACGGGCCAGGGTCTCGGCCGCCATTTCCAACGTCAGGATCTGCTGCCCGTCTGAGCCGAACCGACGCAGGGCGACCTGCGCGGTCTCCGCTTCCTTGCGCCCGACCACGGCGATGACCGGCGTCTTCGACAGGCTGTGTTCGCGGACCTTGTAGTTGATCTTTTCGTTGCGCAGGTCGACCTCGACGCGCAGCCCCGCCGCGCGCAGCCGCTCGGCCGCCTGCTCGGCATAGGCGTCCGCGTCCGAGGTGATGGTGGCCACCACCACCTGCACGGGCGCCAGCCAGAGCGGAAAAGCGCCCGCGTAGTTTTCGATCATGATGCCGATGAAGCGTTCGAAGGAACCCAGGATTGCCCGGTGCAACATGAACGGGACCTGTTTGGAGCCGTCTTCCGCCACATATTCCGCGCCCAGTCGCTCGGGCAGATTGGGGTCGAGCTGCAGCGTGCCCAGCTGCCAGGTGCGCCCGATCGCGTCCTTGACGCTGAAGTCCAGCTTCGGGCCGTAGAAGGCGCCCTCCCCCGGATCGACGTCCAGGGTGACGCCCGCCGCCTCGGCCGCGCGGGCCAAAGCCGCTTCGGCCATGTCCCAGAGCTCGTCCGACCCGGCCTTTTCGTCGGGTCGGGTGGAGAATTTCACCGCGTGCAGCCGCATGTCCAAGTCGTCGTAAACCGACCGCAGCAGCTCCACAAAGGACCGGGTCTCCTCGGTGACCTGGTCTTCGCGGCAGAAGATGTGGGCGTCGTCCTGCACGAACTGGCGCACGCGCATCAGGCCGTGAAGCGAGCCGGACGGCTCGTAGCGGTGGCAAGAGCCGAACTCGGCCAACCGCAGGGGCAGGTCGCGGTAGCTCTTCTGGCCGACGTTGAAGACCTGGACGTGGCCCGGGCAGTTCATGGGCTTCACGGCCAGGGTCTCGCCCTCGACCGTCTGGGCCACGAACATGTTCTTGCCGTACAGCTCCCAGTGGCCGGACTTCTCCCACAGCGCGCGGTCCAGGATCTGCGGGGTGCGGATCTCCTGGTAGCCGGCCGCCTCCAGCCTGCGACGCATGTAGCTTTCCAGGGTGCGATAAAGGCGCCAGCCGTGCGGGTGCCAGAACACCATGCCTCGCCCCTCCTCCTGAAGGTGGAAGAGGTCGAGTTGGCGGCCGATGCGGCGGTGGTCGCGCTTCTCCGCCTCCTCGATGCGCTGGAGGTGTTCGGCCAGCTCCGCCTCGGTCGCCCAGGCGGTGCCGTAGATGCGCTGCAGCTGCGCCTTGTTGCTGTCGCCGCGCCAGTAGGCGCCGGCGAGCTTGGTCAGTTTGAAAGCCTTGCCGACCAGCCCCGTGGAGGGCAGGTGCGGCCCCTTGCAGAGGTCCTGCCAGCCGCCCTGATGGTAAACGGTGATCTCCGCATCCTCGGGCAGATCGCGGATGATCTCGGACTTGTAGCTTTCGCCCATCGCTTCGAAGCGGGCGATGGCGTCCTCGCGCGCGACCACTTCGCGGGCGAACTTGGCGTCGCGCGCGATGATCTCGCGCATCTTGGCTTCGATGCGCGGCAGGTCCTCGGCGCTGAACGGCTCGTCCCGCGCGAAATCATAGTACCAGCCGTCCTCGATCGGCGGCCCTATGGTGACCTGGGTTCCAGGAAAGAGCGCCTGGACGGCCTCCGCCATCACGTGGCTGGCGTCATGGCGCAGCACCGGCAGGGCCTCCGGTGCGTCGCGCATCAGGAACTCGATGCGGCCTCCGCGCTCGATCGGCCGTTCAACGTCGCGGAGCTCGCCGTCCAGCTTGACGAGAACCGCGCGCTTGGCGAGCGAAGGCGCGATGGAGGCGGCCACGGCGCGCCCGGTCACGCCGGGGTCGAAGGACCGTGAGGCCCCGTCGGGAAAGGTCAGCTCGATCATGCGCAAGCGCGCTGGTGCGACGCCGGCGGAACCGGGTCGTGACCGCAACCGCCCCAGGGCGCGCAACGGCACACACGTCGGGCCGCCAGCCAGCCGCCGCACACCGGTCCATGCTCGATCAGGGCCGCCGCAGCGTACTCCGAACAGGTCGGAGTGTAGCGGCAGTGCGTTCCGATCAGGGGCGAAAGCGTGAGCTTGTAGGCGCGCAGGGCGAGCCGGATGGTGCGGGCGTAGAGCGGCAAGGGAGCCTCTTGGGGAAGCCGGCGGGGTAACATGGTGCGTCGCACCACGCCACCCCGAAGCTTGGCTAGGCGGCCTGCGGGCGACGGGCCTGCGCGTCGGCGACCGCGGCCACGGCGGCTTCGAACGCCAGCAGGGTGGAGGCGTGGCGGGGCGGGAATTCACGTACCGGCGCCAGCACCGCCAGGTCGGCGAACCGCCCCTCCGGCGCCGGCCCGCCCGCCTTGAGCATGGCCCGGAGCGCATCGCGCGCGGCCTCGATCTCGGCCGCGGAAGCGCCGATCACATTGGCCCCCAGCACGGCCGCCGCGGCCTGGCCCAGCGCGCAGGCCCGAGCATCCTGGGCGAAGTCGGCGACCCGCCCGTCCTCCATCCGGAGATCCACCACGATTCGGCTGCCGCAAAGCTTGGCGGTCTTCTCCGCCGTGCCGTCCGGGTGGGCGAGCCGCCCCGCGCGCGGCATGTTGGCCGCGAGCCTGAGGATGCGGTCGGAGTAGAGGTCGTCGATCACGCGCCGTAAGCTCTGTCGGCGTCGCCCACCTGCTCGCGGTAGCGCTGCTCGGAGATCGCCTTCACCGCCTCGCCCAGCGCGTTATAACCCTGTTGGATCGCCCGCCGGCTTGCCTTGGCCGCCTGCTCGCCCAGCATGCCATGGAAGAAGGCTCCGTTGGCGAAGATGCAGCCCGTCTCCGACAGGGACTCGATCTCGAGGTAGCGCACGCTGCGCGACATGAGGCCGGAGTCCAGCCGCCAGAGGATCTGCGCCCGGGGCTCCCAGTCGACCACCACAGGCGCGATCGGCCGAGGGTCCTTGCCGGGCAGAGCCTCCGTTAGCTTCAAGACGCCGCCGATGGTCAGCTTGCCCTGGGCTTCGGGATAGAGCGGGTTCCAGCTCTTCCAGCCGTCCAGGTTGGAGATCAGGTCCCAGATCACGTCGGCCGAGGCCGCCACCCCGATGCGATGTTCGATGCGAAACGCCATAGGCTACGCCGGCTCCTGCTTCCGGGTGGCTGACATATGGGAGGTCATGCCGGCTCCTTCACGCGCCAGCTGGCCCCGTCGGGGCCGTCCATGACTTCAACGTGAAGCTCCGCCAACTCCGCCCGGATCCGGTCGGCTGCGGCCCAGTCCTTGGCGGCCCGCGCGGCGGCGCGCTGGGCGAGCAGCCGGTCCACCCGCGCCTTGAAGGCCTCGTCCACGCCCGCTTCGAACCAGCGCTCCGGGTCGGCCTCCAGGAAGCCCAGCAGCCGGGCGGAGGCCAGCAAGGCGCCCTTGGCCGCAGGCCGCCCTGGTCCGGCCACCGTTTCCAGCGTCTTGGCCATGGCGAACAGCTCGGCCGCGGCGCGGGGCGTGTTCAGGTCTTCCGACAAGGCCTCCAGGAACGCCGTGGATGGCTCCGCCCCCGGCTCCGCTTCGACGTGCGCCGCCCGACGCAGCGCGCCGTAAAGCCGGTCCAAGGACTTGCGTGATTGCGAAATCAGCTCGCCCGTCCAGTCCAGCGGGGCGCGGTAGTGGGCGGACAGCAAGGCCCAGCGCACCACCTCGCCCGGAACCTCCTTGATGAGGTCGTGCACCAGCAGCACATTCCCCAGGCTCTTGCTCATCTTCTCAGCTTCGAGCGTCAGGAAGCCGTTGTGCATCCAGTAGCGGGCGTAGGTCGGCAGCCCGTGCGCGCACCGCCCCTGAGCGATCTCGTTCTCGTGATGCGGAAAGATCAGATCATGGCCGCCGGCGTGGATATCGATGGGCAGGCCCAACTCCGCCTCGATCATGGCGGTGCACTCCAGATGCCAGCCGGGGCGTCCTTCGCCCCAGGGGCTTGGCCAGGCCGGCTCGCTTGGCTTGGCGGGCTTCCACAGCACGAAATCGGCCGGATTGCGCTTGTACTCGGCCACCTCCACCCGGGCGCCCGCGAGCATGTCGTCGGGCGAACGTCCCGACAGCGCGCCGTAATCGTTGAAGGCGGCCACATCGAACAGCACGTGATCCGCCGCGACATAGGCGGCGCCGTTGGCGATCAGCTTGTCGATGGTGGCGATCATGCCCGCCATGTGCTCGGTCGCTCGCGGGGTCAGCGTCGGCGCCAGGCAGCCCAGGGCCGCCATGTCGGCGTTGTAGATGGCCTCGAACCGCCGGCTTATCGCCTGGGCCGGCTCGCCAGCCGCCGAGGCCGCCGCGATGATCTTGTCGTCCACATCCGTGACGTTGCGCGCGTAAAGCACCGCCCCCTGGCCGTACTCCCGCCGGAGCAGGCGGAACAGCACGTCGAACACCACCGCTGGGCGTGCGTTGCCTATATGGGCGTAGCTGTAGACCGTGGGTCCGCACACATACAGCGTCACGCGGCTGGGGTCGGCGGGTTGGAACGGCCGCTTGGCGCGCGCCAGGGTGTCGTGAAGCTGCAGCGGCATTGTTGCTCGATCAGGGGGCGGCCCCATATAGCGGGGCGGTTGGAAGGAAGCCACATGGACGGAGTCGTCCCGCTAAGACCCGCACCCGACGGCGTTCCCGCTCACGCTGTTCAGGCGAACGACGCTGAAGGGGCGACCCGCCGCCCGACCCGCGACGAGGCCCTGGCCGCCGTCCGCACCCTGCTGGCCTGGGCCGGCGACGATCCGGACCGCGACGGCCTGCAGGACACTCCCAAGCGCGTGGTCGACGCCTATGAGGAATGGTTCGGTGGCTACGCCGCCGACGCCGCCCACGAACTGTCGCGCACCTTTGACGAGCGCAACGGCTACGATGACGTCGTGATGCTGCGCGACATCGACGTCGAAAGCCACTGCGAGCACCACATCGCGCCCTTCCTCGGCCGCGCCTACGTCGCCTACAAGCCGACCGGCCGCGTAGTGGGCCTGAGCAAGCTGGCCCGGGTGGTGGAGATCTACTCCAAGCGCCTGCAGAACCAGGAGTCGCTCACCGCCCAGATCGCGCAAGCGATCGAGGACGCGCTCCAGCCGGAGGGCGTGGCCGTGCTGATCGACGCTGAGCACCAGTGCATGACCACGCGGGGCCTTCGCCACAAGCAGGTGTCCACGATCACCAGCCGCTTCACGGGCGTGTTCAAGACCGACGCCGCCCTGCAGGAGCGTTTCCTGCGCATGACCCAGCGCGGGTGAGCGACGCCGCCCAACCCCGATGGAACAGCGACGGCCTGATCACGGCCGTCGCCCAACACGCCGACACGCGCGAAGTGCTGATGTTGGCCTGGATGAACGCCCAGTCGCTCCGCCTGACGCTGGAGACCGGCGAGGCCCACTACTGGAGCCGCTCGCGAAACGAGCTCTGGCGCAAAGGCGCCACCTCCGGCCAGCTCCAGGCCGTGGAGGAGATCCGCCTCGATTGCGACGGCGACGCCGTGCTGCTGCGGGTGCGACCGGCCGGCGACGGCGGCGCCTGCCACCTGGGCCAACGAAGCTGCTTCCACCGACGGCTGGAGCTTCGGGGGGGAGAATTCGATGCGAGCCGGATATAGGCGCACCGTCCCCGCGTCTTGCTGACCGATCCCATCTTCTACCTTTTCGCCGTTCCCGCGGTGATCCTGCTGGGCTTGGCCAAAGGCGGCTTCGCCGGCGTGGGCGCGATCGCCGTGCCGCTGATGGCGCTGGCCGCCCCGCCGATCCAGGCGGCCTCCGTGATCCTGCCCATCCTCCTGGTGCAGGACGTGGTCAGCGTCTGGGCCTTTAGACGCAGCTGGGACCGGAGCATCCTGGCCCGGATGCTCCCCGGGGCGGCGCTGGGCATCCTTCTGGGCTACCTGTTGGCCTCACGGGTGCCGGGCGGGGCGGTGGAGCTGGCCGTGGGGATCATCTCCATTCTGTTCGGGGTCCATCGCCTGTGGACGGAGCGTCGCGGAGCCGTGGCCGGAACGCCGGGATCGTGGCCATTCGCCTTGATTTGCGGG
Organism: Pseudomonadota bacterium; assembly: GCA_019348195.1. Lineage (GTDB taxonomy): Bacteria > Pseudomonadota > Alphaproteobacteria > Caulobacterales > Caulobacteraceae > JAHWJX01. The sequence goes on along the minus strand of JAHWJX010000023.1, from coordinate 7,849 downwards.
GTCGCCTCGGGCTTCACCAGCCAGATCGCCCACGCCGGCGGCCCCCCCTTCCAGATCTACGCCCTGGCGAGAGGCCTGGGCCGGGACGTCTTCATCGGCACCAGCGCCATCTTCTTCGCCGTGGTGAACTGGCTCAAGGCGCCCGCCTACCTGGCGCTGGGCCAGCTCACCCGTGAGAACCTGCTCACCTCGGCGGTCCTGCTGCCGCTCGCGATCGCCTCAACGGTGGCCGGCGTGGTCCTGGTGCGCAGGGTCTCGGGGGAGACCTTTTACCGGATCATCTACGTCCTGCTGCTGCTGGTCGGCGCCAGGCTGGTCTGGGATGGCCTGACCTCCCTCGGCGCCTAAGGCCGGAGCCGCTCCGCATGCCAGCGAAGATGCTCGCCGATGACGCTCGCCACGAAATAATAATTGTGCCCGTAGCCCGCGAGCCGGCGGAGCTCCAGGGACTGGCCGTGCTCGCGGCAAGCCGCTTCGAGCAGGTCGGGGCGCAGCCGTTCCATGAGCGGGTCGTCGAGGCCCTGGTCCACCAGCAGCTCGGGCAGGCGGCCACCGTCCTCGATGAGGCAGGTCGCGTCGTACGCGCGCCAGGCCTGCTCGTCCTCGCCAAGATAGGCGCGAAGCCGCTTCCGGCCGGACTCGACCTTGGTCGGGGCGCTGATCGGGGCCAGGGCGCTGGTCGCGCGGAACCGCCCTGGGTTGCGCAGGGACACCGTCAGGGCGCCGTGCCCGCCCATGCTGTGACCGCACATGCCCTGACGGCTCATGTCCGCCGGGAAGTTGGCTGCGACCACCTCGGGCAGCTCGCCTTCCACGTAGGAGCGCATCCGGTAGTGCGGCGCCCAGGGCGCTTGGGTTGCATCCAGGTAGTAGCCCGCCGAGGGCCCGATCTCGCCCTGCCCGTCCGGATCGCCGGCCACTTCGCCGCCATCCAGCGCCGGCCCGCGCGGGCTGGTGTCCGGGCCCACGATGATCAGTCCCAGCTCGGACGCGTAGCGCTGGGCGCCGGCCTTGATGATGAAGTTCTGCTCGTTGCAGGTCAGCCCCGAAAGCCACCAGACGACCGGCGCCGGGCCGGCCTTGGCGGCGGGCGGAAGGTAGACGGAAAAGCGCATGGGCGTGCGCGTCTCCCGGCTGTCGTGCTCCCAGACCTGCTGGCGGCCCTCGAAGGAGCCGTGGTCTTCGATCATCCTCATCAGGTGGCGGCTCCGGGACGCGCGGTCCAAGTTCGGGTCTGGGCGTCGACCATCTCCAGCAAACTGCCCTGGGCGAGGTTCATGTCCAGAACGTGCAGTCCCCAGCCGGGCAGGACGGTTCCGCCCGCCAGCGCGGACTGAAGCACGGCGGCGCCCGGGCCCGGCAGGACGGATACTCGCAGCACGGAGCCGCCCGCATCGGTGACGCACTCGGCCTGCAACTGGCCGACTAGATGGAGGTAGGGTGCGCCCGAAGCGGGCGCGACCGGCGGGCGCAGATAGGCCCGCAACGGCCCCGCTCCGCCGCCGGGCGCGGCCGGGTTCACGCAGGCGGCCGAGCGGCCCTGCCCCTGCACCCTGCCGAAAAAGCGGCGCACGGTTGGGTCGGTGGCGGCATAGGAGGCGAACACCACCGCGCAGCCGATCTGTCCCGGCGTCCGGCAAAGCGGGGTGGACTTCAGGTCGCCCCCGACGTCGCTGCCCGTCGGGACCGCCAGCCCCGGGTGGCCGGCCAGGATGGCCGAAACGAGCAGACGCTTCTGGGCCGGATGGGTCTCGATCTCCTCGGCCAACAGACGGGACAGGAGAATGGCGCCTTGGCTGTGACCGATCAGGACCACGCCGCGACCTCCATTGTCCCTGCGCAGATACTCCCGCCAGGCCTCGCGCACGTCGCCGTAGGGCTGGCTCCAGTCCGCGGCGGCCCCGCCGCCCAAAGAGCTTCTCAGCCCCGCCAGGGTGATCTGACGATAAACAGGCGCGAACACCCGGCAGCGGGAAGCGAAGCGTCCCACCTGACCGGCGGCCGACCGGCCCTCCTCGGGGCCGGCGGTCATGTCGCTGACCGGCGTCGGGTCCAGCGACACGGTGGGATAAACGTAGAAACAGTCGATCGGCGGGTTGGCCGCCGCGCGGAACGGCTCGGGCGTGCGGGCGCCCCGGGCGTCCACCCGCACCGCATCCAGCTGAGCGGTCGAGCAAGGGTCCTTGCGACCGGGGCGGCAGAGCCAGGCGGCGTCCTCGGCGTAGGCCCCGCTCCCGGCTTGCCCCGTAACTGCGGCCGTTCCCGAGCTCGACGCCGGCTCTGCACACCCCGCGCCGGTGATGCACAGCAGCGTCGCCGCGAGCAGGCCGCGCATCAATAAACCACGACCGAGCGGATGCTCTCGCCCGCGTGCATGAGGTCGAACGCCTCGTTGATCCGCTCCAGCGGAAAGCGGTGGGTGATCATGGGATCGATCTCGATCTTGCCGTCCATGTACCAATCCACGATGCGCGGGGTGTCCGTTCGTCCGCGCGCGCCTCCAAAGGCCGAGCCCTTCCAGACGCGCCCGGTCACTAGCTGGAAAGGCCGCGTGCTGATCTCACGGCCGGCCTCGGCCACGCCGATGATGATGCTCTCACCCCAGCCGCGGTGGCAGGCCTCCAGCGCCGTGCGCATGACCTCCGTATTGCCCGTGCAGTCGAAGGTGTAGTCGGCGCCGCCGTCCGTCAGAGAGACCAGGTGCTGGACCAGGTCGCCGCCGACCGTCTTCGGATTGACGAAGTGGGTCATGCCGAAGCGGCGGCCCCACGCTTCCTTGCCATCGTTGATGTCCACACCCACGATCTTGTCGGCGCCGGCAAGCTTTAGCCCCTGGATCACGTTCAGGCCGATCCCGCCCAGGCCGAAGACGATGCAGTTGGCGCCCGGCTCCACCTTGGCCGTGTTCACCACTGCGCCCACGCCTGTGGTCACTCCGCATCCGATGTAGCAAGCCGTGTCGAAGGGCGCGTCGGGCCGGATCTTGGCCAGGGCGATCTCCGGCAGCACCGTGTGGTTGGCGAAGGTGGAGCAGCCCATGTAGTGGAAGATCGGCTGGCCCTTGTAGCTGAACCGGCTGGTCCCGTCCGGCATCAGGCCCTTGCCCTGGGTGGCGCGGATGGCCGTGCACAGGTTGGTCTTGCGCGACAGGCACGACTTACATTGGCGGCATTCCGGCGTGTACAGCGGGATAACGTGGTCGCCGGGCGCCACGGTGGTCACCCCCGCGCCGACCTCCAGCACGACGCCGGCGCCTTCATGGCCGAGGATGCTGGGGAAGATGCCTTCGGAGTCGAGGCCGTCCAGAGTGTAGGCGTCCGTGTGGCAGACGCCCGTGGCCTTGATCTCGACCAGAACCTCCCCCGCTTTGGGACCGTCCAAGTCGACTTCGACGATCTCGAGCGGCGTCTTCGCCGCGAAGGCGACGGCGGCGCGGGTGCGCATGGTCTATCCTTGGCTGAGAGGAAGGTGGAGGAACGCCCGCCTATTCGGCGGCGGGCGCCTGGATCACGCCGCGGCGGATCTGATCCAGTTCGATGCTTTCGAACAGAGCCTTGAAGTTGCCCTCGCCGAATCCCTCGTTGCCCTTGCGCTGGATGAATTCGAAGAAGATCGGGCCAAAGGCGTTCTTGCCGAAGATCTGCAGCAAGAGGCCCTGGTCGTCCGAAGGCGCGCCGTCGATCAGGATCCGGCGCTTGCGCAGCTCCTCCAGGGGCTCGCCGTGCCCCGGCAGCCGCGTGTCCACCAGTTCATAGTAGGTCTCGACCACGTCCTGAAGCGGAACGCCGTTCGCCGTCAGGGTGTCGACGGTCTGGTAAAGGTCGCGTGAGCCCAGGGCGATGTGCTGGATGCCTTCGCCCTTGTATTCGCGCAGGTATTCTTCGATCTGATCGATCTGATCACTGTTGCCTTTGGACTCGTTCAGCGGGATGCGGATCTTGCCGTCCGGGCTGGTCATGGCGCGCGAGGTCAGGCCGGTGACCTTGCCTTCAATGTCGAAGTAGCGGATCTCGCGGAAGTTGAAGACGCGCTCATAAAAGCCCGCCCATTTGCTCATGTTGCCGCGGAACACATTGTGCGTCAGGTGGTCCAGATAGGTCAGCCCCGCGTCGGGCCGCTGGACGGCGCCCTCGATGGGCTTGAACTCCTGATCGTAAACGGCGTGCTCCGTATAACGATCGCAGAGGTACAGGTAAGACCCGCCGATCCCCATGAGGATGGGCACCTCCAGTCCCAAGGGACCGGAACCGGGTTCGGCCGGATCGGCGCCCCGGTTCATCGCTTCCCGATAGGCGAACTGCGCGTCGCGGACCCGAAAGGCCATGCCCACCGCCGCCGGCCCGTGCGCCTTGGCGAAGTCGGCCGCATGGCCCGTCGTCTCGCGGTTGAGCAGGAAGTTGATCTCGCCCTGCTGGTAACGGATCACATCCTTGCGCTTGTGCCGGCCGACCGCCGTGAAACCCATGCGCTCGAACAGGTCGCCCATGCTGTCGGGGTCCGGTCCGGCGAACTCCACGAATTCGAAGCCGTCCGTGCCCAGCGGGTTTTCGAAAAGATCGGCCATGGCGAGCGCTCCTATCCCTGGCCCGGACAGGTAGCCTCCCCGATGGGCCCGGGCAACCGCGCCTCGACGGCGGCGGCCGAAGCGGCCTATGGCACCCGCACAGCATTGGAGCGCCGTCCTGAGCTCTTCCGACGATCAAATCCGCGACGACCCGAACCGAAGCTTTATCGCCGTGGTCAACCGTCTGGCGGCGGAGTCCGGGCCGGACGGCTTGTCCATCCGCGAGGTCCGCGACCACATGGACGAGCGTGCCTTCGGCCTGCTCATCCTGATCCTCACCATACCCTGTCTGGTCCCCGCCTTGTACGGGGTGCCGCAGGTGCTGGGCATCCCGATCCTGCTCCTCGCGTGCCAGATCCTGATCGGCCGGAAGGAGCCCTGGCTGCCCGAGGGCGTTCTGCGCCGGCGTGTGCCCAAGGCCTGGCTGGATCGCATGGCCGACTTCGCCACCAAGCGCATGGGCTGGTTCGAACGGTTGTCGCGGCCCCGGCTGCACTGGCTGGCGGCCGGCCCGGGCGAGCGCCTGGCCGCCCTGTTCATGATCCTGGCCACCCTCACCATCGTGCTGCCGATGACGAACACCGTGCCCTCGGTCGCCCTGGCGCTGCTGTCCGTGGGTTTGATCCAGCGCGACGGAGCCTTTGTCGCGCTCGGCTCGGCCGTCGCAGCGGCATGGGCCGGGCTGCTGATCGGGGTGGGCCTGGCCTTCTACCTCGGCGCGACCTGGGCCGTTCAGCTGGTTGAACGCTTCACAGCCTAGGCCGGCCTGCCGCAAATCCCTATCTGCTGCGCCATGCTCCGCCTTCTCCCAAGCGCCTACGCCCTGCTGGCCGCCTTCGCGTCCGCAGCCATGCTGGCCGCGGCGCACACCTTTCAACGGTTCGGCTACGAGCCTTGCGCCCTGTGCCTTCGCCAGCGCGAGGTCTATTGGGTCGCCCTGCCCCTGGCCCTGGCCGGCTGGGCCGTCCTGCGACGTCGTCCCGACCAGGGCGCCGTGGTCGCTCTCCTGCTGGGCGCCGTCTTCCTGTTCGGCTTCGCCGTGGCGGGCTACCACGCAGGCGTCGAATGGAAGTGGTTTCCGGCCCCCGCCACCTGCGGCGGCGGCAGCGGACCGGCCAGCGCCGGCGACATCGCCGCCATGCTGGGCGGCGCTCCGGTTCACTACGTCCTCTGCGACGAGGCCGCCTGGCGGATGCTGGGCCTGTCCATGGCCGGCTGGAACGCCCTGATCTCCTTGGGGCTGGCCCTGCTGGGCGTATTCGCGGCGACCGAAGCGCGTGGCTCGACGGCTCTGAGGATCGCTCATGTCTGACATCCCGGTCCCACCCCGTCCCGGGCGCGGCGCCACGAGGCGCCGGCTGGCCGAGATGCTGAGGGTGGATCACGCCGGCGAGCTAGGCGCCGTGTATATCTACCGTGGGCAGCGGGCCGTGCTGGCCCGCGCGCCCGGTCGCGAGCGGATCGCCGAGCAACTGGCCGAGATGGAGTCCCATGAGGCCGTCCACCTGGCGCGCTTCGAGGAGCTCCTGACGGAGCGCGGCGTGCGCCCCACCCTCCTGGCTCCCGTCTGGCGCGTGGCCGGCTTCGCCCTGGGCGCCGGCACCGCCCTGCTTGGAGAGCGCGCCGCCCACGCCTGCACCGAAGCGGTCGAGACCGTCATCGGCCATCACTACGCCGAACAGGTCGAGGAGGTCCGTGACCGCGAACCGGAGTTGGCGGCTCAGTTCGCCCAATTCCGCGACGAGGAACTGGAGCATCTGGACACCGCCGTGGCCGAAGGCGCGCGGGAGGCCCCCGGCTACCGCGTGCTGTCCGCCGTGATCCAGGCCGGCTGCCGCGCGGCCATCAGGATCACCGAAAAGGTCTGAGCCGGCTCAGGCCGGCTTCTCCGCCAGAAAGATGTCCTGGCCGTCGCCCATGCCCGGCTGGCCGCGCCACCCGCCGGGGCGGAACTCGATCAGTTGGAGGCCGGCGTCGGCCAGGAACCGCCGCCAGCAGATGTCATCGTGGGCGATCCCGCCTTCGGGGGACTGGGCGCTCAGAACATGGGCCCCCTCCATCCAGGGAACGAACTTCGCCTGGGCCCGTCCGGACGCCAGCGCTTCCCTCGCCTCGGCGTCCACGTTGAACCCGGTGAAAAGGACCCGCCCACCCGGTCGCAGCACCCGGGCCGACTCGGCCAGGTAGTGGGCGATGGACGGCGCCTGCATGTGGGTGAAGACGGAGGTGGCGAAAGCGAAGCTCACCTCGCAGTCCCCGCAGGGGAAACGGTACTCGTGTTCGGCGATGCGTCCGCCGGGGTTGTAGTGGGCGTTGAGGATGTCCGCGTGCGCGAAGCGGAAGTTCGCCCGCCCTGGGGCCCGCAGCCGGCAGGTCACGATCGCACGTCGCACGATGTCGAAGCCGAGATAGGCGCCCTCCGAAGACAGATAACGGGCGAGCGGCTCCGCGAGCCGGCCGTTGCCGCACCCGATGTCCAGAACATGGTCGTGGGGCTGCAGCCCGCCGATCTCGACAAGCACGCGCAGCAGCCCCTGGCCGAGGTCGCGGAAGTCCCCTGTGCCGACGTGGTGGACTATGTTCAAAGGCTCGCCCAGCCGGCCGGGCTGGGTCAGCCGCGCGGGCAGGCCGTGCAGGTCCTCGCGCAGGCTCTTGGCGAAGCTCACCGCATTCCACTTGAACCGGCGCAGCAGGGATCGGGGGACGGCGGTCATGGCGGTCGCAGGCGGCGCAATCTTGGAAGCCCTAGCTGCGCTGGCGCGTGAACGCAAAAAAGCCCGGCCGAGGCCGGGCTTTCCGCAGCTGGAGGCGACCGACCGAAGCCCGCCGCCCTGAAGCTTAGAAGTTGACCGAAACCGTCGAACGCCGGTTCAGGGGCTCCTTCACGCCGTCGCCGGTGGCGACCGCAGGAGCCGCTTCACCGCGCCAGTCGGCGGTGATGTTGGCCGGGTTCACGCCCAGACCCACCATGGCGTCGGCGACAGCGCGAGCGCGACGCTCCGACAGGCGGATGTTGTAGGCGGCCGAACCGGAGGTGTCGGCGTGACCCACGACCTGGATCTGGGTGGCGCCGCCCTGCTGGGCGAAGCTCGCGGCCTCTTGCACCACCGTCTGGGCTTCCGGCGTCAGGATGGACTGATCGAAGGGGAAGTAGACGATGAACTCGCGGTTGGCCGGACGCTCGGGCGCGGGCGGCGCAACCACCGGCGGCTCGGGCGGCAGCGGCGGCGGGGGCGGCGCGACCGGCTCCACGGGCAGCGGCGGCGGCGGCGGCGGCGGCGCGGC
>JAHWJX010000022.1 GCA_019348195.1 Pseudomonadota bacterium | reverse complement strand
CAGCCGTGGTCGGCGCCGCCGAGAGAGTTGAAGGGTCTGCGCTCGATCATGGCGAAGCTCCGTAAAAAAACAGCAACAGATGTAGTGGCTGATCGAGCGGATTCAAGCTCAGGGTGTGCCCAAGTGACGCAGCGGTGATTCGGGTGCTAGCTTGGCTGTCGGCGCGCCTGTGCGCCGAAGGGGGAACTATGATCAAGCTGATTGCGGCGCTGGCCGCCTGCGCCTCGCTGGGCGCCTGCGCCACCATCACGCGGGGAACGAGCACCAACTGGCAGGTTCAAACCGACCCGGTCGGCGCCAGCGTCGCCACCAGCCATGGATACAACTGTCCGTCGACGCCTTGCAGCATCCGCATGCCGCGCAAGTCGCAGTTCACGGCCACCATCGCCAAGCCCGGCTACAAGACGGTGGAGGCCAACATTATCAACCGGCTGTCGCGCGGCGGCGGAACGGGGATGGCCGGCAATGTGCTGCTGGGCGGGCCTCTCGGCGTAGGCGTCGACGCGGTGTCGGGAGCGGCCCTGGATCTGCGCCCGAACCCGCTCGTGATCACCATGGAGCCGGGCTCCGGCACGGTGGCGCTGTCCTCCGAACAGGGGGAGATGCTGTCCAACGGGGCTATGACGGCCAACAAGGCGGCCACGACCGCGACGAAGAAGAAGCAGTAAGACCAGCGGGACCGGCGGACTTCTCCGCGGTCCTTCTCCCGCCCCGGATCGGCTACTCCAGACGGTCCGCGCGGCGGAGGTCGGGGAACCAGCGGGCCCAGAGCGCGGTGACGGCCAGCGCGCCGAAGCCGCCGAACAGCGCGGCGCCGACGGGGCCCAGGACACGGGCGACGAGGCCGGACTCGAACTCGCCCAGCTCGTTGGAGGCGCCGATGAACAGGGTGGAGACGGCGGCCACGCGGCCGCGCATGGCGTCGGGGGTGACGATCTGGATCAGCGTCTGGCGAATGAAGACGCTGACCATGTCGGCCGCGCCCAGCACGGCCAGAGCGGCGAACGACAGCCACACCTGACGCGACAGGGCGAAGACGATCGTCATCAGGCCGAAGGTGGCCACCGCGCCGAACATCCACGGCCCGGCGAAGCGGGTCACGGGACGGCGCGCCAGGGTGAGCGCGACGATGGCGGCGCCCACGGCCGGGGCGGCGCGGAGCGCGCCGTAGACGCCGGGGCCGGCGTTCAGCACGTCGCGGGCGAACACGGGGAGCAGGGCGGTGGCTCCGCCGAGCAGCACGGCGGCCAAGTCCAGCGAGATGGCGCCGAAGACGATCTTGGTGCGCCAGACGTACTGCAGGCCTTCGCGGATCAGATTGCCGCGCGAGCCGGGCTGGCGCTCGGGGGTGGTGTGGGTGCGGATGAGCAGCAGCAGGGCGGCGGCGAACAGGTAAAGCCCGGCGGTCACGCCGTAGGAGAGGCTGGAGGAGCGCGCGATCAGGAGGCCGCCCAGGGCGGGACCGGCGATGGAGCCGAACTGAAAGGCTATGGAGTTGGCCGCGATGGCGCGGGGCAGGATCTGGCGCGGGACCAGCATGGGCCCGAGCGCGGCGCCGGACGGAGCGATGAAAGCGCGGGCCGCGCCGAACAGGGCGGCCACGGCGAAGATGGCGGCGAGCGGAGGACGGTCCAGCAGGGCCAGGCTGGCCAGGGTGGCGGCGCAGAGCGCTTCCACGGCGAGCGCGGCGGCCATGGCGCCGCGGCGGCTGCGGCGGTCCACGAGCTCGCCCGCGGGGAGCGATAGCAGGAACAAGGGAATGAACTGGGCCAGGCCGATCAGGCCGACCCAGAGCGCGGCCTCGGGCACGGTGCGCTCGGCGCGGGCCACGTCATAGACCTGCCAGCCCAGGGTTACGGCCTGGGCCTGAATGCCCAGGCTCGCGGCGAAGCGGGCGCCCCAGAACAGGCTGTAGTCGCGGTGGCGGAAGGGGCTGGAGGAAGGCAAGGCGGGCCTGCCTAGCCTGTCCGCCCGCTCCCGCGAAAGCGGGAGCCGAGCCATGGCGCTCGGTGAGGGCGGCGCGGTCAGCGGGAAAAACGCCAGGGTCCCCGCTTCCGCGGCGATGGGCGGGCTTCTAAGTGTGATGAATGGGTGGTCTGGACCAGGTCGCGGCGGTCGCGGGGCGGGCGAGGGGGTTGCCGCCCGTGCACCTGTGGCATCCGGCGCACTGCGGCGAGATCGACATCGTGATTCGGCGCGACGGGCTCTGGATGCATGAGGGGACGCCCATCGGGCGCGAGGCGCTGGTGCGGCTGTTCTCGACGGTGCTGAGGCTGGACCCGGACGGCTATCACCTGGTTACGCCGGCGGAGAAGCTGAGGATCACGGTGGAGGACGCGCCCTTTCTGGCGGTGCGGCTGGATTGGGTGGGCCCGGAGGACCGGCAGGCGCTGCGGTTCACCACCAATGTGGGCGAGGTCGTCGAGGCGGGGCCGGAGCACGGGCTGCGGGTGGAGAGCGACCCGGACACGGGCGAGCCCGCGCCCTATCTGCACGTGCGGCGGGGGCTGGAGGCGCGGCTGACGCGGCCGGTGTTCTATGAGCTGGTCGAGTTGGCGCAGCCGCGGGCGACGCCGGAAGGGCGTGTGTTCGGGGTGAGCTCAAACGGGGCCTGGTGGCCGGTGGCCCCGCCGGAGGCGGCGTGAACGCAGCACCGAAGCGCGTGGCGCTGGACGGGCCGGAGCTGCGCGCGAAACTGGCGGCGCGCCTGGACCCCCTGGGGGCGGAGGCGCCCGGCGTGAGGCAGTCCGATTTCGACCTGAACCCGGGATGGCGGGGCCCGGCGGGGGAGACCGCTCAGGCTGCGGTGCTCGTGCCGATCGTCGAACGGGCGGAGGGGCCGACGGTGCTGCTGACGCGGCGGGCCGCGGCCATGTCCAAACATGCGGGGCAGATCGCCTTTCCAGGCGGGCGGATCGATCCGGGCGAGACGGCCGAAGCCGCGTGTCTACGCGAGGCGGGCGAGGAGGTGGGGCTCTCGCCGGAGCGGGTGACCCTCTTGGGGCGGTCGAGCCCCTATGAAACGGTGACGGGGTTCGTGGTGACGCCGGTGGTGGGGCTGGTCGCGCCGCCTTTCACCCTGACGCTGAACCCCGCGGAGGTCGCCGAGGCTTTCGAGGTTCCGCTGGAGGTGGTCCTGGACGAAGCGCGCTATGAGCGCCGGTTCCACGACTTCGACGCAGGACGGCGATACTTCTATGCGGTGGCGCACGACGAGCGCGTGATCTGGGGGGCCACGGCGGGGATGCTGCGCGCCTTGCGCGCCCGGTTGCTGGACGAGGTGGAGGCGGCGGCATGATCCGGCTGTTGTTCGCGCGGCTGCTGCTGGTGGCCGTGCCGTTCGCGATCTGGTTCGCCTATCGTTGGTGGGTGAAGCGGCAGGGGCGGCCCCTGCCGGGCACGCCCTACGCTTGGCTGTTTCTGGCCGGGGTGGGGCTGATGACCGGATCGCTGTTCCTGACGGCGCTGACGGCTCCGGACACGCGGGGCAAGGTCTATGTGCCGGCGGAGGCCGGGCCGGACGGGCGCGTGACGCCGGGGCGGTACATAGAGGCGCCGAAAACACCTCGTCCCTGAGAGGAGACCGCGGTTGCGGAGTTGTGCGCCCTCCCGCAAGGTCCGCCCATGAGCCTCGCCCTTGTTCGTCCCGAGTCGGCTCCGCAGCCAGCGTTGGAGCAGCCCTATCTCGACCTGCTGGCCGACATCCTGGCCAACGGGGTGGCGCGGGAGGACCGGACGGGCACGGGGACGCTGTCGGTGTTCGGGCGGCAGATGCGTTTCGACCTGGCCCATGGCTTTCCGCTGCTGACGACCAAGAAGCTGCACCTGAAGTCGATCATCCATGAGCTGCTGTGGTTCCTGCGCGGCGACACCAACGTCCGCTGGCTGCAGGATCGCGGCGTCAGGATCTGGGACGAGTGGGCTGATTCGGAAGGCGAACTCGGGCCGGTCTACGGAAAGCAGTGGAGGTCATGGGCGGCGCCCGACGGGCGGGTGGTCGACCAGATCGCCGGCGTGGTGGAGGCGATCGGCGCCAACCCGATGAGCCGACGGCTGATCGTCAGCGCCTGGAATCCGGCGGAGGTGGAGGACATGGCCTTGCCGCCCTGCCACTGCCTGTTCCAGTTCTACGTCTCGCAGGGGCGGCTGTCCTGCCAGCTGTACCAGCGCTCGGGCGACGTCTTCCTGGGCGTGCCCTTCAACATCGCCAGCTACGCGCTGCTGACCCTGATGGTGGCCCAGGTGACGGGGCTGCAAGCGGGCGAGTTCGTGCACACCCTGGGCGACGCCCACCTGTATTCGAATCATCTGGAGCAGGCGCGCGAGCAGCTGAGGCGGACGCCCTACGCGGCGCCGCGGATGCGGATCGCGCCCAGGGACGACCTGTTCGCCTTCGCGTACGAGGATTTCGCGCTGGAGGGATACCAGGCCCATCCGCACATCAAGGCGGCGGTGGCGGTCTAGACGCCACGCTCGGGCCGCCCGAAGAAGGACGCATGATGCGCGCCTTCCTCGCCTTGATCACGACCCTGTCCCTCAGCTCGGCCGCTCTGGCGCAGACGGGGGTGCGGCCGGAGGACATCCTACCGCCCGCGCCCGCCTGGAGCGGGGCCAGCGAGCAACTGGCGGCGCCGGCCGACCACCCGTGGATCACGCCTTCGGAGCGGACGGGGCTGACGGCTACGCCGTCGTATAATGAGACGATCGCCTGGCTCCGGCGGCTGGATGCGGCCTCGCCTCTGATCCGGATGGAGGTGTTCGGGCGTACGGCGCAGGGGCGGGAGCTGTGGGTCGTGATCGCGTCCAAGGGGCGGCGCTTCGATTCGGCCAAGCCCACCCTGTTGGCGCAGGCGGGGATCCACGCGGGCGAGATCGACGGCAAGGACGCCGGGCTGATGCTGCTCCGCGACATGGCCTTCCGGGGCAAGGACGCGCTGCTGGACGGGGCGAACCTGCTGTTCGTGCCGGTGTTCAACGCCGACGGTCATGAGCGGACCAGCCCCTACAATCGCCCGAACCAGCGGGGGCCGGTCAGCCAGGGGTGGCGGACAACCGCGCAGAATCTGAACCTGAACCGGGATTACCTCAAGGCCGACACCCCGGAGATGCGGGCCATGCTGGGGTTGATACGGCGGTGGGAGCCGGACCTGTATCTGGACCTGCACGTCACCGACGGTCTGGACTACCAGCAGGACATCACCTTCGACTTCAACGGCTATGGCGGGCGGGGCGCCCGATCGGTCGCGGTGGGGCGCTGGCTGGACGGCGTGTACCGGCCCGCGCTGGAGGCGGGGCTGAAGCGGCAGGGACACGTGCCGGGGCCGTACATCAACACGGTGGACGCACGCGATCCGGCCAAGGGGATCGTGATCGCTCCCAGCGGGGCGCGGTTCTCGACCGGCTACGGCGACCTGCGGCGGCTGCCGACGGTGCTGCTCGAAACCCATTCGCTGAAACCGTACCGCCGGCGGGTGCTGGGGACCTATGTCTTCGTCGAGGAGAGCCTGCGGCTCTTGGGCCGGCAGGGGCGGGCGCTGCAGGCGGCGGTGGCGGCGGACGCGGCGCTGCGGCCGACGGTCGTGCCGGTCGCGAGCAAGCCGGGCGAGACGCCGACCGGGACCTTTGAGTTCCTGCCGATCCAGCAGGAACTCTACGCCTCGCCCGCGTCCGGCCGGCGGGAAGTGCGGTTCACGGGCCGGCCGGGGGCGCCCATGCGCGTGCCGGTGTTCGGTCAGCAGGTCGCCGCCAGCGTTCAGCGGCCGCGCGCCTACTGGGTCCCCGCGACCAAGCCGGAGGTGATCGAGCGGCTCAAGCTGCACGGGGTGCGGGTGGAGACCCTGGCGCAGGCTCGGGCGGTGCCCGTGGAGTTGGTCCGGTTCTCGGCCGCGAGCCTGGCGCCCAACGTCAACGAAGGGCGGGTGGCGGTGCGCGCCGGCGGGTTCATCCGGGAGCGGCGGACCGAGGCCTATCCGGCGGGCTCGGTGCGGGTGCCGACCGACCAGCCGCTGGGGGAGCTGGCGGTTCTGCTGCTGGAGCCGGAAAGCGACGAAAGCCTCTGGGCCTGGGGCTTTTTTCCGGAGATCCTGCAGAGAACGGAATACATCGAGGGCTATGCGGTGGCGCCGCTCGCCGAGCGCATGCTGGCGGCCGATCCACAGCTGAAGGCGGAGTTCCAGGCCGCGCTCAAGGCTGATCCCAAGTTCGCGGCGGACGGCGACGCGCGGCTGGCCTGGTTCTACCAGCGCTCGCCCTACTACGACGAACGACACCTGCTCTATCCCGTCGGGATTGAGCGCTGATGGCCGGTCCGGTTCTGGCGATTGTGGTCGCGCGCGCGCGCAACGGCGTGATCGGCCGCGCCGGCGGCCTGCCCTGGCGGCTGAAGAGCGACATGGCGCTGTTCAAGGCGTCGACCATGGGCAAACCGGTGATCATGGGCCGAAAGACCTGGGCCTCGCTGCAGAAGCAGCCGCTGCCGGGCCGCACCAACATCGTGCTGTCGCGCGACGCCTCCTTCGAGCCCGAGGGTGCGCTCGCCTGCGAGCGGTGGGACGAGGCGCTCTCCATCGCGCGCGAGCAGGCCAGGGACGACGGCGTCGAGGAGGTCTGCGTGATCGGCGGGGAGGCCATCTTCGCCCTGGCCCTGCCCAAGGCCCGGCGACTGTACCTGACCGAGGTGGACACGGAGGTGGAGGGCGACGCTCGTTTCCCGGACTTCGACGTGGGCGCCTGGCGGGAGCTGCGAAGGGAGGCTCATCCGGCCGGGGAGGCGGACGACCACCCCTTCCTCTTCCGCGTGCTCGAGCGAGCCTAGGTCCTTCCGGTCACCCGCCGCGCCACCTCCATGAAGGCCTGCGCCGTTGGGCTGTTCGGGTCCGTGGCGACCAGCGGGCGCCCCGCGTCGGCGCCGGCGCGCAGCGCAGGGTCGATGGGGATTTCACCCAGAAAGGGGACCCGGAGGCGCTCGGCCTCCCGTCGGGCGCCGCCGCGGCCGAAGATCTCGATCGGAGCGCCGCCGGCCGGGTCGGGGAGGAAGGCCATGTTCTCCACCACGCCCAGGATGGGCACGCCCGTCTTGCCGAACATGGCCGCGGCGCGGCGGGCGTCGATCAAGGCGATCTCCTGCGGGGTGGAGACGATCACGGCGCCGGCGAGCTCCACCTTCTGCACCAGGGTGAGCTGGACATCCCCGGTGCCGGGCGGGAGATCGACCAGGAGCACGTCCAGCGGCTCGTCCTCCGAGCCCCAGGCCGTTTCGTGCAGGATCTGGTTGACGGCGGAGGAGGCCATGGGCCCGCGCCAGATCATGGGCGCGCCTTCGTCGACCATGAAGCCGATGCTCATGACCCACACGCCCCAGGCCGGGACGGGGATCAATTTCTTGTCAGGTCCGATCTCCGGATCGGCGTCCAGGCCCAGCATCCGGGGCAGGGAAGGGCCATAAACGTCCGCGTCCGCCACCCCCACCCGGAAGCCGAGCGCGGCCAGGGCGCAGGCGAGGTTCACGGCTACGGTCGACTTGCCCACGCCGCCCTTGCCGCTGGCCACCGCCACCACGCGCCGAACATGGGCGATCGGCTGGGCGGCCCCGCGGGCGAAACGGGTCTGGTCCTGGGCTTCGGACGACAGGCGCGCGCCCTTGCGCACCCGAACGGTGGGCTGCTCCGCCGTGGGCGGTCGGGCCTGGGGCGCCATGACCACATGGGCGCGGTGCACGCCCGGCACGGAGCGCAGCGCCCGCTCCACCGCCTCGGGCAGGGTCGCATAGCGAGGGTCGGCTTCGGGCGGCGCCTCCAGGCGGACGGCGGCGCGGCCGAAACCCAGCTCGAGCTTGGTCACTCGGCCCGCGGCTTGCAGACCCAAGCCGGTGAGCGGGTCGGTGACGGTGTCGAGAGCTTGAAGCAGCGCGCCGCGGTCGGGCGTCAGCAGGGAGGCCATGCGCGGTGAGTTTTCTTGAACTGTTCCGGTGCGCCGCTCATATCCGTACCCAAGTCAACAATGACAAGCCGCCCGCCGCAGCCCCAGGCCGCGCCGGGCTTCGGGAACGCTGATGCCCTGGAACGACAACGTCAAACCCGGCCCTTGGGGCGCGCCGCCGGAGGGCTCCGGGGGTGACGACGACGGCCGGCCGGAGGGGGGCGGAGCCCGACCGGGCGCTGAGGGCGGACCGGGACCCCGCAGCCCTTGGGGCGCGTCGCCGCCTCCGGCGGGCGGCGCCGAGCCTTCAGGACCTCGGGTCGGACGACCCGCAACGCCCGGCGCGGGGCCGCGGCGGCGGCCTGAGCGGCCCAAGCTGACGCCATTGGGCGCCGGGGGGGGATCGGAGCGCAGCAAGGAGTTCGAGGCGCTTCAGCGCGAATGGAGCGAGCGGGCGCGGCGCTTCTTCCGCCATCCGAACGGGCGCGGCGTGCGCCCGGGGGCCGTGGCTGTGATCGTGGGGGCGGCTGTGGGGCTTTGGGCGCTCACGGGCGTGTACATCGTCCAGCCCAATGAGCAGGCGGTGGTGACGCGCTTCGGCGTCTATGCGCGAACGGAATCGCCCGGCCTCAAGGTGAGGCTGCCCTGGCCGGTCGAGCATGCCCAGACGGTGCCGGTGACCACGCTGAACCAGCTCGCCATCGGAGGCGCGGGCGCCACGGACCGGCCGGAAGAAAGCCTAATGCTGACGGGCGACGAGAACATCGTGCAGATGACCTTCGCCGTGCTCTGGCGGGTGTCGGACGCCGACAACTACCTGTTCCGGGTCAGCGATCCCGAAGGCAGCGTCGAGATGGTGGCGGAGAGCGCGATGCGTGAAGTCGTCGGCCGCACGCCCTTCCAGTCGGTGGTCTCCACCGGCCGCGGCCAGGTGCAGACCCAGGCGGCCGAGTTGATGCAGTCGATCCTCGACCAGTACGGCGCCGGCGTGAACATCGTCGAGGTGCAGATCGTGGGCGCGGAGCCGCCGCGCGAGGTGATCGACGCCTTCCGCGACGTGGCCCGCGCCGGCCAGAACGCCGAGGCCTCTGTCAACGAGGCCAACACCTACCGCAACCGCGTGGTCAACGAAGCCATCGGCGACGCCGCCGCCATCCGCCAGCAGGCCGAGGGTTACCGGGAGCGGGTCGCCCGCGAGGCGGAAGGCTCCGCCGCCCGCTTCAACCAGGTCTATTCCGAATACCGCGCGGCGCCGGGCGTCACCCGCGAGCGGCTCTACCTCGAGACCATGGAACGTGTGCTGCGCGACTCCAACAAGGTGGTGGTCGACAGCCAGGGCGGGGCCAGCGCGCCCATCATCCTGCCTCCGGAGGTGTTCCGCGGAAACAACGCCCGCGCCTTGCCGGCGCAGCCCCAACCTCAAGCCCAACCCCAGACGGGAGCCGCGGCCGGAGCCGCCCGATGAACCTCTCACGCAAACGACTGATCGCCTATGGCGCGGCCGCGCTGGCCGCAGTCGTGGTGCTGGCCAATACCTTGTACGTCGTCGACACCCGCCAGCAGGCGGTGGTTCTGAGCTTCGGCTCGCCCGTGGCGGTGGTGAATGCGGCGAACGGCAAGTCCAATCCGGGGCTGAAGGCCAAGATCCCCTTCCTGCAGAACGTGGTGAAGTTCGATCGTCGGAACCAAGCGCTGGAGTCCGAAGAAGAGGAGATCATCGCCGGGGATCAGGAGCGGCTGGTGGTGGACGCCTTTGTTCGCTACCGCATCTCCGATCCGCTGCAGTTCTACCGCACGGTGCGCGACGAAAACACCGCCGGCGACCGCATCGAGCGCCTGCTCAACTCCAGCCTTCGCGAGGTGCTGGGCTCGGCGCCCTCGGACGACATCATCTCGCGCCGGCGCGCTCAGCTCATGCAGCAGACTCTGCAGCGCGTGCGGCAAGGCGCTGAAAGTTCAAGGCTTGGCGTGCAGATCCTTGACGTGCGCATTCAGCGGGCGGACCTGCCGCCGCAGAACCAGGAGGCGGTGTACCGTCGCATGCAGACGGCGCGCCAGCAGGAGGCGGCCACCATCCGCGCCCGCGGCGAGCAGCAGAAGCGCGAAATCGTGGCCCGCGCCAACCGTGACGTGGCCGTGACCATCGCTCAGGCCCAGGCCTATGAAGGCCAGGTCAAGGGCGAGGGC
Organism: Pseudomonadota bacterium; assembly: GCA_019348195.1. Lineage (GTDB taxonomy): Bacteria > Pseudomonadota > Alphaproteobacteria > Caulobacterales > Caulobacteraceae > JAHWJX01. The sequence continues at coordinate 23,951 of JAHWJX010000022.1, read as the reverse complement.
GATGCGCGCCGGGCGGAGATCCTGGGGTCGGCCTATGGCCGCGATCCCGGGTTTGCGGCCTTCTACCGTTCCATGCAGGCCTATGAGACGGCCCTGGGCGGCGAGAACAACACCACCATGGTGATCTCTCCGGACAGCGCCTTCTTCCGCTACTACGAGCGGGGCGCAGGCGGCGGTTGATCCCCGCGCCCAGCGCGCCGGTTGTTCTGCTTGCGGGGCCCACCGCCAGCGGCAAGTCGGATTTGGCGCTGCAGTGGGCCCAGGCGGGCGGGGCGGAGATCGTCAACGCGGACAGCCAGCAGCTCTACGCCGACCTCCGGGTGCTGTCCGCCCGCCCGCCCGAAGCCGACGAGCAGCGGGTGCCGCACCATCTCTACGGCGTGGCCGACGGAGCTGAGGCCTGGTCGGTCGGGCGCTGGTTGCGGATGGTTCTCCCGGTGCTGGCCGGTGTGCGGGCGCGGGGTCGTACCGCGATCGTGGTCGGGGGCACGGGGCTCTACTTCAAGGCCCTGACGGAAGGATTGGCCGACGTCCCCTCCATTCCGTCGCCCGTGGTGGACGTCGCGGCTCGCGAGTTCGACGCTCTGGGCGAAGACGGATTTCGCGCACGGCTGGCCGAACGCGACGCCGAAGCCGCCCGTCGAATCGGGCCGGGCGACCGGCAACGCCTGCTTCGCGCCTGGACCGTGGCCGAGGCCACGGGGCGGGCCTTGTCCGAGTGGCGGGCGGACACGCGGCCCTCCTTGGAGCCCGGAAGCTGGGCGGGCGTGGTGGTTGAGCCGCCTCGGGCCGCGCTTTACGCCCGCTGCGACGCGCGGGTCGGGGCCATGCTGCGGGGCGGCGCGCTCCAGGAGGTGGCCCGGTTGATGGCGCGCGGGCTCGCTCCCGAGCTGCCCGTCGTGCGCGCGCTGGGCGTGCGCCCGTTCGCCGCGCACCTGGCCGGAAGCCTCGATTTGGACTCGGCCGCGGCGCAAGTTCGCCTGGACACACGGCGCTACGCCAAGCGTCAGCTGACGTGGTTCCGAAACCAGACACCGCTCTGGCCCAGGCTGGACCCGTTCAGCCCGGCGTCATGAGCCCTGCGTCATGAGCAAAGTGCGACGCCCGCGCCGTCGCGGTTAAGGTCCTGAGCATGTTCCCTTGTCTTTTCTCGCCCACGGTCGAAGTCAGAGGCCAAGGCCGAACGGGGCGTCCCGCCTACGGCGGCAAGGCGGCGCTCCTGGCTGCGGCGGCGCTCGGCTCCATCCTGAGCCCGTTGGCGGCGGTTGCGCAGCCTGCTCCCGCGCCGGCGAGTGCGGTGCAGGCCCCCCCCGATCCGAACGCATGGTGGACCAACGGCGAGCCGCGGCCGGAGGAGGCCGTCGATCCCCTCGGGCCCCGCCGCTGGAGCAAGCGCGACGCCCAGGTGCGCCGGGGCTTCACCAACGGCGTGGACGCTTCGCTTTACCGGCTCTGGGGTCTGCAGCCGCTGCAAAGCCTCGCGCTGCGACGCTCTGAGGCGGTGTATGAGCTCTGGTTCCGTCCGACGGACAGCACGCGCCAGGCGGTGATCCGCGTGATCATGCGGGCGGACGGCGAGGCCTTTGTGCAGGCGCGCGCAGGACGGGGGTGCTGCTCGCCCGAGATCGCGCGACGGGTGGACATCAACGCCCAGCTGACCGCGCAGGAGCGCCGGAGCCTGCTGCGCCTTCGCGAGGATCCTACCTGGAGCCAGCCGCGCAATGTGGTGGTCAGCGAAGGCGAGGGCGTGGTGTCGAGCGTCTGCGTGGACGGGGCCTCCTACGATCTCACCCTGCTGGACGATCGGCGGGCGGTGCATCTGCGCCGCAGCTGCGATCCTTCGGAGATCGGCTCGGCGGCTTCGGTGATCCAGGCGATCGTGGGCGCGGCGCGGGGGCGCGACGCCCGCTTCGACGCCGTCTTCGCGGAGCAGCCGCTGGCGCGCTATGCGCAAAGCTATGCACAGTTGCTGGAGGTGGGCGGCCGCATCCGCGCCACTTCGGAGGACACGCCCAACACGCCGCCCCCCCCGCCGCCGGAGTTCGCGGACGAACGGCAGGAAGCGGAGCAGGCCATCCTGGCGGCGGACCGGGCCTTCGCGGCCCGGGCTTCGGCGGGAACGGCGGCCGAGGCTTTCCGCGAGTTCATGGACGCCGAGGACGGCCTCGTGTTCCGCATAGGCGGCGAGCCGCTGGAGGGCGCGGAGGCGATCCACCGCTACTTCGGCGCCCAAGCGCCCGAGACGGGCAAACTGCTCTGGGAGCCGGTGCAGGCCTGGGCCTCGGAGGCCGGGGACTTCGGGGCCAGCTGGGGCCGGTCCAGCTTCGTGCCCAACGGGGCCGCGGCGCCCACACGCGCCCATCGCTATGTCACGGTTTGGCGCCGTGACGCGGACGGCAAATGGAAGGGGCTCGTGGAGGTGGGGATCGCGGCCGACGATCTCCTGGCCCGCCAGCCCAGCTCCGTCGTTTCGCCGGCCGCAGTTGCGCCGGCGCCCGCCACCGTGCCCCCCAGTCGCCCGGCCGGGGCGCGATAGACCGGGGCGATCGGTCGCGTTCTATTCACCGGCCGTTGTGCGATGCTATGCCTATATCCCGAAGGTGCTGTTTACCGGAGTTGATCACAGGTGACGACGCTCTTCGATATCGGAACCGGCGCTGGCGATCTCCCGGGCGCCTCCAACGCGGCCGCCGTTCACGACGGCGCCGTCCGGGAGCCGGGCTGCGGGTGCGCGGCCTGCGCGCAAGCGGCCGAAGGGGCCGAAGCGGCGGGGGACGGACTCTCGGGGCTGAACGGCAGCAAGCCGATCTTCTCCACCGATCAGGTGGTGAACAACTTCCTGCGCTCGAACGCGGCCTGGCTGCCCGGCTCCACCATCCAGTTCGCTTTTCGCGACGCCAAACCGGCAGGTGCAGCCGAGAATATCAGCTTCGTGGCGTTTTCCGAGATCGAACGCGCTCACACCCGGCTCGGCTTCGACCTGATCAGCGATCTCGTGAACCTGAGCTTCGTGGAGGTTGCTGACGACGGCCGTTCGACCAACGTCAGCGACAAGATCTACTTCGGCAAGGACTCGGCCGCGCCCAGTTTCGAATGGGGCCACGCCATCCGCTACACCCGGGGCACGCACGAGGGCGGTCGGCGGACCACCGTCGCGGGTGACGTTTGGGTCAGCGACGCCGCCCAGGCGAGCCGCCAGTGGTTCGCCGGCGGCTACAATTTCCAGGCGCTGATGCACGAGCAGCTGCACACCCTGGGGCTGCCGCACCCGGGGAACTACAACGCGAACGGCCAGCCGATCACCTACGCGACGAACGCCGAGTACGCCCAGGACAGCCGCCAGTTCAGCATCATGTCCTACTTCTCGGCCAGCAATACGGGCTCGGACCATATGGCCGACTCTCGGGGCGGGCTGTACTCGGGCGCCACGCCGCTGCTCCATGACGTGGCCGCCCTGCAGGCGCTCTATGGCGCCAACATGAACACCCGGACGGGCGACACCGTCTACGGCTACAACAGCACCGCCGGCCGGACGCCGTTCGACTTCAACCAGAACACCACGCCCATTTTCACGATCTGGGACGCGGGCGGTGTCGATCGCCTCGACTTCTCCCAGACCGCCTTCCGGGTGAATCTCGACCTCAATCCGGGCGCCTTCAGCGACTCGCATGAGATGACCAACAACATCTCCATCGCCTTGGGAGTGACCATCGAAGACGCGGTGGGCGGTTTCGCCAACGACCGGCTGAGCGGGAACGGGGCCAACAATCGCCTGCAGGGCGGCGCTGGCGACGACGAACTCCTGGGCCAGGGTGGAGACGACCTCCTGGAAGGCGGCGACGGGCGAGACGCGCTTCGGGGCGGCGAGGGCGACGACCGGATGGGCGGCCAGGACGGCGACGACTTCCTGGACGGCGGGAACGGGCGCGACGAGCTGTTCGGCGACGCCGGAAACGACTTGGTGGTGGGCGGCACGGACAACGACCGGCTTCACGGCCAGGACGGCGACGACCGGATGGGCGGCCAGGACGGCGACGACTTCCTGGACGGCGGCGCCGGGCGGGATAACCTCTTCGGCGACGGCGGGAACGACACCTTAGTCGGCGGGGGCGACGCCGACCGGCTCCATGGCCAGGACGGCGACGACCTGATGGGCGGCCAGGACGGCGACGACTTTCTCGAAGGCGGCGCGGGGCGCGACACGCTGTTCGGGGACGCGGGCGACGACATCCTGATCGGCGGGGAGGGGGCCGACCTGATGTTCGGCCAGGGCGGGGCGGATCTGTTTATCTTCAGCGCCCTGTCGGACTCGCCCGACAGCGGCCGAGACAGGATCGGCGACTTCGACGCGGCGGCTGGCGACCGGATCGACCTCACCCGGATCGACGCGGACATCTTCACCGCCGGCGATCAGGCCTTCACATTCACGGGTGCTTTCACCGGCCGGGCGGGCGAGGCGGTGCTGAACTTCGACGCGGGGTCGAACCTCACCACTCTGTCCCTGGACGTGAACGGCGACCTGATCGCAGACTTCCGCCTGGAGATCGTCGGGGCGGCCTCCCCAAGCGGCTTCGTCCTCTGATGCGGAGCCGCGCCTAGCTTTCTGGGCGCGCGTCTTCGGTCGTGAGCTCCGATCGGTCCGCTTCGGAGGAGGCGAACGCCGCCGCCGGGCCGAGCCCAGCGGCGGTTTCGTGTGCGAAACCTCAGGACGCGTCCACCTTGGCTGGGTCGTACCGCGGCGACAGCAGGTGCACGACCAGCAGTGCGAGCAGGTAAGCGGAGGCGGCCACGATGAAGATGGGCGTGTAGGAGCCGATCCGATCCAGCACCTGCCCGGTGTACTTGGCGAAGACCATGCCGCCGACGCCGCCCAAGGCGCCGCCGATCCCGACCACCGATCCCACCGCCGCTCGGGGGAAGACGTCGGACGGCAGGGTGTAAAGGTTGGCCGAGAAGCCCTGGTGGGCGGCCGTCGCCACGCCGATGATCAGCACCGCCAGCCAGACGTTGTCGGCGTAGGAGGCGAAGGCCACCGGGAGCACTGCGAGCGCGCAGATCAACATGGTCAGCTTGCGCGCCTTGTTGAGCGACATGCCGGCCTTGAGGAAACGCGAGGACAGCCAGCCGCCGCCGATGCTGCCGACGTCGGACAGCAGGTAGATAGCCACCAGGGGGGGGCCGAAGGTGCGCAGGTCCAGGCCGTAGCGATCCTGCAGGAAGCCGGGCAGCCAGAACAGGAAGAACCACCAGATCGGATCGATCAGGAACTTGCCCAGGGCGTAGGCCCAGGTCTCCTTGACGGTCAGCAGCTTGGCCCAGCCGATCCGGCCGGGCGGATCCGCCGGATCCTGTTCGATCCAGGCGAGTTCGTTGGCGGTGACCCGCTTCTGCTCGCGGGGGCGACGGTAAACGAGCAGCCAGATCGGCAGCCAGATCATCCCGGCGAGACCCGTGATGATGAAGGCCATCTCCCAGGCGGGATCGGCGACGCTGCCGCCGAACAGGGGCGCCAGGGTGATCGCCGGCACGACCAGGGGTGTGACGATGGCCCCGATATTGGTGCCGGCGTTAAACAAGCCGGTCGCGAAGGCGCGCTCCTTCTTGGGGAACCACTCGGAGACGGCCTTGATGCCGCCCGGAAAGCCGCCGCCTTCGCCGATGCCCAGAGCCATCCGGGCCACGATGAAATTCGCCTGGCTGCGCGCCGCCGCGTGGAAGATGTGGGCCACCTGCCAGATGGCGAAGGCGATCCCGAACCCGACCCGGGCGCCGACTCGGTCCACGAACCGGCCAAACAGGAGATAGGAGCCGGCATAGGCGGCCTGGAACCAGAAAACGATGTTGGCGTAGTCGGTCTCGCTCCAGCCGAACTCATCCTGGAGGGTGGGCTTGAGGACGCTGATCGTTTGCCGATCGACGTAGTTGATCACCATGGCCGCGAACAGCAGGCTGACGATCAGCCAGCGATAGCGGCCTATCCGCCCTCCGGCGGCCGCGGTCGCCCCGATCGGCGCGGCGCCTGCAGTCTCAGTCATGACCTGACCCTCCCTCAACCGGGCGCACCCGGCGTTTCCCTTCGCGTCTTGCGGCTCATCCGGCCGCTTGGACGCCTTTGCACTCAATCGCGCCGTCGACGCCGAAATCGACGCGTGCGGCTTGGCCCGGCTTGAAATCGTGGATGCCGGTGGCGGCCCCGGTGGACACGAGGTCGCCCTTCTTCAGGGGGCGGCCTCGCCGGCCCGTGTTCTCGAGAAGAAAGCGGACCGCCGCCAGCGGAGAGCCGGGGATGGAGGCGGCGCCGCCTTTCCCGACCGAGCGGCCTTCGATGAAGGTTTCACAGCTGAGCTCATCCATCCGGCTTCGCCAATCCTGGATCACAGGACCCAGGATCAGCCCTGCGTTGTTGCCGAAGTCGGAGACGACCACGGCCGGCCCAAGCTCGTTGATGGTGCTGAGCGGGCTTCCGGCGATCTCGACGCCGATGTGCAACTCGCCTTCGAGCGCCTGAACCTCGGCGAAGGTCCACTCGAGCTTGTTCGCAGGGGTGTCGGCGCCCAGGCGGAACACATATTCGGCTTCTACCGCGCCGAACCCGTTCTCGATCAGCGGAACGCTGACCAATGGAGACAGCGGCCAGACATTCCCGGCGAAGATGGGGCCCGCCAATCGCTCCGCCCCGAACTCGTCCACTCGGTGGGGCGGGATGCGTCCGACCTTCCAGCCCACGATCGCGTCGGGCCACAGCGCGATGGCGGCGTCCTGGCAGGCATAGGCCTCATCCAGGTTCGCGGGGAGGCGGCCGGGATAACCGGGCAGCGCGGTCGCGCGGCGGCGGGCGTTCACGAATCGCCCCGCAGTCTCCTGCGGATCAAAGATGGACAATCTCGCTGAAGCGGGGGTCACGATCTCTCTCCAGCCAGGGGGGAAGCTGTCAATCAGCCGACGCGGCGGCCTTTACCCCGCCAAGCCAGACTGTGACAGTCGGAAACCGGTGTCAATTTCGCCGTGCGGCTGAAACGGCGAACGCGGTCAGCTTGGCTGGAGCTCCGCATAGGCCTTCTCCATTGCGGTTCGGAACCGCTGGGCCGCGGCCAGTTCCGGTGGAAAGACGGCGTCCAGCGCCAGAAACCGGTGGACGTCTTCGGCCGCGATCCCCGTGCACGCTCGACCAAGCGCGGCCAGCCGTTCCGCGAGAGGATCGACCAGGGGAACGCCCCGGTGGGCCGCACCCCGGACGAACTGCATCCAGGCCGCGAGCGGGAGGACCAGACGATCGAGCGGCCGGCCGGCGGCCAGGGCGTCACGAACCGTGCCGAGGATGCGGAAGGGCAGCTTCTGCGACCCGTCCCAGGCGATCTGGGACAGGTTGTGCCGGATCTCCGGATTGCGGAAGCGGTTCAGGATGGCCTGGATGTAGCCGTCCAGGTCCAGTTCCCGGGGCGGCGTCAGGGTCGGCGCGATGTCGTCGCGCATCAGCGTTTCGACCAGGCGCGCGAGCGCCGGGTCCGCCATGGCCCGGGCGACGGTCTCGTGGCCGGCGAGCAGCCCGCAGTAGGCGAGCGTGGAGTGCGCCCCGTTGAGCAGCCGCAGCTTGGCGCGCTCGTAACCAGTCACGTCGTCGGTGATGGTGACCCCGACCGAGGACAGGTCCGGCCCGTCGGCGCGCATGGCGTCCTGGACGACCCATTGGGTGAAGGCCTCGCGTTGGATCGGCCAGGTGTCCTCGAGCCCGAGTTCGGCCTGCACCCGCGCCCTGAGCGCGTCTTCGGTCGCGGGGGTGATGCTGTCCACCATGGTGCGCGGAAAACGCACCTCCGCTTCGATCCAGCTCGCCAAGGCCGTGTCGCGCTCCGCCGCCAGCCGCACCACGGCGCGGCCGAGCCGGGCGCCGTTGTCGACGAGGTTGTCGCAGCTGATCACCGTCAGGCCGGCGATCCCGGATTGGCGGCGACGGCGCAGCCCCTCGACCAACCAGCCGATCAGGCTGCACGGGAGGTCGGGGCGGGCGAGATCGCGTACGACGTCCGGGTGGGCCAGATCGAGCTCGCCCCCGGCGTTCAGGCAGTAGCCCTTTTCCGTGACGGTGATGGTGACCGCGCGCACCTCAGGGGAGGCGAGGCGGGCCAGAACCGCCTCGGGCTCCTCGGGCGCGACCAGCAGTTCCTTGATCGCCCCGATAATGCGGAACTCGGTTCGCCGATCCAGCGCCGCCAGGGTGTAGAGCCCGTCCTGGGGCTTCAGCGCGTCCCGCACGCCCGGGCTACGCAAGGAAACGGCGCTGATCGCCCAGGATGCATCCTTGCCCAGCAAGGCGTCGAAGTAATAGGCCTGGTGCGCCCGGTGAAAGGCGCCGGGGCCGAAGTGCACCACCCCGATGCGCAGGTTCGAGCGCTCATAGGCGGGCCGGAGCACCGCCGCCTTTGCGTGCTCAAGCGTCGCGTCGGACAGCCGGGATGTCGTCAAAGGGTCACGCCGCTTTTCCAGATCGCGATTTCGCGTTCGCCGTTCAGCTCCGCGCGGGTGGGCTTGCCCGAGGCGGTCTCCAGCAGGAGGGCGAGTAGATGGCCCGCCGTGCCGTCCAGGCCCCCTCCGGAGAGGACGGCGCCCGCGTCGAAGTCGATCCAGTGCGCCTTGCGCTCGGCCAAAGCCGTGTTGGAGGCGATCTTCAGGGTGGGCGCTGGAAAGCCGAGCGGCGTCCCGCGGCCGGTGGTGAAAAGGATCACCGTCGCGCCGGCCGCCGTGAGCGCCGTGCAGGAGACCGCGTCGTTGCCAGGCGCCTCCAAAAGGGTCAGGCCATGATCCTGCACGACCTCGCCGTATCGAAGAACCTGGGCCACGGGCGCCCGACCCGCCTTCTGCACGGCGCCCAGCGACTTCTCCTCGAGCGTGGTGATGCCGCCGGCGACATTGCCCGGGGAGGGGTTCTCATGCACCGCCTGGCCGTGATCGAGGAAATAGCTCTTGAAGTCGTTCACCACCGAGACGATGCCGTCAAACACGCCCTCGTGCGTGGCCCGAGCCATGAGCAGTCGCTCGGCCCCGAAGATCTCGGGAATCTCGGTGAGCACGGGCGTGCCGCCCGCCTCGGCCACGGCGTCGGCGATCCGGCCCACGAGCGGATTGGCCGTCATGCCGCTGAACCCGTCGGAGCCGCCGCACTTCAGGCCGACCACCAGGTCCGAAAGCGGGCAGGGTTCGCGCCGATCGAGCTCCGCCCGCTCTACGAGCGCCTCCACCGCGGCCAGTCCGTCCTCGATCTCGTCCTCGGAGAGCTGAGCGCTGAAGGCCCGCAGCCGCTCGCGATCGATCCCGGGCGCGCTCGCCAGCAGCTGGTCCAGTTGATTGTTCTCGCATCCGAGTCCCAGGATCAGCACGCCCCCCGCGTTCGGGTGCGAGGCCAGGGCGGCGATCACGCGTCGCGTGTTGTCCAGGTCGTCCCCAAGCTGGGAGCAGCCGAACGGATGGGTAAAGGCGTAGATCCCGTCCGTGCGACCCTTGAAGCGCTCCGAAGCGGCCTGTGCGATCCGCTGGGCGGTGCGCGCCACGCAGCCTACCGTGCACAGGATCCAGATCTCGTTGCGGGTGCCGACCCGCCCATTGGAGCGCCTGTAGCCCATGAAGGCGGGCTGGGCGTCGGCGCCGGTCGCCAGGGCCGAGGACGGCGCCTCGAAGGAATACTGGTCCAGACCTGACAGGTCCGTCTGCAGGTTGTGCGTGTGCACATGGTCGCCGGGCGCGATGTCCCGCGTGGCCCGTCCGATGGGCCAGCCGTATTTCCGGACGAGCTGCCCGGCGGCGACCCCGCGCACGGCCGCCTTGTGTCCAAAGGGGACCGCTTCGCGCAAAGTGACCACCTCGCCCCCCAGGCTCACCGCCTCGCCGGATTGCAGCGGGCGCAGAGCCGTGGCGACGTCGTCCTCGGGAGCCACGCGATGCAGGGCTTCGGTGGAGATCTGACCGTCTTTCATGCCGTTGTCGCGTTCGAGAGGGAGCATCTTGACCACCGGTGTCAACAGTCAGGCAAGTGGCGCTTGAAGCTGGAGGTGTCTAGATGGCCGGGCAAGTGCTGAGGAGAGTCCGTGACCCGAACGGCTTTTGACCCTGCGACCATCGCCGGATCGGACGACGAGGGAGAGGACGAGTTCAAGGCGGCGGGTCGGCGTCCGACCATCAACGACGTGGCCCGGCTGGCTCGAGTCTCGAAGAAGACCGTGTCGCGGGTCATCAACAAGTCCCCCTCGGTGAAGGACGACACGCGCAGCAAGGTCGAGGCCGTCATCAAACGGTACGGCTACGCTCCGGACCCCCAGGCGCGCGGCCTGGCCTTCCGCAAGTCGTTCCTGATCGGGCTGATCTACGACAACCCCAATCCGCAGTACGTGATCGACATGCAGCAGGGCATTTTGAACGCCGTTCGGGGTTCCGGCTATGAGCTGGTGGTGCATCCCTGCGATCGCCGGGCGCCCAACTTCCTGACCGACGTGCGCAACTTCGTCCAACGGCAGAAGCTTTTCGGGGTGGTGCTGCCGCCCTCGGTTTCCGAGGACGAGCGCGTGGCGCAGCTGCTGACCGAAGTCGAATGTCCTTACGTCCGGATCGCCTCCGTGGCCTTTGACGCCCCGGAATGCATGCTCGTGACCCACGACAGCGAGGGCGCCGCCGAAGCCGCCAGACACCTGGCCGACGCGGGCCACCAGCGGATCGCCTTCATCTCCGGCCCTTCCACCTTCAAATCCTCGCACGAGCGCGGACGCGGGTTCGCCGGCGGCTTGGCCGAACGGGGGCTCGAGCTCAGGCCCGAGTACCGGAGGGAAGGAGCCTATACTTTCGAGTCGGGCGTGGCCTGCGCCAGGGACCTGCTGGCCATGGGCTCGCCGCCGACCGCTATCTTCACCGGCAACGATGAGATGGCCGCTGGCGTGTACAAGGCGGCTCGGGACGCGGGGCTGGAGATACCGCGTGACCTGTCGGTGGTGGGTTTCGATGACAGCCCGCTGGCCGAGCGGGTCTGGCCCCCGCTCACCAGCGTTCGCCTGCCGATCCGGGACATGGGTCGGATCGCGGCGGAGAAGCTGCTGGAGCGCGCCCTCGACAAGAAGGAGCGGACCCAAGACGACGGCGAGGTGTTTCCCAAGCTGGTGGAGCGGCGGTCAACCGCGTCGCCGGACCCGCTCTGACTGCGAAGCAGGCTTGTGCACCCCCATGACACCGGTTACCGAAACGCGCGGAGGGAGCTCTTCAATGGTCAAGCCGCTTATTCTGGACGAAGACCGGCTCTTCCCGGCCGAAGCGTCGGTGCGGAGCGTCGCCCGCCGGCTTTTCGCCTCGGTGCGGGACCTGCCGATCATCAGTCCGCACGGGCACACCGACCCCCGCTGGTTCGCCGCGAACGCGCCGTTTCCGGATGCCGCCGACCTGCTGCTAGCGCCGGACCACTACCTTTACCGCATGCTCTACAGCCAGGGCGTGCCGTTGGACCGCCTGCGCGTGCCGGGCAAGGGCCCGGCGGAGCGGGCGGACCCGCGCCAAGCCTGGCGGCTGTTCGCCAGCAACTACCGCCTGTTCCGGGGCACGCCGTCCACGCTCTGGCTCAATCACGTCTTCGCGCAGGTGTTCGGCATCGAGGTCGCGCTTAGCGAACAAACGGCGGACCACTATTTCGATGTGATCGGCGACAAGCTGCGAACCGACGCCTTCCGTCCGCGCGCCCTGTTCGACCGCTTCAGGATCGAGGCGCTGGCCACGACCGAGTCGCCCAGCGACAGCCTGGAGCATCACCAGGCGATCCGCGAGAGCGGTTGGAGCGGGCGGGTGATCACGGCCTACCGGCCCGATCCGGTGGTCGACGCCGAGCATGAGGACTTCGCCAGCGCCATGGAGCGCTTCGCCAGCTTCACCGGCGAGGACGTCCATTCCTGGCAGGGATATCTCAAGGCGCACCGCATCCGCCGGTCTCACTTCATCGAAGCGGGCGCGACCTCAAGCGATCACGGGCACCCCACGGCGGCGACGGCCGATCTCTCCGACCTCGAAGCCGAAAGCCTGTTCCAACGCATCGTGGGCGGAAGCTTCACGCCGGCCGAGGCCGAGCTGTTTCGGGCGCAGATGCTGACCGAGATGGCTCGCATGAGCCTGGAGGACGGCCTGGTGATGCAGATCCATCCCGGGTCGTTCCGCAACCACAACCGGCTGATCCATCAGCAGTACGGCCGCGACAAGGGGGCCGACATCCCTCAGCCGACCGAATATGTGCGCGCGCTCAAACCCTTGCTCGATCGCTTCGGCAACGACCCGCTGCTTTCGGTGATCGTCTTCACCCTGGACGAGACAAGCTATAGCCGGGAGCTGGCGCCGCTGGCCGGGCACTATCCCGTGCTGAGGCTGGGCCCCGCCTGGTGGTTCCATGACAGCCCCGAAGGCATGCGCCGCTTCCGCGAGCAGACCACGGAGACGGCGGGCTTCTACAACACCGTGGGGTTCAACGACGACACGCGCGCCTTTCTGTCTATTCCAGCGCGCCACGACGTGGCCCGGCGGGTGGACTGCGCCTTCCTCGCCCGCCTGGTCACCGAGCACCGTCTGGACGAGGACGAGGCCCACGAGGTCGCCCTGGACCTCGCCTACAACCTCCCGAAACAAGCCTACAAGCTCGACCGGGCCGAGCCGCCCCGGCTGGCCCTGTCAGCCTAACATCGATCCAGGAGCGCATGGTGTACGACAGGACCTATCAGGCCACCCATCCCGACATGATGCGTTCGGCCAGCAACGACGAGTTGCGCGATCGCTATCTTGTGAGCGGCCTGTTCCAGCCCGATCGGGTGAGCCTCAACTACACTCACAATGAGCGGATGGTGATCGGCGGCGCGGCTCCGGTGAGCGGCCCCGTGAGCCTGCCCGTGCAGCAGGAGCCGGCCTCGCTGAACGGTCAGCCTTTCCTGCAACGGCGCGAGATGGGCGTCATCAACGTCGGCGCGGGCGACGGTCGCGTGACGGTGGACGGTACGACCTACGAATTGAGGCGGCTGGACGGCCTGTACATCGCCGCGGGCGCCGCCGAGGTTCGGTTCGAAAGCAGCGACGCGGCAAGCCCGGCCCGGTTCTACCTGATCTCGACCCTGGCGCACTCGAGCTATCAGACCACCAAGATCTCCATCGATCAGGCCGTGCCGCTCGAGCGGGGCTCGCTGGAGCAATCCAACGAGCGGACCATCTATCAGTATGTCGTGCCGGCCACGGTGAAGTCGGCGCAACTGCTGCTGGGCCTGACCTTGCTCAAGCCCGGGAGCGTGTGGAACACCATGCCGCCGCACCTGCACGACCGTCGGTCGGAAGTGTATTTCTACTTTGGCCTCGGCGAAAACGACCGCGTCTTCCACTTCATGGGCGAGCCGGACAAGGCGCGGCATATCGTGATCGAGGACGGGGAGGCGGTGATTTCACCGCCGTGGTCCATCCACATGGGTTCGGGCACCGCGGCCTACGGTTTCATCTGGGCCATGGGGGGAGAGAACCTCGACTACACGGATATGAACGTCCTCGACATCTGCCAGTTGAAGTAGCGGGCATGCAGGACCTCTTCAGCCTGCAGGGCCGTGTGGCCATGGTCACCGGGGCGAATACGGGGATCGGGCAGGGGATCGCCATCGCGCTCGCCCAAGCCGGAGCGGACGTGGTCGCCGTGGGCCGGTCAGAGCCCACCGACACCGGCCAGGCCGTGGAAGCCACCGGTCGACGGTTCCGCTCCATCCGCGCGGACCTAGGCTCGATCGAACCTGTGGATCGGGTGCTGGCCGAGTGCATCGAGCAGATGGGTCGGCTGGACATCCTGGTGAACAACGCCGGGATCATCCGCCGGGCGGATTGCATCGACTTCACCGAGGCCGACTGGGATGCGGTGATGAACACCAATCTGAAGACGGTGTTCTTCCTGAGCCAGGCGGCGGCGCGACGCATGATCCCGGCCGGCGGCGGCAAGATCATCAACATCGCCAGCCTGCTGAGCTTTCAGGGCGGGATCCGCGTGCCGTCCTATACGGCCAGCAAGAGCGGGGTGGCGGGGCTGACCAAGATCCTGGCCAATGAATGGGCGTCCAAGAACCTCAGCGTCAACGCCATCGCGCCCGGCTATTTCGACACCAACAACACCGAAGCTCTGCGCGCCGACGAGAACCGCAACCGGGCCATTCTGGAGCGCATCCCGGCCGGGCGCTGGGGCAAGCCCAGCGACATCGGCGGGGCGGCGGTGTTCCTGGCCTCGCGGGCGTCGGACTATGTCAACGGCGTGGTTCTGCCCGTCGACGGGGGTTGGCTGGCGCGGTGATACCCGCCTGCGCCGCCTGAAGCGGGCCGTGAGAGCGGCCCTCGACTTAGGATTCACCGCACGCGGCTGCGCCGCAGGGACAGGGAGAGCGGCATGGTCAAGGACCGGATGACGGTCTTGCAGGCGATGGAGGAGCAGGGGGTGATCCCCGTCTTCTACCATCCGGATGTGGAGGTCTGCACGCAGGTCATCCAAGCCTGCGCGAACGGCGGGGCCAAGTGCATCGAGTTCACCAACCGCGGCGACTTCGCCAGCCACGTGTTCCTGGAGGTGACCCGTCACTTCGCCCGGGCGGACCCCAGCGTCATCATGGGGGTGGGATCGATCGTCGATGGCCCCACGGCCGGCATCTACATCGCCAACGGGGCGAAGTTCGTGGTTGGACCGATCCTGAACGCCGATGTGGCCAAGGTCTGCAACCGGCGCATGATCCCCTACAGCCCAGGGTGCGGCAGCGCCTCCGAGATCTCCTACGCCCAGGAGCTGGGCTGCGAGATCGTGAAGGTCTTCCCCGGATCGTCCGTGGGCGGCCCGGACTTCGTCAAGAACGTCCTGGGGCCCATGCCCTGGACCAAGATCATGCCCACGGGTGGGGTGGACGCCTCGGAGGAGAGCCTGCGCAAGTGGTTCGGCGCGGGCATAGTGGCGTGCGGGATCGGCTCCAACCTGGTCACCAAGGAGATGCTGGAGGCCAAGGACTACGACGGCATCGAGCGCCGCGTGCGCGACACCGTCCAGCTCATCAAGACGATCAAGGGGAGGGCGTAATGGCCGAGAACGACAATGTTCTGAGCGTCCGGCCTGAGAGCGAATGCAGGTGGGACTGCGCCAGCTTCGGCGAGGTGATGCTGCGTTTTGATCCGGGCGTCGGACGCGTTCGCAATGCGCGCCAGTTCACCGTCTGGGAGGGCGGCGGCGAGTACAATGTCGCGCGCGCCATGCGCAAATGTTGGGGCAAGCGCGCCACGGTCGCCACGGCCCTGCCGATCAACGATCTGGGCTGGCTGGTGGAGGATTTCATCATGCAGGGCGGCGTGGACATGAGCCACGTGGTCTGGCGCGAGTTCGACGGCCTCGGCCGCAACACTCGGGTCGGCTTGAACTTCACCGAGAAGGGTTTCGGGATCCGCGCCGCGCTGGGCGCCGCCGACCGGGGACACTCGGCGGCCAGTCAGATCCGGCCCGGCGAGATCAACTGGGAGAAGCTGTTCGGCGAGGAGGGCGTGCGCTGGTTCCACACCGGGGGCATCTTCGCCGCCCTGGCGCCCAACACCTCAGAGGCCGTGATCGAAGCCGTTGAAGTCGCCCGGAAATACGGCACGATCATCAGCTACGACCTCAACTATCGCCCCAGCCTCTGGAAGAGCCAGGGCGGCAAGGAAGGCGCCCAGAAGATCAACCGCAACATCGCCCAGTACGTCGATGTCATGATCGGCAACGAGGAGGACTTCACCGCCTGGCTCGGCTTCGAGGTGGAGGGGCTGGACGAGCACATCTCGTCCATCGACCCGGCCAACTTCAAGAAGATGATCCAGACGGCCGTTAGCGAGTTTCCCAACTTCAAGGTGGCGGCGACCACCCTGCGCAACGCCCGGACGGCGACCTTCAACGACTGGTCGGCGATCATCTGGGCGGGCGGGGAGTTCTATCAGTCCGTCATGCGCGAGAACCTGGAGATCTACGACCGGGTGGGCGGCGGCGACGGCTTCGCCTCCGGCCTGGCTTTCGGCTTCATGGAAGGCCTGGGACCCCAGGCCGCTGTGGAGTACGGCGCGGCGCACGGGGCCTTGGCCATGACCACGCCCGGCGACACCTCCATGGTCAACCGCAAGGAGGTCGAGGCGGTGATGAAGGGCAAGGGCGCCCGGGTGATCCGCTGACGAGGTTGGGCGAGGGCGACCGGCGCAGGGCTCGCCTCCGCCGGAATTCCCCAAGGACCTGGAAGCCATGCAGGCGCGGGCGCTTGACGCAGCGGCAGCCGAGAGGGTCAAAACGGCGTCTCTCGGACAGGACGACGAGATGACGGACCAGCTCCAGGGGCTGACACGGGTGGCGGCGCACCATTGGACCGAGGCGGACCTGGCCCAGCGCGCGTGGCGCTTCGGGCCGGTGGACCGGCCTCCCTACGCCAACTACGTGAAGCTGCTGCCCAACGGGGATGTCGCGGGCGAGCTGGGCGACAACGAGGCCCGCTGGCGGGTGGTGGACGGGCAGCTCCAGTTTCTGGACCGGTTCGACCGGATTTCGACCAAGTTCGACCAGGCCTTTCTGGACGCGGAGGGGCGGTTCGCCCTAGCCGGAGAGTTCCGACAACCGTTGGGCCTGGCCCGCCATGTGCTGCGGGAAGTTGCGACTGGCGGCGGGCTGGCGCCCAGTGGCGAGGGGTTGGAGCTGATCCACCGCCCACCGGCGACCAAACGGCGCAATCTTGTGGTGCTGCGGGCCAATGAACGTTCGCTGCACACGCAGTGGCCGCGGGACATCACCGACGAGGACCGCAGCTGGGACCTCTGCCTCAGCTCCTATGCGGCCAAGGAGAATTTCGGGCACGACGAGGTCGCCGAGTACCAGGTCCATCACAAAGGCATGAAGCTCGAGGCGCTTCACCAATTGCTGCACAAGGGCAGCCCGCTCTGGAATTACGACTACATCACCCTGCCTGACGACGACCTGATGATGAGCTGGCGGGACCTGAACCAGTTGTTCGCCATCTGCCGGCGGTTCGGGCTTGACTTGGCGCAGCCGTCGCTGGACCCGGCGGGCGTGCACGTCGCTCACCCGATCACGCGACGTAACGAGCGCTTCCTGCTCCGCTACGTGTCCTTCGTGGAGGTGATGATGCCCGTGTTCTCGCGCGACGCGCTGCTGACCTGCGTGGGGACCTTCGGCGAGACGCAGAGCGGCTTCGGGGCCGACAACGTCTGGCCCAAGCTGCTGGGCGAGCCATTGAACCGGATGGCGATCATCGACAAGGTTTCGGTGCTGCACACCCGTCCGCAAGGCGCGAACTACGACGTGGATGGCGCCATCGCGGAGGGTAACAGGCTTCAGCACGGCTACCATGCGCCCAGCCGGGTCTTGGAGTACGGCGGCATCCGCGCGAACCGACGCGACATGCAGATGTGGGCGTCTCCGGCGGTGGATGAGCTCTGGTAGGCTGGATGAGGACGTCGCGGAGCCTAGGAAGCTCGGTTCGGCGAAGAGGGCGTGGTGCAAGAAGAGGCTCGGCCCGTCATAGGTCCATTGCGGGGCGTCGCCCGCCGGAATGGCGCCGTCCACGTCACTGGCGGCGTTGCGGGCGGGTGGCCGGGGCCGCTCAGGTCTTCAGCGCTTGACGTCCAATCCGGCGCCGTGGAAGCCCTCCACATCGGTGGCGCTGGCGAGATTGAAGTCGCCCGGGGTGGAGTGCTTGATGCAGGCGGCTGCGATCGCGAACCGGGCCGTGGCCTGCTCGTCCAGCCCGGTGAGCAGGCCATGGAGGACGCCGGCCGCGTAGGCGTCGCCCCCACCGATGCGGTCCACGATGGGCGTCACGGTGTAGGTGGGCGTCGTCCAGGCGCCCTCGCGGTTGAAGACAAAGCCGGACAGGGCGTGGTGATCGACGCTGAGCTGTTCGCGCGAGGTGGATGCGATCCAGCGGAGGCCGGGAAAGGCCTGGAAGGCGGCCTCGGCGCCGGCTTCCCTGCTGGGGATGTCGCGGCCGAGCACCAGACCGAAGTCGCGATGGTCGCCGAACACCACGTCGGCAGCGCTGAGCAGGCGGCGGAGCACCGCGGGAGCGTCGCCGCTCCACGCCTCCCACAGTTTCTGGCGGTAGTTGCAGTCCACCGAAACGGGGACGCCCGCGGCCCGGGCGGCCTCGGCGGCGCGGACGACGGCCTCCGCGGCGGCGGCGCTGACGGCGGCGCTGGCGCCTGAGACATGGAGGCGGTCGGCCCCGGCTAGGGCCTGGGTCCAGTTGACCGCGTCCGCGGGCGCACGGGCGAAGGCGGTGTCGGCCCGATCGTAGAGGATGTCGGACGGGCGGTGGATGGCGCCGGTCTCGAGGAAGTAGAGCCCCATGCGGCCAGAGCCCTCCACCACGCGCGAGGTGTCGACGCCCCAGCGCCGCAGCTCTCCCAGAGCGGCGTGGGCCAGGTGGTTGTCGGGGATCACGCTGACGATCGCGGCCGGGTGGCCGAACCGGCTTAGGGAGACGGCGACATTGGCCTCCGCGCCGCCGTAGTAGACGTCGAGCCGAGGCGTCTGCAGCAGGAACTCGCGACCAGGGGCCGCGAGCCGGAGCAGGAGCTCGCCGAAGCAGACGACCCGGCCGGTCACCGCAGGGCGGCCAGTCCGACGGCCGCGACCTGGCCGTCCTCCTCGGACGTGCCGCCGCTGACGCCCAGGGCGCCCATCACACGTCCGTTCGCCAGCATGGGAAGACCGCCTTCGATGGCGATCATGCCGGGCAGGGACAGGACGGCCGTGCGCCCCGCGGCGACCTGATCGGACCAGGCCTTAGTCGGGCGTCGGAAGCGGGCCGAGCTGCGCGCCTTGGCCAGCGCCACCTCCGTCGAGCCGTTCTGGGTTCCGTCCATCTTCTCGAACGAGATCAGTTCCCCGGCGGGGTCGACCACGGCGAAGCTCATGGTGAAGCCTCGGCGGGCGGCTTCGGCCCGGGCGGCGTCGATCGCCCGTTCGGCCTGGGCCAAGGTGACGGTGGGCCCATAGGGGCCAGGGATCTGCTGGGCGGCGGCGGGCGCCGCGACGAGCAGAGCCAGAGCGAGCGGGAGGGGGCGGATCATGCGGGGCTCCGAAGGGCAGGATCGCTGTAGCCGTGGCGGTTGAGCCAGGTCAGCATGAGGTCGGGCCAGGCCGCGACCGGCTTGCCGGCGATGGCGCGCAGACCGAAGCCGTGGCCGCCTTCCTCGAACACGTGGAGTTCCGCCTGGCGACCGGCGGCGCGAAGGGCGGTGAACATGGCCAGGGCGTTCTCTACAGGCACCGACGCGTCATCGGCGGCATGGAGGATCAGGGTGGGCGGGGTCTGAGGTCCCACCGTCAGGCTGGGCGTGGCCGCCCCGATGCGTTCGGCCGAGGGAGAGGAGCCCAGCAACTGGGTGCGGGAGCCAGCGTGGACGGCCGGGCCCTCCATCAGGATGACGGGGTAGCCCAGAACGGCCAAGTCCGGGCGGGCGGTCAGGGCGTCCGCCGCGTCTACGGAAGCATAGGTCGGGGCGGCGTGGCGGGTCGCCAGGGAGGCGGCCAGGTGACCGCCCGCCGAGAATCCGAGCACCGCGACGCGGCCCGGATCGATGCGAAGCGAGGCGGCGCCTTGGCGCAGCAGGCGCACCGCCCGCTGGGCGTCCTGGAGCGGGGCCTCGCCCCGGGGCGTCCAGCCGTCGCCAGGCAGGCGGTAACGCAGCACAAAGGCGGTGACGCCGCGCGCGTTGAGCCAGCGGGCCGTCTCGAAGCCCTCCTTGTCGATCACCACGCGCTGGTAGCCGCCGCCCGGGATGATCAGCATGGCCGCGCCGTTCGGCCGGGCCGGACGAAGCACCGTCAGTGTCGGAACCGCCACGTGCTCGACGTAGCGATCACGCAGCGTGGCTGGCGTCGCGCTGCGTTCGGTCACCACCTCGGTCGGAAGCCGGGCCGGCGCGCCGGGCGCCTGGCCCGGCCAGAGGCGGAGGACCTCGCCCGGGTCGTCCGCGTAGTTCACGGTCTGCGCGCGAGACTCCAAGGGAAGCGCCGCAGCGGCGCAAGCTGACAGGGCTGCTCGGCGTGTAAGGTCAGCCACGGGCAGGTCCTAGTTGATCAAGATGTCGGATCAAGACCTTCATGTTCTGGATGAAGGCCGCGGTGCTGATCCCGATGGCGGGCGTGGTTGCGGGATAGGGTGAGGTGTCCCACGCGTCGCCGACATAGGTGCTGGCGTAGTCGCCGGGCGTCGGCGTCTTCGGCCCTGGGCCGCGATAGGGATTGCTGGTCTGGACCAGGGGGGTAGGCCAGTAGCCTTGGGGGTTAAGCCCGGCGATGAGCTGGGCCGCCGACTGGCCCCCGGCCTCGCGGCCCGGCCCCTCGGGACTGCGGCCGGCGTTCAGGTCGGAAGTCTCGATGTCCTCCAGTGCGAAGTAGCGGGGCAGGGGGGTGAACCCGGTGCTCCGGAGCGGCGAGTTGCGCGCGACCTGCCCCTGCGGCGCGGCCCTCAGGCGCTCATAGCGCTGGCGTAGGCCCGCCAGGTTCACCTGCCGGAAGGCGGAGTAGTGGCCCAGCGTCTTCTCCGGGCTGTAATCCCAGAAGTACTCGCCGTTGACGACGTTGGAACCGCGGCGATGGACGTAGATTGGCCGGTCGGTGCCGATCTCGATAAAGGTCGGGTGGCTGCGGCCGTTCCGCGGCGCCGGTAGTTTGACCTTCTCCAGCCAGTCCAGCGCCTCGGGGATCCGGGCCAAAAACTTCGGGTCGCCGGTCAGCTGGTAGAAGTTCATGAGCTGGGTGAGGTTGGCGGCGGTGGTGTGGGTCGCGAAGGCGCGGGGCTCATAGCTGCGTGCGCCCACGGGGCGGCCCTGAAGGTCGTGCTGCAGGCCCCAAGCAGGCTGAGGCATGGGCTGCTGCAGCGCCACGAAGCTGTTCATGGCCCGGGCGATGGCGTCGTCGATCCGCCGGTTGGGCCCGAGCGTCTGGCGCACCATGACCAGGAACTTGATATTCTCGCCGGCCACGTCGTCGTTGAAGGTGACGTAGCTGGTGTAGTCGGGTCGGCCGCCCTTGTTGAATTCCGCGCGCGACGGATAACGCTGGGGCCAGCCGCCATTGGGGTACTGGCTGTCCAGAACGAGCTTGACGGCCCGGTCCAGCGGTCCGCGGTAGCGGCGGTCGCGCTTCTCCAGATAGATCCGCAGCAGGAACTGCATGGCCTCGGACGTGCCAGCGTCGTCGAAGGTTGAGTTGCGCCAATCGTGCTGGAATTCCTCCATGCGCCAAGCGTTGGCGCCGTAGGTGTCGTACCAGCGCTGGAGCGACTGCGGCCCGCCGAAGTCATGGATGTAGTTCCAGCCTCCCGAAGGCTGCTGGGCGGCGATGAGGGCGCCGGCGACCGACTGAGCCGTGCGGTAGTAAAACTCGTCCCCGGTGGCGTGGTAGGCGTCCAGGTAGAGGTGGCCCATCGTGCCGGTTCCGGGGGGCTGGATCCAGATCATGGTGGGGCTGGCTTCCAGCTCGCCCCAGCGGCGCGAAAAATCGGGCAAGTAGGACCAGACGTAGCCGCCCTTGTAGGCCGCTTCTTCCAGCATGAAGCGGGTGGCCCGCTTCATGGCCCCAAGCGTGGTGATGCGATCGGCCGGCGCTGCGGGCCCCTGGGCCAAGGCGGGAGCGGCGGCCAGGCCGGCGAGGGCGGCGGAGGCGGCGAGAAGGCGGCGGCGAGAGATCATGCTGGGCCTCAAGTGCCGGGCTGAACGTAGGGAACCCGAGCGAAGAGCCGGCGCTCGGCCCCACGCGGGTCGTTTGCGGCGCGCGGCGGGATGTCGAACACCAGGGTCCGCCGCTGGGGCAGGGTGTAGCGGTCCCAGCGCGGAAGGGCGGCATGGTTGGGGTCGCCCTTCCGGGCGAAGGCGATGAAGGTTTCGCTCATCAGCGCGGCCATGGGCCTGGCCTGCGGTCCTTCGGCGGTCGCGCCGGGCTTGTCGGTGTTGTCGAATACGAGCTGGATGTCGGCCCCGTGCGGCGCGCCGAACTTGCCGCCTTCCCGCGGCGTGGCCCAGTCGAGCTGATAGGCCCAGGCCGGGGCGCCCGCTTTTGCGCGCTCCTCCGCCTCGATCACCGCGCCGCGCCACGAGCGGCCGGCGGTGGTGGCCGCGAACAGCACCTCACTGGGCGAGTAGGTCGGGTACAGCCGGCGGTACTCGGCGATGATCACCTCCGGCGCGATGTCCACGCGCAGGTTGTTGAAGCTCAGCTTGGACGGAAGCTGGTCCCAGGTGACCGCGAAATTGGTCGGGTCGCCGCCCATGAAGGCGCGGGTCTCGTCGCGGGTGTTGCCGATGATCATGGGGATGCTCAGGCCCTGGGGCGCGGCGTCCGGGTAGAAGGGGTGGCGGTGCAGGTTCCGGTCGTCCATCACCGGGCCGAAGTAAACGCCGCCGTAGGGTAGGATGGGGTCGCGCGCGGCGTTGGCTTCCAGCAGGTGGTCGATGCGCAGGCGCCGCAGCTCCCCGGCCTGTTCGGGTTTGAGGTTGAGGTGGTTCAGCACCGCAAGCGCCCGCTGGGTGGCGTTGTGCGGGCCCGAAGCCGTGACCTGCTGACCGCTCATGGTCGCCGCGCGGTGGAACAGCCCCTTGGCCGAGGGCGTGGCCATCATGGTGGCGATCTTGGCGCCCCCGCCGGACTGCCCGAACACCATGACCCCGTTCGGGTCCCCGCCGAATTCGGCGATGTTGTCCCGCACCCACCTGAGTGCGAGGTGCAGGTCGAGCTGGCCGGCGTTGCCGCTGTCGGCGAACAGGGCGCGGTCGGAAGGCGAGCCCAGGCGGGCGAGGTAGAGGTAGCCGGGGATGTTGAGACGGTGATTGACCGTGACCACCACGACGTCGCCCCGGCGGCACAGGTTGACGCCGTCGTACAGAGGGCTGGAGCCTGACCCGTTCGAATAGGCGCCACCATGGATGTAGACCATCACAGGGCGCTTGCGGCCGTCACGCAGCCCCGGGGTCCAGACGTTCAGGAACAGGCAGTCCTCGCTTTCGCGCTCCTCATCGGAGGACTGCGGCGCCGACGGGCCGTAGGCGACAGCCTCGCGCGTTTCCGTCCAGGGCTGCGGCGGCAGCGGAGCTTGGAAGCGGCGGGACCCAGTGTCGGCGCCGTAACGCACCCCTTTGAACACGCGGACGCCTCGATCGACATATCCTCGGACCGGGCCGTGCCGCGTACGGGCGGTCGGGGATGCCGGCTCCTGGGCATGAGCCACGCTCGCCAGCCCGGCCAGGGAGGTGAGCAGCAAGCCGCGTCGGTGCAGATCCATCGTGCTCATGCGACCGCTTCGTCCTCCGGTGTTCGCTGGCGGGATGAGGTCTCCAACTCCGGCTCCACGGATTCGAGGTTAAGGAATACCGGTGTCACGCCGCAAGCCGTTCGACGTGGCTCGAGTTGCGGCGATGGGCGGCAGGGTGGGCCCCACTATCGGGCAAGGCTGGCCTCCCAGAGTGCAACGGAGCCCTCCAGGCCGGGCGTGCTCAAGGCTCCGCGTCCAAGCACGGCGCCATGAAAACCGGGAAGAGCGAAGTGGCTCCCGAGCCGCCCTCGCGACTCTTCTCTGAGCCGGACAATGGCCAGCGCGGCCAAGGCCTGCCCGGCGGCGGCGCCGGGGGTCATGACCATGCGGTCGACGTCCTCCTCGATGGTGATGAAGGCGATGGGGCCGCCCTGGATCTCGCGCATGGCGATCGACAGCGGCTTCTCGCGGGGGCCGGGCTCGACGAGCGGGCCGACGTACTCCAGCAGGCCCTCGCCGAGCTGTGAGTAGTAGTCGTTGATCTGACGAGCGCGCTTGGCGGCGTAGATCACCAGCGCGTACTTGGAGCTCACCTGGTTGAGGAGGTCGTCGATCGGCGGGTTGGTGATGCCCTCGGGGGCGGCACCGGCGATGGTTCCG
>JAHWJX010000021.1 GCA_019348195.1 Pseudomonadota bacterium | reverse complement strand
GTTTCAGGATCGCAGGATCGGCGGTCGCTGTAGCCATGTGGTCTACTCCGCCAGACGAACCTAGGTGAAGGCGACAGCGCCCAGTCACCCTACCCTGACCTTAAGCCGGATGCACGACATAGGCGTGCTTGGAACAAGGACGTTCCGTTGCCCGTGGGTCGGCGCTCGGCCTATTCGCTTATCGCCCATCTGCTTTGCGAGCTGTTCGTGCGCGCCCGGGCCGTGGGGCTGACCGAGGGCGACACGATGGAGTTGCCGATCACCCAGTCGGAACTGGGCGACGCGCTCGGGCTTTCCGCCGTTCACGTGAACCGGGTGCTGCAGGAACTGCGCGGCGACGGCTTCATCTCCAGCCGGGGTCGCACCCTGGTGATCAAGGATCGGCCGGGTCTGGAGAAGGCGGGCGACTTCGACCCGACGTATCTGCACATCCAGCGGATGGCGGCTTGACGCAGGTGATCCTTCAGCCCGTCCGCATCTCTCTCGGAGACGATGAGGAAGGTCGGCTGGTGTTCGTGGCCGGCACTCTCGTCGCCGTGCTGGTCCAGCTCTCGGAATTGCATGGGGCCCAGGCTGGGGCCTGGTTCCTGGAGGCGGGCTTCGGCCGGCTGGACGGGGCCGACCACCCCCTGTTTCCCGACTTGGCGTCGGCCCAAGCCTGGTGGTCGCCCGTTTGGGCGACGGCCGCGCAGCCCGCTGACAACCGCAGGCCTCCGGCTAGGCCAGCGCCTCCGGGTGGGGCGCACCCCGGCCTCCTGTGCTTCCTCCAGCGTGCACCCGTGCAGCCCGTCATGGCGGATAGGTGCGATCTCGGCCGCCTTTCATCCAGCAGCTCCGTGAACGGAGGCGAAACGGCGCACCTCAAGAGTCGGGTGGCTAACATTTGTGAATGACGCCGCATGGGGCTTGCGCGATGTTCATCTTGCTGAACAGATGTTGAATGGGGGGCGACCATGCTGGACGGGCATGTGGTTGAGACGAAGCAGGAAGCGGCTCGGACGCCGGACGTGCGGCTGGCCGTGATCGAGATGGACGGGGCCTGGCGCTTGTTCATGGACGGCGAGCGAGTGGGCCGTTTCGGCGCGCAAAGGGACGCGCTGAACTGCGTTCTGGACATGGCGCGGGAGATGCGCGGGGCCGGCATGACGGTCGAGGTTCTGGCCCAGAACCAACACGGCGAACTGGCCTGGGTCGAAGGTGCGAGCTTTCGTCCACAACCGCATCTGACCCTGGTGGCTTCATGATCGTGCAAATGGAGACTGCAACGGCGGCCCGCGCCGCCAGCGGTCAGATCGCAACGGACAACGCCCTGCTGGCCCGCCTGGACGCCGAGGATCGCGAGGCGCTGGAGCGGGCGGGCAAGCGCGTGCGCCTGACGCAGGGTCAGATCCTGTTCGAACCCGACGACCAGATCACGGCCGTCTTCTTCCCCCTGAGCGGGGCCATGTCCCTGGTGGTGGTCATGGGCGACGGCTCGGCGGTTGAGGCGCTGATGGTCGGCCGTGAAGGCGCCACGGACACCTTATCCTACGCCATCCCCCACCGGGCGGCCGCCCGGTGCGTCGTTCAGCTGCCGGGCGAAGCCCTGCGGGTGGACGCCGCGCGCCTGCGTGAACTGGCGCGGACCCGTCCGGGCGTGCAGGCCGTGATGGAGCTGCACGCCGGCCGCGCGTCGCTGGACCTGCAGCAGAACGCCGCCTGCAACGCGGTGCACCGGCTGGAGCCGCGGCTGGCGAAATGGCTGCTCAACTCACACGACCGGGCGGGCACGGAGATTCTGCCTCTCACCCAGGAGTTCCTCGGCGAGATGCTGGGCGCCCAGCGCACCACGGTCACGGCGGTGGCCAGCGCGCTGCAGAAGTCGGGCGCCATCGGCTACAAGCGCGGCCGCATCACCGTGCTGAGCCGCCCGGCGCTGGAGCGGGCCAGCTGCGAATGCTACGCCGCGGCCCAGAAGCGGACAAAGGCCGCGCTCCGGCCGGTCTGAAGGACCTGAGAGCGGGATGGGTCCGACACGCCCAGCCCTAGCCTGCCGCGGCCGGGGCGAAGCCCCGGCTTGACCGGCGGGCTCGTCCGGGCCATAGCCCCGCCCTTCCGGCGCAAGCTCGTCCTCTTGGGCGTTTGTCGCCCTCCACCGTCACGACCCCGGCGCCCATATGCCGGCTGAGGACGGGGAGGACCCCCGTCGACGTGATCGTCCACGGGGGCGCGTTCCTGCGCGCCTCCGACGTCAACGAAGACAGGGCAGCGGCGTTTGCGCGTGAGGTAGGGTGATGTTCGAGAGCCTGGGCGACAGATTAGGCGCGACCTTTGACCGGTTGACCGGTCGCGGCGTGCTGTCCGCGGCCGACGTCGACGAGGCCATGCGCGAGGTGCGCGTGGCTCTGCTGGAGGCCGATGTGGCCCTCCCGGTCGTCAAGGAGTTCATCGGCCGGGCCCGCGAGCAGGCCACGGGCGAGGCCGTGCTGCGCTCGGTCAAGCCGTCGGAGCAGGTGGTCAAGATCGTCCACGACGGGCTCGTCGAGATGCTGGGCGGCGACACGCCCACCGACCTGGATCTGAACGTGAATCCGCCGGCCGTGATCATGATGGCCGGGCTGCAGGGCTCAGGCAAAACCACCACCGCCGCCAAGCTGGGGCTCCGCCTGCAAAAGGGAGGGCTGGGCGGAACGGGTCGCAAGCGCGTGCTGATGGCCAGCCTGGACACGCGACGCCCCGCGGCCATGGAGCAGCTGGCGACGCTCGGCGAACAGGCCGAGGTCGACACCCTGCCGATCGTGGCGGGGCAGACCGCGCCCGACATCGCCCGCCGTGCGCTGAACGCCGGCCGGCTCGGCGGCTATGACGTGGTCATCCTGGACACCGCCGGCCGCATCACCCTGGACGAGGCGATGATGAACGAGGCGGCGGAGATCGCCCGCGTCTCTTCACCGACCGAGACCCTGCTGGTGGCCGACAGCTTGACCGGCCAGGACGCGGTGCGCACCGCCCGGGCCTTCAACGAGCGTCTGCCGCTCACGGGTCTGGTGCTGACGCGGACGGACGGCGACAGCCGCGGCGGGGCGGCGCTGTCCATGCGCGCGGTCACAGGCCTGCCGATCAAGTTCCTGGGGTCGGGCGAGAAGATCGATGCGCTCGAACCCTTCGACGCTCAACGGGTCGCCGGGCGCATCCTGGGCATGGGCGATGTGGTCGGCTTGGTCGAGCGCGCGGCCCAGGACATGGACCAGGCCGCGGCCGAACGCACGGCCCGCAAGCTGGCCAAAGGGCAGTTCGACCTGGACGACCTCCGCAGCCAACTGCAGCAACTGCAGAAGATGGGCGGGATGGGCGGGATCATGGGCCTGCTGCCCGGCGTGCAGAAAATCAAAAAGCAGCTCGCCGACGCGGATCTGGCCGGTGGCGACAAGGCGCTGAAGCGGCAGGAAGCCATTATCAGCGCCATGACCAAGGCCGAGCGCAAGAAGCCCGAAATCCTGAACGCCTCGCGCAAGCGCCGGATCGCCAAGGGCGCGGGCGTGGAGGTGGCCGAGCTGAACCGCCTGCTCAAGCAGCATCGCCAGATGGCCGACATGTTCAAGGCTATGGGCAAGGGCGGCGGACGCGGTTTCGCCCAGATGGCCCAGGCCCTGGGTATGGGCGGCCCGGGCGGGGCCCCCGGCATGGGGGCGGGCGCGCCCGCCCTGGGCGGTGGCCCGGACCTGGCCCGACTGAAAGCCCTGGGAGGCGGCAAGCTGCCGTCCCCCGATCAAACCCCGCCGCCTTCGGGCGGCCTCCCCGGCCTTGGAGGCCTGCCCGGATTGGGCGGCGGCTTCCCAGGCTTCAAGAAGAGCTAAGGACCAATTCGATGCTGAAGATCCGTCTCGCCCGCGGCGGCGCCAAGAAGCGCCCCTACTACCAGATCGTCGTGGCCGACAGCCGCTCGCCCCGCGACGGCAGGTTCATCGAACGCGTGGGCAGCTATAATCCGCTGCTGGCCAAGGACAGCCCGGACCGCATCAAGCTCAAGAGCGAGCGCATCACCGAGTGGCTGAGCAAGGGCGCGCAGCCGACCGACCGCGTGGCCCGTTTCCTCAGCAACGAAGGCCTGGTGCAGTGGGCGCCTGGAAACAACCCCGCCAAGGGCGCCCCGGGCAAAAAGGCCCAGGAGCGCTCCGCCGAACGCGCCCAGCGCGACGCCGACCGCGCCGAAGCCGAAGCCGCCGCGCGGGCGGAGGCTGCTGCTGCGCCCGCCGCTGACGAGCCCGCCCTGGCCGAGGAGGTTCCGGCCGGCGACGTCGATGCTGTCGCCGACACCGAAGCGCAGCCCTCCTAAGCCTTCCAGGGAAGGGGAGGCAGGACGCGATGAGCGCGGCCCTCATCCTCGTGGGGCGGGTCGCGGGCGCTTTCGGCGTCCGCGGCGAGTTGCGCATCACCAGCTACACGGAGGCGCCGCTGGCCCTGGTGGCCTACGGCAGGCTCCTGCGGGAGGACGGAACGCCGGCGCTCACCCTGACCGGCGGGCGTGCGGTCAAGGACGCGGTGATCGGCCGTGCGGAGGAGGTCGCCACGCGCGAACAGGCGGAGTCGCTGCGCGGGCTGCGCTTGTTCGTTCCGCGCGGCGCCCTGCCGGAGCCGGAGGAGGACGAGTTCTACCTCGCCGACCTGATCGGCATGGCGGCCGAGACGCCCGAGGGCGAACGGCTGGGGGTGGTGAAATCGGTACAGAACTACCGCGCGGGAGACCTTCTCGAGATCGACCCCGGTGAAGGCCAGCCAAGCTGGATGCTCCCCTTCACGCGCGACGTGGTGCCGGAGGTGCTGCTGGGGGAGCGACGCCTGATCGCCGTCCGCCCGGAGGAGACGGAGTGAGATGCCCCGCGTGGAGTCGACCGCCATCCGCGCGATCGACTACGACGCGGTGAGCCGGACGCTCTACGTGGTCTTCATCGACGGCGACGGTTACGCCTATTTCGAGGTTCCGCCGGCCCTCTACGCCGACTTCCTCCGGGCGGAAAGCAAGGGCCGCTTCTTCGCCGAGCAGGTGAGGGACCGTTTCGGCTACCAGCAACTGACATAAAGACATCCTTATGTGCGCGTTGCCGCCCGGGCTCCGGGCGGCTATATCGCGCCCGTCCCCGCCCGAGGTTCCAAGCATGGCCGACCATATCGTTCGCGATCTCTCCCTGGCCCCTTGGGGCCGCAAGGAGATCGAGATCGCCGAAACGGAGATGCCGGGGCTGATGGCGCTCCGTCGCGAGTTCGGCGCCGAACAGCCTCTCAAGGGCGCCCGGATCGCGGGCTCCCTGCACATGACCATCCAAACCGCGGTGCTGATCGAGACCCTGCAGGCCCTGGGCGCCACGGTGCGCTGGGCGTCGTGCAACATCTTCTCGACCCAGGACCACGCCGCCGCCGCCATCGCCGAGACCGGCACGCCCGTCTTCGCCGTCAAGGGCGAGACGCTGGAGGAGTATTGGGAGTACGCCCACAAGATCTTCGAATGGGCCGACGGCGGCCATCCCAACCTCATCCTCGACGACGGCGGCGACGCGACCTTGCTGTGCGTGCTGGGCCCGAAGGCTGAGAAGGACGCCTCGGTCCTCGACAAGCCCGAAAACGAGGAGGAGGAGGCGCTCTACGCCGTCATGAAGCGCTACCTCCGTGAGAAGCCCGGCTTCTACTCCGCCATCCGCGACAGCATCGGCGGCGTTTCGGAGGAGACCACGACCGGCGTCCACCGCCTCTACCAGATGGCGCAGCGCGGCGAGCTTCCCTTTCCCGCCATCAACGTCAACGACAGCGTCACCAAGTCGAAGTTCGACAACCTGTACGGCTGCCGCGAGTCGCTGGTGGACGCCATCCGCCGCGGCACCGACGTCATGCTGTCCGGCAAGGTGGCGGTGGTCTGCGGCTACGGCGACGTGGGCAAGGGCTCGGCCGCGTCCCTACGCCAAGGCGGCGCCCGCGTGATCGTGACGGAGGTGGACCCGATCTGCGCCCTGCAGGCGGCCATGGAAGGTTACGAGGTCAAGACGGTCGAGGATGCGGTCAACTACGCCGACATCTTCGTGACCGCGACCGGCAACAAGGACGTCATCACCGTGGACCACATGCGGGCGATGAAGAACAACGCCATCGTGTGCAACATCGGGCACTTCGACTCCGAGATCCAGATCGGGGGGCTGCGCAACTTCAAGTGGGACGAGATCAAGCCGCAGGTCCACCATGTAGAGTTCCCGGACGGCAAGAAGATCATCGTGCTGTCGGAAGGCCGGCTCGTGAACCTGGGCAACGCCACGGGGCACCCGTCCTTTGTGATGAGCGCCAGCTTCACCAACCAGACCCTGGCCCAGATGGAGCTGTGGACCAACAAGCAAGCCTATGAGGACAAGGTCTACACCCTGCCCAAGCGGCTGGACGAGAAGGTAGCGGCCCTGCACCTCGACAAACTGGGCGTGAAGCTGACCCCGCTGAAGCCGGAGCAGGCGGCCTACATCGGCGTGCCGCCAACCGGACCCTTCAAGCCGGAGCACTACCGCTACTGATCGGGGTCAGGCTAAGCTAAACCCCGATTCGGGGAAGTGATGGCCGGTTCCGACGCAGCCTTCGTGGCGACCGCAGGGGCGGTGTTCCTGGCGCTGGCCGTCACCGTGTGGGCCTTCATGGTGCGCCGGCGCGAGGAGCGGCGCGTGGCGGCGCTCCAGCGCAAGCTGGCCGAGATGGAGCTCAGCACGGAGGCGGCCCAGGCCGGAGCCGAAGCCTTTGACAGCGCGGTGGTCATCCTGGAGGACGGGCGGGCGCGCCTGGCCTCCGGCGAGGACAGCCTGCAGCTCTGCGCCGAAGCGCTGGGCTCGGAGCCGGATCCGGACGCCATGGTGGCCGCCTTGGCCGAGGCCAACCCGGACCATGCGCGCAAGCTCGCCGCCCTCTGCGAACGGGGAGAGCCGCTGTCCTTCGAGGCGCGCGGACCCAAGGGGTCCGTGCTGGTGGAGGGCCGCACGGCCGGCGTGTTCGCCTGGCTACGCCTGTCGCCGGCCATCGAAACGGAGCTGCCGTCGGCCAGCCGCTTCGCCGCGGTGCTGGACGGGCAGGACACACCGGCCTGGATCACCGGAGCCGACCGGAGGCTGCGCTGGGCGAACCGCGCCTGGCTCAAGGCGGTGGGCGCTTCCAGCGTCGACGACGCTGTGGAGCGTGGTCTCGGCTTCGACCAAGGTGCGGACGCCGCAGCGGCCGAAGCGGCCGGCGGCGGCGCCCGACGCGAAACCGTTCGCTGGGTGGCCGTGGGAGGGCAACGTCGCGCCTTCCGGGTGGTGGCCGAGCCTTTGGAAGGCGGAGGGGCGGCCGGCTGGGCGCTGGACGTCACCGAAGCGGAGGAAAGCCGCGACGTTCTAAAGCGCCACGTGGAGGCCCACGACGAGACGCTGAACCACCTCGCGGACGCGGTGGCCATCTTCGACAGCGCCAAGCGGCTCAGCTTCCACAACACGGCCTTCGCCGACCTGTGGGGCCTGGAGCCCGCATGGCTGGCCGAGCGGCCCAGCCATGCGGAGGTTCTGGACCGCCTGCGCCAGCGCCGGCGCCTGCCTGAGACGGTCGATTACGGCGTGTGGCGCGCTCGCGAGCTGGGCTTCTACGAGACTCTGGATGCGCCCCCGGACGAGCTCTGGAGCCTGCCGGACGGCCGAACCCTCCGCGTCGTCAGGCAGCCTCACCCGCTCGGGGGACTGCTGCTGCTGTTCGCCGACATCACGGGCGAGGTGCGGCTCAAGGCGCAGTACAATTCGCTCATCAAGGTGCAGCAGGCCACGCTGGACAAGCTGAACGACGCGGTGGCCGTGTTCGGCTCCGACGGGCGGCTGCGGCTCCATAACGAGGCCTTTGAGCGGTTCTGGAACATTCCGCACGAGGCGATCGGGGACGCGACGGACTTCGACACCGTGGCCGAGATGTGCGTGCCCCTGCTGCACGACATGCAGTTCTGGCGCGACCTCAAGGCGCGCGTGGCCGACCCCGATCCCCAGGCCCGCGCGGCCATCAGCGGCGAGGCGCGGACCAGCGACCGCCGGGTGATCGCGTTCCAGACCCGTCCCCTGCCCGACGGGGCGACGCTGATCGCCTTTACGGACGTGACCGCCACGCGTGAGCTCGAAGGGGCGCTGGCCCGGCGTGAGACCGCCCTGGCGGAGGCGGAGAAGCTCAAGCGCGACTTCGTGGGCAACGTCTCTTACGAGCTGCGCACGCCGCTCACCACCATCATCGGCTACAGCGAGCTGCTCGACCGGCAGGCCTCGGCCTTGCCCGACCGGGCGCGTGGTCACCTGGCGGCTGTGCGCACGGCCGCCGCGCAGCTGGCGCGCTCCATCGACGACGTCCTGGACATGGCCATGATGGACGCCGGGGAGATGGCGCTGGTGCTGGGCGATGTGGATGTCCGCCAGCTCCTTTGCGCCGCCCGCGACCGCAGCAACCGCGAGGCGGAGGCGGGCGAGGTCACGGTTGTGATCACCGCCGACGAGCTGGCCGGCGTGATCCGCGCCGATGCGCGGCGGCTCGCCCAGATCCTCGATCACTTGATGGAGAACGCCATCCGGGCGGCCACGCCCGGCGGCACGGTGAAGCTCGGCGCGCGGCGGACCTTCGGCGAGGTTCAGATCTCGGTGCAGGACAGCGGCCGGGGCATTCCCTTCCACGTCCAGGCGCACATCTTCGACCGCTTCACCAGCCGCGACCGGGGCGGCCCCGGCCTGGGGCTGGCGCTGGTCAAGGCGCTGGTCGAGCTGCACGGGGGCTGGGTGGCGCTGGAAAGCGTCCCGGGTGAGGGGGCCACCTTCATCTGCCACCTGCCCGAGCGCGCCTACGGCGGGTCCGCCGCTCCGGAGCTGCAGCTGGGCGCGGCGTAGGGCGTACGTCGCCACGGAGGCTCCGGCCTCCGCTTGTTCAGCCCGCCTGGCCGCGGGCTAGGGCGCCTCCGCTCCCCAACCGCAGCGGCCCTAGTGCTGGGACTGGGGCATCCGCACGACCAGCCCGTCGAGGGCGTCCGTGACGCGGATCTGGCAGGACAGGCGCGAATTCGGCTGCACCTCTTCCGCGAAGTCCAGCATGGACTCCTCCATGGCGGAGGCGGTTCCCGTTTTCGCCGCCCAGGCTTCGTCCACATAGACGTGGCAGGTGGCGCAGGCGCAGGCGCCGCCACAGTCCGCGTCGATACCGGGGACGTTGTTCTTCACAGCGCCCTCCATGACCGACAGCCCCGATCTCACCTCCACTTCGTGCTCGCGGCCGTCGAACTCGATGTACTTGATCCTGGCCATGGTTGCGGAAACGGTCCTGAAGGGCTGAGCGTCCCGTCTATTCCGGACGGAGCCCCCGCGCGCAAGCTTGCCGACGACGGGAACGCATGCGAGTCCCGCGACATGGAACTGCCCCTGGAGGACGAAGCCGCTACCGCGCGCCTGGGCCAGGCCGTCGCGCGCGAGCTGCGGCGGGGCGACGCGGTGCACCTGAAAGGCGGGCTGGGCGCGGGCAAAACCACCCTGGCGCGGGCCGCTATCCGCGCCCTGACCACGCCGGAGGAGGAGGCGCCCAGCCCCACCTTCACCCTGGTGCAGACCTATGACGGGCCGGACTTCCCGGTGGCGCACTTCGACCTGTACCGTTTGAGCGGACCGGCCCAGGCGCGGGAACTCGGGCTGGACGAGGCGGTGGACGAGGGCGCGGTCCTGATCGAATGGCCGGAGCGGCTGGAAGGGCGGCGTCCGTCCGCGCATACGCTCGAGGTCGAGTTGGCGCACGAAGGCGCGGGACGGCGGGCCCGGATCACCGCGCACGGGGATTGGAGGCGGCGTGACCTACGACTCTAGCGGCGTGTCGGGCGTGGACGCCGGGCGCGAGGGCCCGATCCGCCGCTTTCTCGCGGATGCCGGCCTGGGCGCGGTGCGCCGTGAGCCCCTGCCCGGGGACGCCTCCACCCGCCGCTACGAGCGGCTGCACCTGCCCTCCGGCGGGACGTTGATGCTGATGGACGCGCCGCCCTCGGCCGAGTCGAAGCCCTGCCCTCCCCGAGCCACGCCGCAGGAGCGCCAGGCGGCCGGCTACAACGCCATGGCGCGCCTGGCCGCCGGCCGGGTGGACGCCTTTGCGGCGGCCGCGGGCTGGCTCCGCGAGCAGGGGTTGTCGGCGCCCGAAGTGGTGGCGGCCGACCATCGGGCGGGGCTGGCCGTACTGGAAGACCTCGGCGAGGATCTGTTCACCCGACGCATCCAGGCCGGGGCCGATCCGCGCGAGCTCTATCATGCGGCGGTTGAAGCGCTGGCCCGGCTGCATGCGACGGAGCCGCCCACGGTGATGCGGGCGCACGGGGTCGCCTGGCCGCTGTTGGACTATGACGTCATGGCGCTGACCACCGGCGTGGACCTATTCCTGGAGTGGTGGCCCAAGCTGGTTTTGGGCACGCAGCTGGACGCGGAAGCCGTGGAGCAATGGCGCGCCCTGTGGGAGCCGGTCGTGCGGCGCGGCGCCGAGGGCGCCGCCGTGTTCGCCCACCGCGATTACCACGCGGAGAACCTGATCTGGCTGCCCGAGCGCGAGGGGCCGGCCCGGGTCGGCATGCTGGATTTCCAGGACGCTGTGCGGGCCCATCCGGCTTGGGATCTGTTGTCCCTGCTGCAGGACGCCCGGCGCGACGTGCCCGGCGAGCTCGAGGCCGCGGCGCTGGGGCGCTATTTCGAGCTGCGCCCGCCGGCGGACGTGGGGTCGTTCATGCAGGATTACTGGGCGCTGGCGGCCCTGAACAATGCGCGCATCCTGGGCATCTTCGCCCGGCTGATCGTGCGGGACCACAAGCCGCGTTACGGGCGTTTCCTCCCTCGGGTATGGGGCAATCTGGAGCGCGACCTCGCCCAGCCGGGGATGAAGCCGCTGCAGGACTGGTTCGGTCGCTATGCGCCCACCTCCCCGCTCGTGCAGGCTTCGGCGTGAACGCACCCCCGGCCGGCCCCAAGACGGCGATGGTGCTGGCGGCCGGACTGGGCACGCGGATGCGCCCGCTCACCAATGACCGCCCCAAGGCGCTGGTGGAGGTGGGCGGCCGCGCGCTGATCGATCACGTTCTGGACCGTCTGGCCGATGCGGGCGTGGAGACGGCCGTGGTGAACGTCCACTGGTTCGCGGACGGGCTGGAGCACCATCTGGCTAGGCGTACCGCGCCCCGGATCGTCATCTCCGACGAACGCGAGCAACTGCTGGAGACGGGCGGCGGCCTGAAAAAGGCGCGGCCGCTGCTTAGCGACGATCCCGTCTGGGTGGCCAACATCGACTCCGTCTGGACCGGCGGGGTAGGGGCGCTGCGGCGCTTCGCTGAGATGTGGGATCCGGAGCGGATGGACGCCGCCCTGCTGCTGGCCTCACGCGAGCAGTCCATCGGGTTTGAGGGGCGAGGGGACTTCTTTCTGGAGGAGGACGGGCGGCTGCGCTTCCGCGGCCAGTCGGACAGCGCCCCCTACGCCTATATGGGCGTGCACATCACCAAGCCGCAGATCGTGGACGACGGTCCGGCGGGCGGGTTTTCCTTGACGCCGACCTGGCGGCGCCTGGCGTCCGAGGGACGGCTGTTTGGGGCGGTGCTGGACGGCGTCTGGATGCACGTGGGCGATCCCGGCGCGCGGGACGAGGCCGAAGCGCATCTGGCGGGTGTCGCCGCGTGACTCAGGGCGGCCTGTTCGCGGGGCCGGGGCCGCGCTGGTTCACCATCCCGGCGCACCGTCCGTTCGTTGAAGATCTCGCGCGGGGGCTGCTGGACGCGCTCGGAGCGGACCACCCGGAGGCGCTGGCCGAGGCGGTTGTGCTGCTGCCTACGCGCCGGGGGGCGCGCGAGCTGGTCAACGCCTTTCTGCGGGCCTCGGCCGACCGCCCGCTGCTGCCGCCCCAGGTGCGCGCTCTGGGCGACCTCGACGAAGGCGAGCCGCCGTTCGAGCCCGGCGACCTGGCTCTGGACCTGCCGCCGGCCATCGGCGCGCACCAGCGCCGCTTCGAGTTGGCCCGGCTGGCGGCCGAGCATGAGGCCGCCCTCGGTCGCGAGCTGGACGTGGCCGGCGCGCTCGATCTGGCGGACGGGCTGGGCGCCTTCCTGGACAGCGCGGCTATAGAGGAGGTGGATCCGCGCGAAGGTTTGGACGGGCTGACCGACGGCGAACACGCCTCGCATTGGCTGCGCTCGGCGGACTTCCTGCGCCTGGCGGTGGAGGCCTGGCCGAAACGTCTGGCGGAGCTGGGGCTGGTGGACCCAAGCGCGCGGCGTGTGGCCTTGCTGCGCGCCCTGGCGGAGCGATGGACCGCGGCGCCGCCCACGGGCGTGCTGGTGGCTGCGGGCTCCACCGGCTCCGCGCCGTCCACGGCCGACCTGCTCCGGGTTGTGGCGGCGGCCCCGCGCGGGTGCACGGTGCTGCCGGGTCTGGACAAGAACCTGGCCGACGAGGCCTGGGTGCTGGTGGGTCAGGCCGAGGCCGCCCAGCACCCGCAGCACGGTCTGGCCCGGCTGCTCCGGCGCGCGGGGGTCAGGCGGGAGGAGGTGCAGACCTGGCCGGCTTCCCCGGAAAGCGTCCGGGGACGGGCGCGCCGCCGCTTGATCAATGAAGCGCTACGCCCGGCGGAGGCCACAGCCGACTGGCTCCGTATCGTGGCAGACCTCAAGGCGGAAGGGGAGGCCGCGGGCGCCGACCCGGTTGCGGAGGGCCTCCAGGGCCTGTCCATGCTCACGGCCCGCGACGAGGACGAGGCGGCGGCGGCCATCGCCCTGCTGCTGCGCGAGACGCTGGAGACGCCCGGCCGCACCGCCGCCCTGGTCACGCCCGATCAGGCGCTTGGGCGGCGGGTGTCCGCTCGGCTGCTGCGGTGGGGCGTGGCGGCGGACAGTTCGGCGGGCGCGCCGCTGTCGACCACGCCGGTCGGCGTGCTGGTCCAGCTCACGGCTGGGCTGATGGACGGGCGGGCCGACCCGGTGGCGGCGCTGGGCCTCTTGAAGCACCCACGGGTGCGCCTGGGCCGCGACAGCGAGGCGCTGTGGAGCCAGCGGACCACCCTGGAGCGCTACGGACTGCGCGGCGCCCGGCCGCGCAACTGGGGCAGGGTTCGCGACCGGCTGGAGGAGGAAGGCGAACGCCGCCACGCCGCCGCCCTCCAGCACGGGAGTTCGGCCGAGGAGGCCGCCGCCATCCTGCACCGCTTCGGCCTGGCCGCCGACCTGGTGGACGATCTGGAAGAAGCGCTGGCCGAGGCCTGTGCCGTGTTCCACGACGGGGCGGCGGAGACTGCGGTTGCGGCGCGCGCGCACGCCGTCCTGCTGGAGACCTTGGCGGCGGACGCCGACGGGCGGGCCGGCGCGCTCTGGGGGGGCGGCGAGGGCGACGCCGCCGCGGGTCTGTTCACCGCCCTCTTGGAGGAGAGCGGCGGCATGCCCCCGGTGACCCCCGGCGGGTA
This sequence comes from Pseudomonadota bacterium, assembly GCA_019348195.1. Classification (GTDB taxonomy): domain Bacteria; phylum Pseudomonadota; class Alphaproteobacteria; order Caulobacterales; family Caulobacteraceae; genus JAHWJX01. Next base: position 21,363 of record JAHWJX010000021.1, on the reverse strand, counting down.
CGCGGAGCTGGTGGAGCGCGTGTTCGCGGGGGAGATCGTGCGAGCCGGCGGCGGAGCCCATCCGCGGCTGCGTATCCTGGGCGCTATCGAGGCGAGGCTGGTGCGGGCGGACCGGCTGGTCCTGGCGGGGCTGGAGGAGGGCGTCTGGCCCGCCGCGCCGCCCACCGATCCCTTTCTGAGCCGCCCGATGCGCGCGCGCCTGGGCCTGCCCTCGCCCGAGCGCCGGGTCGGCCTGGCCGCCCACGACTTCTCCCAGGCCGCCTGCGCGCCTGAGGTGTTCCTGGTCCACAGCCAGCGCCGGGGCGGGCAGCCGGCGGTGAAGTCGCGCTGGCTGTGGCGCCTGGAGACGCTCGCGGCCGGAGCGGGCGTGGCGCTTTCGGAGGCGGGAGGGACCTTGTCGCTGGCCCGCGCCCTGGATCAGCCGGCGGAGTTCCGGCCGGCGAAGCGTCCGCGCCCGACACCCCCGGTCAGCGTTCGCCCCCGCGAGCTGTTCGTGACCCGCGTCGAGGCCTGGATCCGCGATCCCTACGCCATCTATGCGCGCAACATCCTCAAACTGGACGTGCTCAGCCGCCCGGACGAGCCGGTCGGCCCGCGCGAGCGGGGCAGCGCCCTGCACCTGGCCTTCCAGCGCTTTGCGGAGCGGCACCCCGGCGTGCTGCCGCCCGAGGCCGACGTCGAGTTCGAGCAACTCATGGGGGAAGCCCTGGTCGAGGCCGGGATGCACGACCACGCCATGGCCCGCGAGAACGCCTTGTCGCGCAAGGCCGCCGGATGGTCGGTGGACTTGGAGCGTCGCCGGCGGGGGGGCTGCGCCCGTTTGCTGATCGAGCAGACCGGAACCCTGCAGCTGCCGGCCCTCGACTTCGTCCTGAAGGCCAAGGCCGACCGGCTGGAAATCAGCGACTGCGGCCACGTCATCGACTTCAAGACAGGGGAGCCGCCCTCGAAGAAGCAGGTCAAGGCGGGGCTGGCTCCTCAACTGACGCTCACGGCCGCGATCCTGGCGGGCGGAGGCTTCGAAGAGGCGGGGCAGATCGAGCCCGGGCAGCTGGTCTATGTGAAGATCACCGGCCGGAGCCCGCCGGGCCGCGAGGTGGTCGTGGCCGAGCCCGGGGAGAGCGCCGACCTGGCGGCCGAGGCGCTGGCGGGACTGCGGCGGCGCATCGCCTGGTTCGACGACCCGGCCACGCCCTACAGCTCCCGCCCGGTGCCGGCCTTCGCCTCAAGCCATGGCGATTACGACCAGCTTGCGCGCGTGTGGGAATGGGCGGTGATCGGCGGTGACGAGGAAGGGGGCGAGGCATGAGCGCCACCGCTCGCACCGGGGACCCGCAGGTCCTGGCGTCCGATCCGGCTTGCTCGGTCTTCCTCACGGCCAACGCCGGGTCGGGCAAGACGCGCACCCTGGTGGACCGCGTGGCGCGGCTGCTGCTCCGCGGGGCGCGGCCCGATGCGGTGCTGTGCGTGACCTACACCAAGGCGGCCGCCTCCGAGATGCAGCGACGCCTGTTCGAGCGGCTCGGGGCCTGGGCGGTCATGCCCGATGCGGCGCTCCGGGCGGAGCTGACGGCCTTGGGCGAGGGCGAGACCGTGCTGCTGCCGGTGGCCCGCGCCCTGTTCGCCCGCGCACTGGAAACCCCCGGGGGGTTGAAGGTCCAGACCATTCACGCCTTTTGCGAGCGCCTGCTCCGCCGCTTTCCGTTGGAGGCGGGAGTCTCGCCGCGCTTCCAAGTGCTGGAGGATGCGGGGCTGGCCGCCGTGACGGCCCAGGCTCGCGAGGCCGTCGCGCGCAAGGCCCTGGCCGGCGAAGGGCCGGTGGCTGAGGCCTACGCCCACCTGTCCGTGGCGCTGGACCTACGCAGCTTCGACGGGCTGTTCGGCTGTTTCGACGCGGAACGCGAAGCGGTGGCCGCCTATGTCGAGCGCTGGGGCGGGCTGGTGGGCGCGCAGGCCGACGTGTGGGACCGCTGCGGCTTCGCCGCGCCCTCGTCGGTGGACGCGCTCCAGGCGGAGGCGTTGGCCGGAATCGACCGCGGGCTCTGGCGACGCGCGGCGGAAGTGCTGATCGCCCGCGGCGGCAAGGCGGACGGGGACTGCGCCGCCAAGCTGCTGCGCGTGCTGGACTTGATTGGAGCGGGCGAGCCGGCCTGGAGCGAAGCCCTGGACGCGCTGTTCACTTCGGGCGGCGAGGGCACGCCGCGCAGCCTGTTCACCAAGAGCCGGGCGCTCAAGGACGCCGGCCTGTGCGAGCGGATGGGGGAGGAGCAGGACCGGTTGCAGGCGGCCCGGACGCGCTTCAAGGCGGCGCTGGTGGCCGTCGACACCGTGGCCGCGCTCACCCTCGCCATGGCTTACCAGGTCGCTTATGCGGAGACCAAGCGGCTTGGGGGCGCGCTGGACTTCGCCGACCTGATCGCGCGCACCCGCGCCCTGCTGACCGAACGGGCCGATGCGGCCTGGGTGCTCTACAAGCTGGACGGCGGGATCGACCACATCCTGGTCGACGAGGCGCAGGACACCGCACCCGACCAATGGCGCATCGTGGGCGCGCTGGCCGCCGAGTTCTTCGCCGGCCACGGGATCGACGCCCCGTGCGAACGCACCGTCTTCGCTGTGGGCGACGAGAAGCAGTCCATCTACTCCTTCCAGGGCGCCCAGCCCGAGCGGCTGCTGGAGGAGACCGAACGTTATCGGCGACTGACACAGGAGGCGGGCTGCCGCTTCCGCGACCCCGCCCTGGTCAAGTCGTGGCGCTCGGCCCCGCAGGTGCTCCGCTTCGTGGACGCCGTGTTCGACGACCCGGCCGCTCGCGCGGGTCTGCAGCCCGGGCGTGAGGACCCGATCCGGCATGAAACCGTGCGGGAGGAGGCTGCGGGCTCCGTCGAGCTCTGGCCGCTGATCCCTGAGCCGTCCGTGGACGACCCCGACCCCTGGCGTCCGCTGGACGTCGAGGCCCCTGGCAGCGGCCGCAAGCAGCTGGCCGAGACCATCGCCGGTTGCATCAAGGCCGCCGTGGAGCGTGGGGAGGCGGTCGGCGGCAAGGGAGGGGCCCGGCGTCCGGTCAACTACGGCGACTTCTTGGTCCTGGTGCAGCGGCGCGACGCCTCCTTCGAGGAGGTGATCCGCGCCTGCAAGCTGCAGGGCGTTCCCGTGGCGGGCGCCGACCGGCTAAAGCTGTCGGAGCACATCGCCTTTCAGGACCTGCTGGCGCTGGTGCGCTTTGTCCTCTTTCCCGACGACGACCTGACCCTGGCCACCCTGCTGCGCAGCCCGTTCTGCGATGTGAACGAGGACGACCTTTACGCCCTGGCGCAAGGCCGCGAGGGCCGGCTGTGGAAGGCGTTGCGCGAGCGTGCGGACGAGCGTTCCGGCTGGGCTGCGGCGCGGGACTTGCTCCGATGGGCGCAAGCCCAGGCCGGGCGCACGCCCTTCGACTTCCTGTCGCGCACGCTGGAGCGCGCCGACGCGGAGGGCCGGTCCAACCGGCTTCGGTTTCTGACCCGTCTGGGCGGCGAGGCCCAGGACGCCCTGCACGAAACCCTGTCCCAGGCCCTGGCGGCCGAGGCCAGGGGGATCCTCGATCTGGAGAGCTTCGCCGCCGCCATGGCCCAGGCCGATGTCGAGGTGAAACGCGAGTTGGAGGAGCCCCGCGGCGAGGTCCGTGTCATGACGGTGCACGGGGCCAAGGGGCTGGAGGCTCCGATCGTGATCCTCCCGGACACCACCGCCAAACCCCGCGTGGACGGTCCGGCGCTGCTCAAAACGGAGGACGGCGGCTTCCTCTGGTGTGGGAGCAAGAAGGCCGATTGCGAGCCGACGGAAGCCGCCCGCCAGCTGCGCGAACAGGCCCGGCGGGACGAGGCGCTGCGCTTGTTCTATGTGGCGCTCACCCGGGCGCGCGACCGGCTGATCCTGTGCGGCCGCCTGGACAGAGCGCAAAGCAAGACGGGCGAGCCCGCTCCGGATAGCTGGTACGCCCTGGCCCGCACCGCCCTGGAGCCCGCGGACATCGCGCCGGAGACGCGCGACATCGAGGCGAGCGTCCGGCGATTCGGCCCCGATCCCCAGCTCGCCGGGGCAGGTCCGGCACGCGCGTCGGCCGCCGGTCAAGCGCCGGATTGGGCCCGCCGTCCCGCCGCGGCGGAAGCCCGGCCGGACTTCACCTCGCCCACGCGTATGGCCCATGCCGGTGGGGGCGCGCCCTCGCCCCTGGCCGAACAGGGCGGGTTGGGCCGGTTTCGCCGGGGCGAGCTGATCCACAAGCTCCTGGAGTTGCTGCCCGACCTGCCCCCGGAGCGCCGCGAGGCGGACGCGCGGACCTATCTGTCTAAACAGACCGGTCTGTCAGAGGCGCAGCGCACCGAAATCGCCGAAGCGGCGCTGGCCGTGGTGCGCGAACCCGCCTTTGCGCCCGTGTTCGGCCCAGGCTCGCGGGCGGAAGCGGCGCTGGCCGGGGCCGCACCCGGCCTGCCCCCCATCTCCGGCCGCGTGGACCGGCTGGTGGTCGGGCCCGACCGCGTCCTGGTGGTCGACTACAAGACCAACCGCACCGCGCCGGCCTCCATTGAAGCGGCCGACCCCGCCTATCTCGACCAGATGGCGGTCTACACCGCGGTGCTGCGTGAGGTGTTTCCCGGACGGCGGGTGGAGGCCGCGCTGCTATGGACGGACGGTCCGCGGCTTATGCCTGTGCCCGAGCCGCTCGTGGAGCAGCGTCTGGCCGCGCTTCGCAGCGCACATTGATCCGGCTCTGGCCCAGGCCTACATCGGCGACCTGCCGAGGCGCCGAGATACGGCGAAAGCCCGGCTTTGGAGCGTGCGACCATGGCCACAGTGTCCGTGAACGACGAGACCTTTGAACGCGACGTCCTGCAGTCCGCCACCCCGGTGCTGGTGGACTTCTGGGCCGAATGGTGCGGCCCCTGCAAGCAGATCGCCCCGGCGCTGGAGCAGATCTCCGAAGAACTGAGCGGCCAGATTGTTGTGGCCAAGATGAACATCGAAGAGGCGGACCGCACGCCGGCGCGCTACGGCGTCCGCGGCATCCCCACCATGATGCTGTTCCGCGGGGGGCAGATGGCCTCCATGAAGGTCGGCGCGATGCCCAAGCAACGCATCCTCGAATGGCTGAACGAAGCCGGCGTGGAGCGCTCCGCGGCCTAGGTCGGCCAGGTCTCGGGCGAGCGGCTCAGCACCTCGCCGGCGAGGTAGAGCGAGCCCGCGATCAGGACGCGCGGCGGCGGCCCTTGCACCGCCAGCGCGCGTGCGAGGGCCCCGTCCAGCTCGCAACAGGCTTCCGCCTCGAGCCCGAGGCCCTGCGCCACCCGCGCGAGGTTTTCGGGCTCGGCCGCGGCGTCCGCATAGCCGCCCACCGTCAGCACCCTCGGGCGGAGCGGGACCAGGGGCGCGAACCAGCCGGCCGCGTCCTTGTTGGCCAGCAGGCCCACGATCAGGGTCGTGGGCCGTCCATCCCGCGCCTCCATGCGCGCCAGGGAAGCTGCTAACGCGGCGGCGGCGTGCGGATTGTGGCCGCCGTCCAGCCAGAGGTCCGCACCGCGCGCCCGGGCCGGTTCGGCCAGGGGGCCGGCCGTCAGCCGCTGCATCCGGGCGGGCCAGGTCGCGCCGGCGACGCCGGCCGCGATCGCTTCGGGCGTGATCCGCCGATCGCCCAAGGCGCGCGCCGCCGCGATCGCCAAGCCCGCGTTGTCGACCTGGTGGCCGCCGAACAAGGAAGGCGCCGGCAAGTCGAGCAGGCCCGCCTCGTCCTGGAAGACCATCCCGCCCCGGTCCGGCCAGGCGTCGAATTCGCGGCCCAGCACCCTGAGCGGGGCGCCCAACCGCTCCGCCTCCCCTTCGATGACGGCCAGGGCGGCCTCGCCCTGCCGTCCGATCACGGCAGGCCGCCCGGGCTTGAGCACGCCGGCCTTTTCGGCCGCGATGGCCCCGATGTCGTCGCCCAGGAATTCGCGGTGGTCGAGGTCCACCGGCGCGATCACCGAGACCGCCGGGGCGGCGACCACATTGGTGGCGTCGAAACGCCCGCCCAATCCCACCTCGAGCACCAGGAGGTCGGCTGGAGTCTCGGAGAAGGCCAGCAAGGCCGCCGCTGCGGTGATTTCGAAGAAGGTGACGGGCTTCTCCGCATTGGCGCGCTCCGTGCGCGCGAGGAACTCGGCTAGGGCCTCGTCTTCGATCAGCGCCCCCGACAGGCGGATGCGTTCGGCGAAGCGCACTAGGTGCGGCGAGGTGAAGACGTGCACTCGCAATCCCGCCGCCTCGGCCACGGCCCGCAGAAAGGCCGCGGTTGAGCCCTTGCCGTTGGTGCCGGCGACATGGACCACGGGCGGCAGGCGATCCTGCGGACGGCCCAGCCGACTCAGCAGCGCCTCCATCCTCCCGAGCGAAAGGTCGATGGCTCGCGGGTGCAGCCGCTTCAGCCGCTCCAAGGCGGCGTCGTGCGCCCTGAGGATGTCCGTCAGGCCGCAACCCTGGCGCGGCCCGCCATCAGGACGCTCAGGATGGAGCCCAGCACGGCGGGCAGCTCGGCGCGGGGGGTGACCCGGTCGACCATACCTTTGTCCTGCAGGAACTCGGAGCGCTGGAACCCAGGGGGCAGCTTCTCGCGAATGGTTTGCTCGATCACGCGAGGGCCGGCGAAGCCGATCAGGGCGCCGGGCTCGGCCAGATGCACGTCGCCCAGCATGGCGTAGGAGGCGGTGACGCCGCCGGTCGTGGGATCAGTCAGCACCACGATGTAAGGCAGCCGTGCGGCCTTGAGCTCCTGGACGGCCAGGGTGGTGCGCGCCAGCTGCATCAGAGACAGCGTTCCCTCCTGCATCCGCGCCCCGCCCGAGGCGGTGAAGGCCACCAGCGGGGACTCGCGCTTCACCGCGGCCTGCGCCGCAGCAATAAAGGCCTCTCCAGCGGCCACGCCCAGCGAGCCCCCCATGAAGGCGAAGTCCTGAACCAAGGCCACCGCCGGCGTGCCCCGGATGCTGCCGGCCGCAATGGCCATGGCGTCCGAACGGCCGGTGGACGCCCGGGCTCCGTCCAGCCGCTCGCGATAGGGTTTGCCGTCCGAAAACCGGAGCGGATCCTCCACGCCTTCCGGAGCGGCGATGTCCTCCCACAGTTCGTGGTCGAAGGTGGCACGGAAGCGCTGCTCCGGCCCAATTCGCATGTGGCGGCCCGACGGTGTGACCCACAGCGCCGCCTCCAGGTCGGGGCGATAAAGCAGCTCGCCGGTGTCGGCGTCCTTGACCCAGAGGTTCTCGGGCGCGTCTCGCTTGGCGTCGGAGCGCACCCCGGGGGCGAAGCGCGACAGCCAGCCCGAGCGGCGTCCGCGATGGGGCGCCTTCGGCCGTTCGCCGCGGGAGTCCGTGCCGTCCGTCATCGGCGCGCGTTTCGCACGGCTTGGGCCAGGGCGGAAGCCTGGCCCAGGGCGGCTTCGACGCCGTGCTTCGCCAAGGTGTCGACCAGGGCCGAGCCCACCACTACGGCGTCCGCCGCCTGCGCGACGGCCGCCGCCTGCTCCGGCGTGCGGATGCCGAACCCCACGGCCACGGGCAGACCGCCCGCCGCCGCGCGGATGCGCTCCACCGCCGGGGCGACCGTCTCCGCCGCCGCCGACTTCACGCCCGTCACCCCCGCGACGGAGACGTAGTAGACGAACCCCGAAGCGCGCCGGACCACGGCCGGCAGCCGGGCTGCATCCGTTGTAGGCGCCGCCAACCGCACCAGGGCCAGCCCGTGCGGGTCCAGCGCATCGGCCAGATCGTCGGCCTCTTCCGGGGGGCAGTCCACGACGAGCAGGCCGTCCACCCCCGCCTCGGCCGCATCGGACGAGAACCGGTCGTAGCCGTAGCTCAGCACGGGATTGAGATAGCCCATCAGGATGAGCGGGGTGTCCCTCTCCCCCGCCCGGAAGCGGCGAACCAGCTCTAGGGTGGAGGCCAGGGTCGTTCCCGCCTCCAGGGCGCGCAGCGAGGCGCGTTGGATCGGGGGGCCCTCGGCCATCGGGTCCGAGAACGGAAACCCCAGCTCGATCACGTCGGCCCCCGCGGCCGACAGGCCGCGCAGCAGCGCCAGCGACCGCCCGGCGTCAGGGTCGCCCGCCATCAGATAGGCCACGAAGGCGGCTCGGTCCTCCGCCCGACAAAGGGCGAAACGGGCGTCCAGCCGTGCGACGCTCAAAGCTTGGTCTCGGCCGGATGGTCGGCGTGGCCGGCGAGCGCGTCGGCCACGGTGTAGATGTCCTTGTCCCCGCGGCCGCACATGTTCAGCACGACGTCGCCGCCCCGGCCGACTTCTCGGGCGATCTCGCCCACACGGGCCAGGGCGTGGGCGGGCTCCAGGGCCGGGATGATCCCTTCCAGCCGTGCGCATTCCTGAAAGGCGGCCAGGGCTTCCATGTCGGTGGCGGTGCGGTACTCGGCGCGCCCGCTGTCCTTGAGCCAGGCGTGCTCCGGGCCGATGCCGGGGTAATCGAGACCGGCGGAGATGGAGTGGGCGTCCAGAATCTGACCATCGTCGTCCTGGAGCAGGTAGGTCTTGTTGCCGTGCAGCACCCCCGGGCGCCCCCCCGTCATGGAGGCGGCGTGCTGGCCGCTGGTCAGGCCGTGGCCCGCGGCTTCGATGCCGATCAGGCGGACGTCGTCCTCCAGGAAGGGATGGAACAGCCCGATGGCGTTGCTGCCACCGCCGATGGAGGCCACGCAGGCGTCGGGCAGCTTGCCCGCCCGCTCCAGCATCTGGGCGCGCGCCTCCCGCCCGATCACCGCCTGGAAGTCGCGGACCATGGCCGGGTAGGGGTGCGGACCGGCCGCCGTGCCGATCAGGTAATAGGTGTCCTCGACATTAGTCACCCAGTCGCGCATGGCCTCATTCATGGCGTCCTTGAGCGTGCCCCGGCCGCTGGTGACCGGCACGATCTCGGCGCCCAGCAGGCGCATGCGGAACACGTTCGGCTTCTGCCGCTCGACATCGGTCGCGCCCATGTAGATGACGCAGGGCAGGCCGAAGCGGGCGCAAACGGTGGCGGTCGCCACGCCGTGCTGGCCGGCGCCGGTTTCCGCGATGATGCGGGTGCGACCCATGCGGCGGGCCAGCAGGATCTGGCCCATGCAGTTGTTGATCTTGTGCGCGCCGGTGTGGTTCAGCTCGTCGCGCTTGAACCAGATGCGGGCGCAGCCTCCGCCCTTGGCGCCATTTCCAGCGTGGTGCGCTGTGAGCCGCTCGGCGAAATAGAGCGGGCTGGGGCGGCCGACATAGTGGGTCAGGAAGTCGTCCAGCTCGGCCTGGAACGCCGGGTCCCCCTTGGCGGCCCTGTAGGCTCCATCCAGCTCCAGCACCAGCGGCATCAGGGTTTCGGCCACATAGCGGCCGCCATAGTCGCCGAAGCGCCCGCGCGCGTCGGGATAGGCGGACCAGGTGTTGGCGGCGGGTGCGTTCAAGGGCTCGCCTAGGCGTTGCGGGCGGCCTTGAGAAAGGCCGCGATGAGGGCCGGCTCCTTTACGCCCGGCGCGCTCTCCACGCCAGAGGACACGTCGACACCCGGCGCACCGGTGATGCGCAGAGCCGCCGCAACGCTTTCCGGCTTCAGGCCGCCTGCCAGGAACCAGGGCTTGGTGAAGCTCCGCCCCGCCAGCACGCCCCAGTCGAAGCCCACGCCTGCGCCGCCCGGCAGGTCGCCCGAGGGATGGGCGTCGAGCATCAGGTGGTCGGCCGCCCTCTCGTAAGCCGCCGCCCCGTCAAGGTCGGAGCCGGACTTCACCGCCAGCGCCTTGATCACCCCGGCCCCGGTTCGGGCGCGGATCTCGGCTACCCGCTCCGGCGTCTCCCGTCCGTGCAACTGGTACAGGTCCGGCCCGACCTCCGACTGCAGCCGATCCAGCAGGGCGTCGTCCGGATCGACGCACACGGCCACGCTCAGCGCCTTGCCCCGCGCCATGCCGGCCAGCTCCGCCGCCATCAGGGGATCGATGTCACGCGGGCTTCTGGGGAAGAAGACGAAGCCCAGGTGGGTGGCCCCGCCGTCCAGCGCCGCGTCCACGGCGTCGGGCGTGGAAAGACCGCAGATCTTGACCAGGGGGTTCACTCTTCGGGCTCGGCGTCGCCTTCCAGGTTTAGGGTGGCCCGGAGCTCCTTGCCGCTCTTGAAGAAGGGCACGGCCTTGGCGGCCACGTCCACCGTTGCGCCCGTGCGAGGGTTGCGGCCCGCCCGCGCGGGGCGCTCCCGCACTGAAAATGCGCCAAAGCCGCGCAGCTCCACCCGGCCGCCTTCCTCCAGCGCGTCCGTCATGCGGTCCAGCACGGTGTTGACCACGCGCTCCACGTCCGCGCGGGTCAGGTGCGGGTTCTCCCCCGCCAATTTGGTGATCAGCTCGGATTTGATCATACGCGCGCCCTGGCCCGACTCAGGCCTGGGGCAGGATTGAAGCGAAACGCGTGCGGCTTCAAGGGGATGGGCGGCCCTCGCGACGGCAGGCGCACGCACGGGGCCCACGGGTCATTGTGCGCCGTTAGGCGCGGTGAGCCTCTTCCACCCCGCCCCAGCTCGCGCTATATGGACTGGGAGACATCGCTGAACGCCTCGGATGGGGCTTTCGAGCGGCGGCCGAAAGGCCCGCCGCTTTTTGTTTGGGCCAACGACCGCGGGCGGCTGCGCGGCGGCCGGAGAGACAAGACATTGCGCGCCAAGACGGCCGAAGACCGAAAGATACTGGAGCTGATCGACCCCGTGGCGGAAAGCCAGGGCGTTCGGATCGTCCGCGTCCGGCTGATGAGCGGGGCGGTGCGCCGGCTGCAGGTGATGGCGGAGGATCCCGCCACCCACGACTTCACCATCAACCAGTGCACGCGGCTTTCGCGCGCGATCTCGGCGGTGCTGGACGCGGTCGACCCGATCAGCGGGGAGTACACGCTGGAGGTGTCCAGCCCCGGGATCGACCGGCCGCTGACCCGGCTGGAGGACTTCGAGACCTTCGCCGGGCTGGAGGCCAGGGTGGAGCTGGACCGGCTGGTCGAGAACCGCAAGCGCTTCAAGGGCGAGATCGCCGGGGTCGAGGGCGACACGGTGGGCCTCAATCTCGAGGGCGAGACGGAGGAGACGGCCTGGCTGCCTTTCGCCTGGGTCTCCGAAGCCAAGCTGGTGATGAACGACGCGCTCATGGAGCGCGGGGCCGAGGCGCGGGCCGCCCGCATCGCGGCTGAAGCGGACGAAGACACAGAAACCGAAGAAGAGGAGAGCTGATCATGGCCGTTTCCGGCGTCAGCGCGAACCGCGCGGAGCTTCTGCTGATCGCCGACGCGGTCGCGCGGGAGAAGAGCATCGAGCGCGAGATCGTCATCGAGGCGATCGAGGAGGCCATGCAAAAGGGGGCCAAGGTCAAATACGGCGCCGAGCACGACATCCGCGCCAAGATCGACCACAAGACCGGCGAGCTCACCCTGACCCGCCACATCACCGTGGTGGACCAGATCGAGGACCCCGAGCTGGAGGGCATGCAGGAGACCCTCGCCGAGGCCAAGCGCCACGACCCCGAGGCCTATGTCGGCAAGGAGTATGTCGAGACCCTGCCGCCCTTCGAATTCGGCCGGGTCCAGACCCAGATGGCGCGCCAGGTGGTGACCGGGAAGGTGCGCGAGGCCGAGCGCGAGCGGCAGTTCGAGGAGTTCAAGGATCGGGTGGGCGAGATCGTCAACGGCACGGTCAAGCGCGTCGAATACGGCAACACGGTCGTGGACCTGGGTCGGGGCGAAGGCATCATGCGTCGCGACCAGTCGATCCCGCGCGAGCTGTTCAACGTGGGCGACCGGATTCGGTCCTACATCTACGATGTGCGGCGCGAGACCAAGGGTCCGCAGATCATGCTGTCGCGGGCGCATCCGGGGTTCACGGCCAAGCTGTTCGCCCAGGAGGTTCCGGAGGTCTATGACGGCGTGATCGAGATCCGGGCGGTAGCCCGCGACCCCGGCTCGCGGGCCAAGATGGCGGTGCTGAGCAACGACGGCTCGATCGACCCGGTCGGCGCCTGCGTCGGCATGCGCGGCTCGCGCGTGCAGGCGGTGGTGGCCGAGCTGCAGGGCGAGAAGATCGACATCATCCAGTGGAACCCCGACGAGGCCACCTTCCTGGTGAACGCCCTGGCTCCGGCCGAAGTGTCCAAGGTGATGATGGACGAAGAGGAGGAGCGGGTCGAGGTGGTGGTGCCGGACGAGCAGTTGTCTCTAGCCATCGGCCGCCGCGGCCAGAACGTGCGCCTCGCTTCTCAGCTGACCGGCTGGCAGATCGACATCATGACGGAGTCGCAGGAGAGCGAGCGCCGTCAAAAGCAGTTCACCGAGACCACCCAGCTGTTCCAGGAAGCCCTGGACGTGGACGAGGTCATCGCCCAGCTGCTGGCCACCGAAGGCTTCACCTCCGTGGAGGAGGTGGCCTATGTCGAGCCGCACGAGATCGCCAATATCGAGGGCTTCGACGAGGACACCGCAGAGGAGCTCCAGGCCCGCGCCCGCGACTCGATCGAGCGGGAGAACGCCGTGCTCGACGCCCGGCGCATCGAACTTGGGGTGGAGGACGGCGTGCTGGAGGTCCAGGGCGTGACCCTGCCCATCGCCGTCGCCCTCGGCGAAGCCGGCGTGAAGACGGTCGAGGATCTGGCCGACCTGTCGACCGACGAGGTCCGGGGCGGCTACGAGCAGCGTCCGGAAGGCCGCGTCCGGGTCCCCGGAGCTCTGGAATCTTTCAATCTCTCGCCACAGGACGCGGAGATGCTGGTGCTTCGCGCCCGCGTGGCGGCCGGCTGGATCACCGAGGACGACCTGCCCCAGCCCGAGCCGGAGCCCGAATACGAGGACCAGGGCGAGGACACCCCGCAGGGCTACCACCTGTCGGCGGAGGACGCCGCCGTGTTCCGCAGCCCGGCGCCAACGGCCAGCGAGGCCTGAGTGGGCGCGACAGCTCCCCGGCGCCTGCGGGGGAGCTGTCGCTTGTCGTCCGCCTAGCTCCTCCGCGCACCGGACGATCGAACACGCCGCACTTGCCGTTCCCACCCGGCTCGCGGCATGATGCGGGCATGAGACGCGCGGCCAGCCTGCTGACCGGTTTGCTCCTGTTCGCCGCCGCGGCCTGCGACGGGGTGGACCAGGAGAACGTCAGTGACCGCCTGCCCACGCCGCCTCCCCCCATAGCGAGTTCGAGGGGGGCGGCTCCGCCCCTGCCCACGGTGGCCACGGGCGACTGCCTGCGCGGCGGGCCGGCCGAACAGGCCTCCGCCCAGGCCAACGCCATCTCGCGCCGGAGCCTGTCCTGGTCGCCGTTCGGTCGGCCGGAGTACGGCTGGGAGACCTACGCCCCGCGGATCGCGCGGACGATCGGCACCTTGTGCCCCCCCGACACCCCGGGCTTCGCCGCCGCGCTCCGCCGTTGGCAGGCGTCCCGCGCCCTGCCGGCCGACGGCGCGCTCCGCCCCGAGCAGTTCGATCTGATGAAGGTCGATTGGCACCGAGAGCGGCCGTATGTGGAGCTGCGGGGCGACGGCGTGTGTCCGGCGCCCCCGCCCGATCGCGTCCTGGCCGTGGCGCGCGTCGACGAAGGCTATGGCGGCAAGGTGGTGATGATGCGCCCGGCCGTGCTGACGGCGCTTCGCCGGATGCAGGCGGCAGCCAAGGCGGAGGTCCCCGAACTCGCCCGGGACCCGCAGATGCTGAAGGTCTTCTCCGCCTATCGCGACCCTGGGGCCGACGCCGCCCGCTGCGCGCGCGAGGGCAATTGCGACGGGATCCGCCGCGCCTCCTGCTCCGTGCATCGGACGGGGCTGGCGGTGGACATCGTGGTGGGCAATGCGCCGGGCCATCCCGTGGACTCCACCAATGACGCCAATCGTCTGGCGATGTCGCAAACCGCCGCCTACCGGTGGCTGGTCCAAAACGCGGGGCGGTTCGGATTCGTGAACTACGCCTTCGAGCCCTGGCACTGGGAGTATGTGCGCGAACCCATCGAGGTCGCGCCCGCCGGCTACCGCCTGGCGCCCCGCCGGGGTCAGGTCACGGCGGAAACCGGTTACGGCCAGGGAGTGACTGGAGCGGGAACGGAAGGCGGGGGAGCGACTTACGGTCGGGGGACGCGTCCACGATAGGAAGCCTGACTGTGAAAAGAACCGTTCTGAGCGTGAGCCCGCTTGTCCTGGCCCTGACCTTGAGCGCCTGCAACGGCGCCGACCAGGAGAACGCGGCCGATCGGGACGGCGCCCAGAGCGCCGGGGCTCCCGCACCCGCCGCCGCCGGCACGACGGCTCCCGCCGGACCCGACGGGGTGCAGCCGATGGATCCGGGCGCCGTGGATGCGGCCAGCTTCTCCACCGACGCCGCTTCCACCACCGACCGGTCTCCAGCCATTCTCCGGGCCCAGGTGCTGCTGGATCGTGCGCGCTTCTCCCCGGGCGTGATCGACGGCACCATGGGCGAGAACGTCCGGCAGGCGATCGCCGCCTTCGAGCGCGCCAACGATCTGCCCGTGGACGGTCAGCTGGACGAGGCGGTGTTCAACAAGCTCACCCAGCTCGACAATCGCCCCGCTCTGGCCGAGTACACCATCGCCGAACAGGACCTGCGCGGCCCCTTCGTTGAGACCATCCCCGACGACTTGGAGGCGCAGGGCAGGCTGCCGGTGCTGGCCTACACCAGTCCCTTGGAGCTCCTCGCGGAGCGCTTCCACATGACGGAAGAGGCGCTGCAGGCGCTGAACCCGAACGTCGACTTCCGGCGCGCCGGCCAAACGATCCTGGTGGCGGCCCTGGCGCCCGACCAGCTCCCGGGCGCGGTGACCCTGATCGAGGTGGACAAGGCCGAGCGCGCCGTGCGCGTCTATGGCGAAGGCCGCAAGCTGTTGGCCTTTTATCCGGCCACGATCGGCAGCTCCGTCCTGCCCACGCCCGGCGGCGAGATGGCCGTCAAGGGCGTCGCGCCGGAGCCGACCTACACCTTCGATCCCAAGAAGATAAACTCCGGCGCGGCCGACAAGGTGGTCAAGGTCGCGGCCGGCCCGAACAATCCTGTGGGCTCGGTCTGGATCGATCTCACCAAGGACACCTACGGCATCCACGGCACGCCCGGGCCGCGTTTCATCGGCAAGACCGCCTCGAGCGGGTGCGTGCGGCTGACCAACTGGGACGCCGAGGAGCTGGCCGCTCAGGTCAAGCCAGGCGTCCGGGTGGTGTTTCTGGAGCGATCCAAGCCGATCTGACGGGTTCGCCCCTGCAAAACAACAGGCCCCGAACCTCGCTCGGGGCTTGTTCGCTTACGCTCAGCGATCGGCTTACATGACGCCCGTCTGGCCACCCATGCGCGACTGCATGGCCCCGGCTTCGGCCAGGTGATCCGTCACGATCGGCACGGCGGCTCCGGCCGAGGCGCGCAGGGACGCCACGTCGCCGGCCCGGGCGTAGTTGGTGTGCAGCGCCAGGGCCTCCTGGTGGGCGGAGACCTGCTGGCGGATGTAGAGTTGGTCGAAAGCGGCGCCCGTCTGGCCCTCGAGCTGTTGGATCATGGCGCGCTTCTGCGGGCCCAGCACAGCGGGCGGCGGAAGCACGCGCCCCGCCTTGGCCGCCGCCAGGGTGGCGTTGGTGGTGCCCGTGTGGTGGTCGATCAGTTTGGTGGCGTAGGCTCGGATCTCAGGGTTCTGGGTCCGCTGCAGCGCCAGCTGGCTGGAGGTGATTTCGTAGATGTCGCTCTCGCCCGCGGCGCGGAGGTAGGCGTTGGCCTGGGTCGGCATCATCATGCCTGGGCTGGCCGCCGCCATGGGCATGGGTGGGCCGGCCATGGCCCCCCCGCCCATCCCCGCCATGCGGCTAAGAGTGGAGCAGCCGGAAAGCGAGACGGCGGCGACGGCCAGGAGGAGAAGGCGCTTCATCCCGAATGTCCTGTGTTGAGGATTGCGGCCCTGCAACACGCCGCCACCGCCCAGGTTCCGCCGCATCGCCCTGGGAGGAGCGCAGGTTCGGGCGCCGGTTTGCCCCTGCCGCTCCCCTCGCCTAAATCCCGCACACCATGGCCGACATCGCGCTGATCGACGACGACGAAAACATCGTGGCCTCCGTGTCGCTGGCCTTGGAGAGTCAGGGGCACAAGGTGCGCGCCTATCACGACGGGGCCGCGGGCCTGACTGGGCTGGAGCGCGATCCGCCGGATCTCGCCATCCTCGACGTCAAGATGCCCCGGATGGACGGCATGGAGGTGCTCCGGCGCCTTCGCCAGACCTCGGAGCTGCCCGTCATCATCCTGACCTCCAAGGACGAGGAGATCGACGAGATCCTGGGCTTCAACCTGGGCGCGGACGACTACGTCCACAAGCCCTTCAGCCAGCGACTGCTGCTGGAGCGCGTCAAGGCGCTGCTCCGCCGCGCGGGGGCCGACGCAGAGGAGGCGGCGCAGCCTGCCGGCACGCCGTCCAAGGCCATCAAGCGGGGCAAGCTCACCCTGGATCCGGCGCGCCACGCCTCGGTATGGGACGGCAAGCAGGTCAAGTTGACCGTCACCGAATTCCTGCTGCTGCAGGCGCTGGCCTCCCGGCCCGGGTTCGTGAAGAGCCGGGACAATCTCATGGACGCCGCCTACGACGACCAGGTCTACGTCGACGATCGCACGATCGACAGCCACATCAAGCGCATGCGCAAGAAGTTCCGGCAGGTCGACCCGGAGTTCGACGCCATCGAGACGCTGTACGGGGTCGGCTATCGCTACCGAGAAAGCTGAGCGCCGGCGCCGGACCCGGGCGCTGCCCTTTCTGGGCACGCGCCTCGGGCGGCTGATCGTGGCGCTCAACCTGCTCAGCCTGGCGATCCTGGTCGCCGGCGCCCTGGTGCTGAACGAGCAGCGCCAGGCGCTGGTGGACGCCCGCAAGGAAAGCCTGACCATCCAGGGGCGGTTCCTGGCCGAACTGATCGCGGCCTACGCCACCTTTGAAGACCCCGCCCAGGGTTTCGACCAGTTGACCGCATCGGAGATCCTGCAGCGAAGCTTCATCTTCGAGGACCAGCGCGCGCGCCTGACCGACGCCCGGGGGCGGGTGGTGATCGACAGCAACACGGTCACGAACGTCATCGAGGCCCGGCCGCTGCCGGCGGTTTCGGCCAGGCCCGAAGCGGGCCCTTCGCCCGAGGACATCGCCCGCGCGCGCCGCGATTTCGAAGCGGAGGTGGCGCGCGCGCGAACGACGGGCGAGATCATCTCGGAAGTGCGGCGCTCGGTGCTGGGCGAACGGGTGGTTTCCGTCTCCATCCCGATCCGGCGTGTGCGGGCGCCGCTCGGCGTGCTGACCATTGAGGCGGGGGATTTCAACGAGGTGCTGGCCGCGCAGCGGCGCAATCTGATCCCTTTCATTCTGGTCGCCGTGGCCGTCAGCCTGCTATCCTCCGTGCTGCTGGCCCGCTTCGTCGCACGGCCGATCGTGGAGCTGGCGCACGCGGCGGATCTGGTGCGCCTGTCCAGGGCCCGATCCATCCAGCTACCGCGCCTCGCCGGGCGGGACGACGAGATCGGCGACCTCACCCGCGCCTTGCAGGCTATGACGGGGGCGCTCAGCCAGCGCATGGACGCCATCGAGGCCTTTGCGGCCGACGTGGCGCACGAGATCAGGAACCCGCTCACCTCCATTCGCTCCGCCGTGGAAACGCTGGAGCTGGTCCGCGACGAGGCTCCGCGCGCCCGGTTGCTCGGCATCCTCAAACAGGACGTGGGCCGGCTGGATCGGCTGATCACCGACATCTCCAACGCATCGCGGCTTGACGCGGAGCTGTCGCGCGACGCTCCACATCCGTTGGACCTGGACGCGCTCCTGGCCGAGCTGATCGCCTTTTACGGCGAGACGCGCCGGCCGTCCGAGACCGAGGTGCGCTACGAGCGGCAGGCCGATCCGCCCGTCTATGTGCACGGTCGGGACGGACCGCTGGGGCAGGTGGTGCGCAACCTGATCGACAACGCGCGTTCGTTCAGCCCGCCGGAGTCGACCGTGCGGGTGCGCCTGTTGCGGCAGGACGGGCATGCGGTGGTCGCCGTGGAGGACAACGGGCCGGGGGTGCCGGTGGACAATCTCGAAACCGTGTTTGAACGCTTCTACACCTCACGCCCGAAGGGCGCGGCTTTCGGCGGCAACTCGGGCCTGGGGCTGTCCATCGCGCGTCAGATCGTCGACGCCCACGGCGGGCGTATCTGGGCCGAGAACCGTTTGGACGAGACGGGCCGGGTGCTCGGGGCGCGGTTCCAGATGGCCCTGCCCGAAGCGGGCGCACGTCCGTGATCGAACACGCCGGCTGCGTGGCCCGGCGCACATCGGCGGGATGGGCCGGCGTTCTGCTCACCGGCCGGTCAGAAGTGGGCAAAAGCGATCTGATGCTGCGGCTGATCGAGGGCGGGTGGTCGCTGGTGGCCGACGACCGCGTGCAGCTGTGGGCGTCCTCGGGCCGGCTCTACGCCAAGGCGCCGCCTACGCTCGCCCGCCTCGTCGAGGTCCGCGGGGTGGATGTGCTGGCGGTTGGGTGGCGCGAGCTGACCCGGGTGGCTCTGGTGGTCCACTGTGTGGGTTCCGACATCGAGCTGGACCGCATCCCCGATCGCGCCCGACAGACCCTGGCCGGGGTGGCTGTGGAGCGCACGGTGCTGCGGCCCTTGGAGGCCTCCGCTCCCGCTAAGGTCGAACTCGCCCTCGCTCGCGCCCTTGAAAGTCGGCCAGGCGACGCCGATTTTTTGACTCCGGGCGCGAGCGGCGTATAGCGGCGCTCCGCGACCGGGCCGCGCACTCATCGCCCGTCAATTCGCCGCCGGCGCCCCATGCGTCGGGGCGGGGAGCATTTCACCTCGCATGATCGGTTTGGTGATCGTCACCCACGGGCGGCTGGCGGACGAGTTCGTGCTGGCCATGGAGCATGTGGTCGGGCCGCAGACGGCGGTGGAGGCCGTCAGCATCCAGGCGGACGACGACATGGAGCAGCGCCGCCGCGACATCGTGGAGGCCTGCAGGCGCGTCGACAGCGGCCGCGGCGTGATCTTGCTGACCGACATGTTCGGCGGCACGCCCTCCAATCTGGCCATATCGGTGATGCGGGAAACCCACGGCGAGGTCATCGCCGGTCTGAACCTTCCCATGCTGATCAAGCTCGCCAGCGTGCGCGCGCGCGAGCCCATGGAGGTCTGCGTCCAGGCCGCCCAAGACGCCGGGCGCAAGTACATCTCCGTCGCCAGCTACCTCATGGCGGGCGGCGCTTGAGCACCGTCCGTCGAACGGTGGGCGTGTGCAACACCCGCGGCCTGCACGCGCGCGCCTCAGCCAAGTTCGTCAAGCTGGCCGCGCAGTTCGACGCGGAGGTCCGCGTCTCCAAGGACGGCCAGACCGTGGACGCCCAGTCGATCATGGGGCTGATGATGCTGGCCGCCGGCCCCGGCTGCGCGCTGGACATCGAGGCTGAGGGCGCGGAAGCGGAAGCCGCCGCCGACGCCCTTGTCGCCTTAGTCAGCGCCCGCTTCGACGAGGAAAGCTAGGCGGTCTCACCGGTTCGCCGCGCCGGCTCGGCCTCCCGGGCCGCGCGCACCAGCCGCAGGAACTCGGCGCGGAGCCCCCAAGGGTCCTCACCCCGCGCGCCTTGGGCCAGTCGCTCCAGGCGGTTCCACCCGAAGCCGGACCCGAGGTTGGGGTCGTTGCGAAGCCGCTGGCCGTAGCCGGCCACCGCCACCGCCCACCGGGTGGACTCCGGCGCCGCGTCCAAGGTGGGATAGGCGTCCTGCTCGGTGACCGGGCGTTCGCGCAGCGCCGTCTGCGTCCCGCCCGGCCGTTTGAAGCGATAGCGGACCAAGGCGATCTCATCCCCGCCCGCCCGGCGGGCCTCCGGCTCGGCCCCGGGCTCGCCACCGTAACGAAGCGGGTCCACCGCGACCGGCCCGCCCGGAGGGGTGACCTCATACACGGCCGTGACCGTTGCGCCGGCTCCGACCTCCCCCGCGTCCACCCGGTCGTTGTTGAAGTCTTGGCGCGCCAAGAGCCGGGTCTCATAGCCCAGCAGCCGCCATTCGGCGACCTCGGCCGGGTTGAACTCGACCTGGATCTTCACGTCGTCGGCGATTGGGAAGACGGAGCTGGAGAAGTCGTCGCGAAACACCTTCCGGGCCTCGTCCAGGGTGTCGATGTAGCCGGCCGTGCCGTTGCCCGCCTGGCTGATCGCCTGCATGCGGCGATCCTGGTAGTTGTCCTGACCGAAGCCGTAGACGGACAGATAGATCCCCGTCTGCCGCTGGTCGGCGACCATGTCCTCCAGCTGGTCTTCGGAGGTGACGCCCACGTTGAAGTCGCCGTCGGTCATCAGGATCACGCGATTGACGGCATCCTCGTCGAAGTTCTCCCGCGCCAATTGATAGGCGTGCTCCAGCCCCTCCGCGCCGGCCGTGGAACCGCCCGCGCCCAGTTCGCGGATCGCCCGCATGATCTTGGCCTTGTTGCGTCCGGAGGTGGGCTCCAGCACCTCCCCGGACTGGCCCGCATAGACCACCATGGCCACCCGGTCCTGCGGACGCAGCTGGTCCACGAGCACGCCCAGAGCCTTCTTGGCCAAGGGCAGCCGATCCTGGCCCTCCATCGATCCGGAGACGTCGACCAAGAACACCAGATTCAGCGGCGGCCGCTCCGCCCGGGGGATGTCGTAGCCGGTGAGCGCCACATGCATCAGCCGCTTGCCCGGAGCCCAGGGCGAGGGAGCCACGGCCACGAAGGGCTTGAACACCTCCTCGCGGGCCGGGCGCGGATAGTCGTAGGGGAAGTAGTTGATCAACTCCTCCACCCGCACCGCGTCGACGGGCGGCTTGGCGCCGGAGGCTAGGAAGCGGCGCACCACCGCGTAGGAGGCCGTGTCCACGTCGATGGCGAAGGTGGAGACCGGCTGCTCGGCCGTGCGCTTGACCGGATTGGGCTTTGCGTCGGGATAGCGGGCGGGCTCGCCCGCGCGGACGGCCGGGTCCACCGGATAGGGCGGGTAGGCCGGATAGGCGGGTGCCATCTCCCCCGCCGCAGCCTCCGTCGTGGCCGTTTCGGCGTAGTCCGCCCCGCCGCCTGATCGCCCACAGCCCGCCGTCAAAGCCGTCAGCGCGACAGCCAGCCAGACGCTTCGACCCTTCATGGATCCGCTCCCTATGATCACGAACTCGTGATCACAGCGGGAACTCCCGATCACAAACATGTGATCCCGCCGCTTGGATTAAGTTTTCGTCACCTTGTCAGGCGCGGGCCGGCGGGACCGGCGGGACCGGCGGGGCCGGCTCGGCCATCGGGCGCAGGCCGAGGGCGGCGAAGAGGGCGGCGTCCGGTTCGCGCGCCGGGTGG
>JAHWJX010000020.1 GCA_019348195.1 Pseudomonadota bacterium | reverse complement strand
ACCCAGCCCCGTCAAGCTCCCCCCCAGCAATGGAGAACGCCGGTCTCGACGGGGCCCGTCACTCGGACGAGCGGCTCAGTCCACGCGCGCGCTCTCCAGCACCGTAGCCCCGTCCGCCCGCAGCCGCGTCTCCGCCATCTTGTCCAGCAGCGCCTGGGCTCGGGGATCGCCGAACACCCAGGCCGCCGCGGCCAGGGTACGGACCGAGGCGGCCGAGGCGCCGAACAGGCCTTCCAGCGCTTCGAAGGGCGACTTCTGGGCCGGGAAGCGGCGCAGGTCCACCTCCGTGTCGGCGTCGATCTTGGCCAGCCGCTTGGCCGTGGCCAGGGCCTGATAGAAGCCGCCGGTCTCATCGACCAGTTGCAGCTGGCGCGCCTGGGCCCCGGTCCAGACGCGGCCGCGAGCGATCTCGTTCACGCGCGCCACGGACAGGTCGCGGCCCTCGGCCACGCGGGTGATGAAGCCCTGGTAGATGCGGTCCAGGAATTCGGAGAACTCCGCCCGCTCCGAGGGGTTGAACGCGCGCTCGGAGGTGAAGGCGTCGGCGAACTCGCCGCCCACCGACACGTTCTCCACATTCACGCCGTAGCGCTCCAGCGCGGGCCCGATGGCGAACTTGCCGCCGAACACGCCGATGGAGCCCGTCAGGGTGGAGGGCTGGGCCACGATGGCGTCGGCCTTGGAGCTGATCCAGTAGCCGCCGGAGGCCGCATAGGTCCCCATGCTGACCACCACGGGCTTTTTCGCCTTTTGCACCGCCTGGACCGCGGCCAGGATCTGGTCAGAGGCGGTGTCGGAGCCGCCGGGCGAGGAGACGCGGAACACCACGGCGCGGACATCGTCGTCCTTCGCCGCCTTGTAGAGCGCCTCGGCCACGTCGTCGGAATAGGCATTGGCGTTGGAGCCGAACGGGTCGGTGTCGCCAGTGCCCGTCACGATAGCGCCTTCGGCCTCGACCACCGCGATCTCCGGACCGCTGTCCCCGCCGCCGTCCCCGGCCGTGGCCGCGTAATCGTCGAATTCCAGCGTCTCGGCGTCGTCGCCGAACCGGTCCAGCAGGGTCTCCTCCGCGAACTCCACCTGGCCCAGCCGGTCCACCAGCCGACGGACCTGCGCCTCGGGCGCGCTCATCGGGCCGCTTTCCAGCGCCGCGCGCAGGGCCTGCGGCGACTGCCGTCGGTCGGCCGCGGCGTTCAGCAGGGCGTTGTCATAGACCGAGCTCATCCAGGACAGAGTCGCGGCCCGGTGCTCCGGCGTAAAGGTCTCGTACAGGAAGGGGTTGGCGGCGTTCTTGAACTCGTGGCGCTGCTGGAAGTCGGCCACCACGCCGTAGCGGTCGAACAAGCCCTTGAGGAAGACCT
Source organism: Pseudomonadota bacterium (assembly GCA_019348195.1). Taxonomy (GTDB): domain Bacteria; phylum Pseudomonadota; class Alphaproteobacteria; order Caulobacterales; family Caulobacteraceae; genus JAHWJX01. The sequence continues at coordinate 34,826 of JAHWJX010000020.1, read as the reverse complement.
CCTCATTGGCGATGCCCGTGACCTGGAAAGAGGCGGTGTCCTGCATCCAGAACTCGTCCGCGGCCGCGCCCAGCATATAGGTGGAGGTCACGACGCCGGTGGGTTGGAAGCCCTGGCTGTGCGCGACCACCCGCTTGCCGGCGGCGCGGAAGCTCTTCACCGCGCCGCGGATCTCCTCGGCCGCAGCCGGGGGCATGCCGCCCTCGGGCAGGCGGATGAACAGGGCCTTGATCCGCTCGTCGTCCTCCGCCTCGTGCAGGGTGGTGACCACCTTCATGACCGACAGGCCCGAGCCGCCGAAGGCGGCAAACGGGCTGGAGCCCGCCTGGTCGGTCAGGCTCTCGCGTAGATCGAGCATGAGGACCGACTGGGCGGGGATGTCCGGGCCCTTGGACGCCGCCCCGATCACGGAGGCGATCAAGAGGATCGGGATGGCCACAAAGAACAGCAGCAGCCCCACGAAGACGCCGGCGATGGTGATCAGGAACTGTTTCATACAGGCGCCCGCGACGATGGGGGTCCACACCTAGGGACGGCGCCCCCGAGCGGCAAATGCGGCCGTTGATGCGGGATAGGTGGTCGGAGTGGCAGGATTCGAACCTGCGACCCCCGCGTCCCGAACGCGGTGCTCTACCAGACTGAGCCACACTCCGACGAAGGCCGGGCTTATAGCGACGGCTTCCTCGCTGAGCAATGGGCGGTTGCCCTGCCCGGCGGCCTGCGCTATCTCCGCGCTCCGCACCCACCCGGGCCCCCGGCCCGCGGCCCTGCTGGGGAATGGTGTAATGGTAACACAGCGGTTTTTGGTACCGCTATTCTAGGTTCGAGCCCTAGTTCCCCAGCCACTTCCCCCGCCCGCTCGGACCCAATCTTAACGATTGTTCACCTGCGTCCCGACGCCTTGCCAAGGGGCGGCCGGGAGGCGAAAGCTTGCGCCGCTTAGCGATCACAAGGGCGGTGAGATGAGCGGACGTGCGCGCAAACGGTTCGGACGTGAACTCTTCGGCACGGCGGCGGTGGCGGCCGTTCTCCTGGCGGGAACGGCTTCGGCCCAGACCCGAGCCCCGACGCCGCCGCGGCCGGCTCCCGTGTCCAGCCTCGTGCAGGCGGTGAACATTCCCTATGAGGAGTTCACCCTTCCGAACGGCCTGCGGGTCATCACCCACACCGACCGCAAGGTCCCCATCGTGGCCGTGAGCGTCTGGTACGGCGTGGGCTCCAAGGACGAGCCGAAGGGGCGGACCGGCTTCGCGCACCTGTTCGAACACCTGATGTTCAACGGCTCGGAGAACGCCCCGGGCGAATTCTTCGAACCCCTCGAGAACGTGGGCGCCACCGACTACAACGGGACCACCTGGTTCGACCGGACCAACTACTTCCAGAACGTGCCCACGCCGGCGCTGGAGCTGGCGCTTTTCCTGGAATCCGACCGCATGGGCTACCTGCTGGGGGCGGTCACCCAGCAGAACCTGACCAACCAGATCGGGGTGGTGCAGAACGAAAAGCGTCAGGGCGACAACGAGCCCTATGGCCTCACCGAATACGCCATCCTGGAGGGGCTCTTCCCCGAGGGGCACCCCTACCGCCACAGCACCATCGGCTCCATGGCCGACCTCAGCGCCGCCACGCTGGACACGGTGCGCGACTGGTTCCGCACCCATTACGGCCCCAACAACGCGGTGCTGGTGCTGGCGGGCGACATCGACGCCAGGACCGCCCGACCGCTGGTGGAGAAGTACTTCGGCTCCATCCCGCGCGGCCGCACCCCGCCCAAGGGAACGGCGGGCGTCCCCGAGCGCACGGAGATCACGCGCGTCACCATGCGCGACCAGGTCGCCAACCCCCGCATCTACCGCATCTGGGCGGTTCCCGGCCGGCTGAGCCCCGAAGGCCCGCTGCTGGACACGGCCGCCGCAGTGCTGGCCGGCGGGACCACATCGCGCCTGTACAACGACTTGGTGCGCGACAAGAAGCTGGCCGTGGCGGTGCGCGGCTACCTGCAGGAGCACCAGCTCTCCAGCTTGCTCCAGCTCGAGGTGGACGTGCGTCCCGGCGTGGACGTGGCCGCCGTGGAGGCGCGCCTGGACCAACTGATGGCCGAGTTCCTGCGCACCGGTCCCACGGCCGACGAAGTCTCGCGCGTGGCGACCCGGGCCGTGTCCGGCACGATCCGCGGCCTGGAGGAGGTAGGCGGGTTCGGCGGCAAGGCCGTGACCCTGGCCGAGGGCGAGCTGTACGCGGACGACCCGGCCTTTTACCGCAAGCAGCTGGACATCTATGCTCGCGCGACGCCCGCCACCGTGCTGGCCGCCAGCCGCGGCTGGATCAACGACGGCGACCTGCGCCTGACGGTGCTGCCCGGCGCGCGTCCGGCCGACGAGTCCGCCGCGGCCGGAGCGGCGGCGGGCGGCGCGGGCGGAATCAATCGGCCGCGCTTCTACCAGCAGCCTGCCGGGACCGGGCAGCCCGGGCAGCCGGTCGTGCCTTCGCCCACCCCGCCGCGGGCTGCGGAGCAGCCGACGCGCCCGGCCAGCCCCGCGCCGGGGGAAGCCCGCAACACCCCCGGCGCCGGCGTCCAGCAGGCCGCGCCCGTGGCGCCCCGGCAGCCCACCGGCCAGCCGCCGGCCCAGGCCACCCAGGACGCCCAGGCGCCCGAAACTCGGCCCCTGGCCGATGAGGCCAACCGGCCACGCCGCTCGACCCGCCCCCAGCAGCAGCCGCCGGTGCGGGGCTTCGCCGCCCTGGACTTCCCCGCGGTGGAGCGCATCCGGCTCAGCAACGGCCTGGAGGTGCAGTTCATCCGTCGCGCCACCGTGCCGGTGGTGCAGATGGCGTTGAGCTTCGACGCAGGCACGGCGTCCGACCCTGCCGACAAGCTGGGGCTGGCCACCCTGACGGCGAGTCTGCTGGACGAGGGAACGTCGCGGCGCACCTCCGTGCAGATCGCCGAGGAGGCCGAGCGACTCGGCGCCACCCTGGGCGCCGGCGCCAGCCTGGATCGCACGCGCGTGTTCATGTCCGCGCTAAAACCCAACCTCGCCGCCTCGCTCGACCTCATGGCCGACGTGGTCCGCAATCCGGCCTTCAATCCGGCCGATGTGGAGCGGCTGCGGACCATCCAGCTGAACCGCATCGCCCAGGAGCTGACCCAGCCCTCGGCCATCGCCTCGCGCGAGATCGCGCCGCTGATCTTCGGTCCCAACCACCCCTATGGGAAGCCGCTGACCGGCTCCGGCACGCCGCAAGGCGTGCAGTCCATCACCCGGGCCGACCTCCAGGCCTACCAACAACGCTGGCTCCGTCCGGACGCGGCCACCCTGTTCGTGGTGGGCGACACGACCTTGGCTGAACTCCGGCCCCAGTTGGAGCGAGCCTTCGGAACGTGGCGCGCTCCAGCGGTCCCACGCGGGACCAAGGTCTTCACCACCGCCCAGGCGCCGGCGGCGGGACGGATCGTGCTGATCGACCGACCCAACTCGCCGCAAAGCGTGATCCTCGGCGGCCTGCCTCTCCCGATCGAGGGGACGGACGACCCGCTGCAGTTGAGCGCCGCCAACGAAATCCTGGGCGGCAGCTTCACCTCCCGGCTGAACACCGATCTGCGGGAGGTGAAGGGCTGGTCCTACGGCGTGCGCAGCCAGGTCACGGGGGTGCGCGAACAGCTTCCCTTCCTAGTCAACGCGCCCGTGCAGACGGACCGCACGGCCGACTCGCTCAAGGCCTTGATCGACAATGTGCGGCAGTTCCAGGGACCGAAGCCGGCCACTCCGGCCGAGATCAGCCGCATGGTGAACAGCAACGTCCGGTCCCTGCCCGGGGACTATGAGACGAGCTCGGAGGTGCTGGCCGCGTTGGAGCGCAACGCGCTTCTGAACCGGCCGGACGACTACCTCGAGCGGCTGCCGGCGCGCTATCAAGCCCTCTCCGCGGCTGAGCTCTCGGCGGCCGCGCGGGCCATCGACCCTGCCCGGATGACCTGGGTGGTGGTGGGCGACCGTGCCCGGGTCGAGGCGCCCCTGCGCGCGCTGAACCTGGGCGCCGTCGAGGTTCGGGCGGCGGCTCCGGTGACGCCCGGTCCGGCGGGAGCGGGCGGCGCGGCGGAAGCGCGGAACTGAGCGCCTCCAGCCCAGGCTGAGCGCCCCGGTCGTTCACGGCCGGGGCGCATCTTTCTCCAGGTGCGAACGAGCGGCGGGCGAGGGTTGGCGTCGCCGCCCATGAGCGCGGCCAGCCAAGCGGCCCCCAGTGTCTGAACAACCACCATCGCCGTCTTCGTCGAAACAAGATGAGAACGGTTCTCATCTGGACAGGCTTGCGAAGGATGCGCAACCGACGCGCTTACGGCTCGCGCGATGGGGGCCTGGAGGCTCAAGCCGGTCGAGACGGTCGCTCCCAGCTCCGTTCCTGGGCCCAGATCGCAAAGGCGTAGGCCCGGGCCACCTCCTTGAGGTAGTCGAACCGCCCCGACGCGCCGCCGTGGCCGGCCTCCATGTTGATCTTCAGCAGGATGGGAGAGGACCCGGTCGTATGCTCCCGCAGTTTGGCCGCCCATTTGGCGGGCTCCCAATAGGTCACACGCGGGTCCGACAGTCCCCCTTCCGCCAGGATGGCCGGGTAGGCCTTGGGGCCGACCTGGTCGTACGGGCTGTAACTCGCGATCAGGTCGTAGGCGGCCGGGTCCTCGATGGGGTTGCCCCATTCGGGCCATTCCGGCGGGGTCAGCGGCAGGCTGGTGTCGCTCATGGTGTTGAGCACGTCCACGAAGGGCACGTCCGCCACCACGGCGCGGAACAGCTCCGGGCGCATGTTGACGACGGCGCCCATCAGCAGCCCGCCCGCGCTCCCGCCGCGGATGCCCAGCCGCTCGCGCGAGGTGAAGCGCTCGGCCAACAGGTGCTCGGCCGCGGCGATGAAGTCGGTGAAGGTGTTGGGCTTCTTCTCGCGGCGGCCCTGGAGGAACCAGTTCCAGCCCTTCTCCGACCCGCCGCGGATGTGCGCCACTGCGAAGATCCAGCCGCGGTCCACGAGACTCAGGCGGTTGGTGTTGAAGCCGGCGTCCATGGGGATGCCGTAGGAGCCATAGCCGTAGAGCAGCAGGGGGGCGGAGCCGTCGAGCTTTTGGCCGCGCTGCATGAGCACGGTCACAGGCACGAGCTCGCCGTCCGGCGCGCGGGCCTGCAGGCGGCGCGCCTCATACTTGGCCGGATCGTGGCCCGACGGGATCTCCTGGGTCTTGCGCAGGGTCCGCTCCCGGCTCGCCATGCCGTAGTCGAAGGTCTGCCGCGGGGTGGTCGGGGACTGATAGACGAAGCGCGCCAGCGGCGTGTCGTACTCATACCCGCCCTCCAGTCCCAGGGCGTAGGCCGGCTCGGGGAAGCTGACGGCATGCTCCCCGCCGGCGCGCTCGACCACGACCAATCGGCTGTTGGCGTCCACCCGCTCCAGCCGGACGAGGTGGTCCTTGTAGGGGGCGAAGCCGGTGATGAAGTTCCCGGGCTTGTGCGCGATCCAGTCCTGCCAGTTCCCGCGGCCGGGCTGGTCCGTGGGGGCGGTGACCAGTTTGAAGTCGATCGCGCCGTCGGCGTTGGTGCGGATCACCCAGCGGTCGGACCAGTGGTCGGCGTCGTACTTCACGCCCTTGCTGCGCGGCGCCAGCACGGCCGGAGCGGCCGTGGGCGTGGCGGCGGGGATGAAGCGGGTTTCGCTGGTCTCCTGGTCGCCGATGCCGATGGTGATGAAGCGGTCGTCGGCCGTGCGGGACACCCCGATGAACATGCCGGGGTCGGTCTCCTGGTAGACGAGGACGTCCTCGGCCTTGCCGCCCCGGGCGGGCCGGCGGAAGATCTTGGTCGGCCGGCCGTTTTCGTCCCGGAAGGTCCAGAACAGGTGCCGGCTGTCCGGCGAAAAAGTGAAATCTCCGGTGGAGCTGTCCACGGGATCGGGCAGGAGCTGGCCCGTGGCGAGGTCCTTGACCCGGATCGTGTAGACCTCCGAACCCTGGTCGTCCTCGGCGTAGGCGAACAGCTTGTGGTCAGGGGAATGCGAGGCCGCGCCGATGTCGTAAAAGGCGTGACCCTTGGCCAGGGCGTCGGCGTCGATGAGCACTTCGGGCGTCGCGCCTTCCTCGACGGAGCGGCGGCGCAGATAACGAGGGTGCTGCGCCCCTTTCTGATAGTCGAGGTAGTAGGCCCAGGGTCCGTCCTTGGCGGGCACCGAGCTGTCCACCTCCTTGATCCGGCCTTTCATCTCTTCGAACAGCTTGGCCTGGAGCGGCTCGGTGCTCTTCAGCTGGGCGGCGGTGTAGGCGTTCTCGGCCTCGAGGTGGGTGCGGATGTCGGCGCGCAGCACCTTGGGGTCGCGCATGACCTTCTGCCAGTTGTCGTCCTTCATCCAGGCGTAGTCGTCCGTGCGCACCCGGCCCAATTGTTCGATGCGCTTCGGCCGCTTGGGCGCGACCGGAGGCCTGAGCCCGGCGGGCCGGGCTTTGCCCGCCGCCGATCGGGTTTGCGCCAGGGCGGCGAGCGGAAGCAGGGCGGCGGCGGTCGCGAGGAGCAGGCGGCGGGTCATTCGGGTTCTCGGGGTGGCCTGCCACCTTTAGCCAAAGGGGTGAGCGGTGAACATAAGCTGGTCATCATCACGCGCTTAGCTCCGGCTCATGGACGCTGACTTCCCCGTCGAGCTCATCAACGCCACCGTCCAGATCGAACAGGACCTGGGCAACAACACCAAGACGGTGGGCACGGCCTTTCTGGTCTCCGCGCCCACGCCGGACGGAAGGCCGCGAACCGTGCTGGTCACGGCGGGCCACCTGTTCGAGCGCATGCCCAGGCCCGAGGTGCGCATCGGCTGGCGCCTGGGCTCGTCCGTCGGGGACTGGCGCTACGCGCCGGGGCCCTTGACCATTCGCACGCCCGGCCCCTCGCCGGTCGACGCCAACGCCTCAGCCAGCCCTGCGGCCACGCCCATGATCTCCGCCTCCGAAGGCCGGCCGATCTGGGTGCGCCACCCCACTCAGGACATCGCCGCCATCGCCATCCAGGCCCCGCCGGAGTTCGCCAAGGCGGCCGTCCCGCTGGCTTGGCTGGCGGACGACCGCACCTTCACGCGTTACGGCGTCCGGCCGGGGGACGAGATGATGGCTCTGGGCTTCCCTCGGGGCCTGTCCAGCAACCGGGCGGGCTTTCCCATCCTGCGCTGGGGCCGGGTGGCCAGCTATCCGCTCAGCCCCGTGCAGAGCTTCCCGACCTTTCTGATGGATTTCCGCGTGTTCGACGGCAACTCCGGAGGGCCGGTTTTCATGGCCGACCCCGATCGCGGTCGAGGGGCGGGCGCGGCCGCCAAGGGCGGGCCCGGGGTCTATTTCATAGCCGGCGTTCTGACCAAGCAGGTGGAAAGCCGCGGCGACCGACTGGAGATCGGCGTCGTGGTCCACGCCCGGCACGTGCGCGAAGCGATCGCCATGCTCGATCGGCCAGGGCCGAGAACTGCGGCTCCGGCCAGGCCGGCGACGCCGGTGGGCACGCAATCCGACAAGGCCGGCGGCTGACGATCGCGCGCGGGCTTGCGCTTACTCTGGGTCCCACTGAAAGGCGGGGTCGAGCCAGTCGCCGATGCGGCCCCGCGGCGAGCCCAACGCCGAGATCCGCTCCATCTCCGCCCCCGACAGTTCGAAGTCGAACAGGTCGAAGTTCTCGCGCGCACGATGTTCCTTGGTGGTGCGCGGGATGGCGATCACGCCCTGTTGGATCAGCCAGCGAAGCGTGACCTGCCCGGCCGTCTTGCCGTGCGCCTGGGCGACGGCGGCGAGCGTCGGATCGTCCACCACCTTGCCCTGCGCGAGAGGCGACCAGGCGGTCAGGCTCGATCCCAGTCGCCCCGCGGTGTCCAGCAGCCGCCGCTGCGTCAGGAAGGGATGGTACTCCACCTGATTGGTGACGATGGGGGCCTCGGACAGCGCCTGCGCCTCCTCCATCTGTGCCGAGGTGAAGTTGGACAGGCCGATGTTGCGCGTGAAGCCGCGCGCCCGCGCGTCGTTCAGCGCGCGGATGGTTTCGGCCAGGGGCGGCTGCGGCTTGGGCCAGTGCAGCAGCAAGAGGTCGGGCACGCGCCCAAGTCGCTCGACGCTGCCCTCCGCCGCGCGCTGCAGGTCGCCGTCCGCAAAGGCGTCCGTCCAGATCTTGGTGGTCAGGAAGACCTCGCTTTCCGGGAGCCCGGCCGCGCGCAGGCCCGCCCCGACCTCCCGCTCGTTGCGATAGATGTAGGCGGTGTCGATGTGGCGGTAGCCGATGGCCAGCGCCGCTTCCGTCATGCGCTGGGCGTCGGGTCCTTCCAGCTGCCAGGTGCCGAACCCGATCGCGGGAATCTCCGCCCCGCCCGCCTTGATCGTCTGCATCAACGTCTCCCGCCCGGACTGACCGAGCGGGAGGAACGCGAAGACGCCTAGTTGGTGGCGGCGGTGCGGACGGGAAGCCCTTCTTTCAGTCCTGGCACGATCTCGGCTCCAACCGGAACCTGGGCCGTGGAGGCGTGTAGGGCCGTCCCGATCGGTTCCGCGCGGCCGCCCAGGCAGGCCTGGAGGAAGTTTTCCGTGACCGCATTGAAGGCGATGCTGTTCACCGGCCGGGCGAAGCCGTGGCCCTCGTCCGGGAACAGGACGTAGGTGACCGGGATGTTCTTGGCCTGCATGGCCGCCACGATCTGGTCGCTCTCCGACTTTTTCACGCGCGGGTCGTTGGCGCCGTGGCCGATCAGCAGAGGCTTTTTGATCGCGTCCAGCCTGTTGATGGGCGAGCGCGCCTGCATCAGCGCCAGCCCCTCGGGTTTGGAAGGGTCGCCCAGCGCCTTGCGCCACTGGCTGAGGCCCGAGGTCCAATAGGGCGGGAAGGTGTCGTAGAGAGTCTTCAGGTTGGACGGCCCCACGATATCCACCCCGCAGGCGAAGCGGTCGGGGGTGAAGGTCATGCCCACCAAGGTGGCGTAGCCGCCGTAGCTCCCGCCGGCGATAGCGACCTTTGCGGGGTCTGACACGCCCCGCTTCACCGCCCAGTCGACCGCGTCGATCAGGTCGTCGTGCATCTTGCCGGCCCATTCGCCGTCGGAGGCGCGGGTGAAGCTCTTCCCGAAGCCGGTGGAGCCCCGGTAGTTGACGCTCATCACCGCATAGCCGCGGTTGGCCAGCCACTGGTGCCAGCCGTTGTAGCCGTAGTTGTCCCGGGCCCAGGGGCCGCCGTGAACATAGAGGACGGTGGCAAGCGGCCTGTTCGGCCGCCCGTCGCCGTCGGGATCGGACCCCACCGGCAGGGTGACGTAGCTGACCAGGGTCTTGCCGTCGCGGCTGCGGACCTCGACGGGGGTCATGGCCGCCAGCGGCGCGCCTTCCAGCTCCGGCCGGCTCACGAACAGTTTGACGAGTCGCTTGGCCGGACGGTCGTAAAGGTAGGTGGTCGCGGGCCCGGTCACCGGATCCACCGCCACCGTCCACTTGTCGTCTGCGCGTGAGCGGGAGGTGACGCTGATCTCGCCCTTCAGCTGGCTGCGCAGAAAGGCCAGGTCGCCCGCAACGGCCTTGCCGATCGGCGTCCATTCGGTCTTGAGGTAGTTGACGGCGTAGGCCTGCGGCTCGTCTGTTCGCGGGTCGGTCATCAGGTTGGAGACGTCGGCCCGTTCGCTGGCCGCGACCACCCGGGAGCGGCCGGTGGCCATGTCCTGGGCCGTGATCGCCGCCTTGTCGCGGCCGCGCGTGTCGATCCAGTACAGGGTCTTGCCGTCGCGGCTGAAGCCGGCCGGCCGGGTCGCGTTGTCTTCAAAGGGCACGGTAGCGAAGGGCGTGGCCTCCGGCTTGCCGTTCGCGAAGCGGTAGAACTCCTGCGCGCCGTCGTCGCGGGTCTTGGAGGCGAGGCGCAAGGTCAAGCTCTCGTCGGCCAGCACCCCGCTGTAGCCCTCGTTCTGGAACACGGGGCGGAGCTGGCCCGTGGTCAGGTTCAGCTCATGGGTGTCGTGCCACTTGGGGTCGCGGTTGTTGACGCCCACCAGGATCCGGTCCTTCACCTGGTTGGAGATGCCGACGATCTGAACGCGCGTGTTTTCGAACGGGGTCAGCGAACGCTGCGCGCCGGAGCCGACATCGACCCCGTAGAGCAGGAAATTCTCGTCGCCGCCTTTGTCGTTGATGAACAGGATCTGCCGACTGTCGGGCGACCAGAAATAGGAGCGGATCGGGCGCTGCCGCTCATTGGTCAGCGGGCGTGCCGACTTGGGATCGGACGCCGGCGCGACCCAGACGTTGAGCACGCCGTCGCGCGGGGCGATAAAGGAGATCCACTGGCCGTCGGGGCTGATCTGGCCGCCCGTGCGCGTCGGATTGCCGAAAAAGGCCGTGCGCTCGATCAGCCGCGGCTGACCCCCAGCGGGCACGTTCTGAGCCGGGGCCACGGTGGTGAGCGAAACGGCCGCGAGCAGGCCGGCGAGCAAGGCGGTGCGCATGATGGATCCCCGAAGACCGGGGGATTGAACACACACGAAGCGCGGCCGTAAAGTTACCGATCAGTAAGCCAGCGCCAGTCCGTCCTTGCGCATCTCGCTGGCCGCCGCATAGGCGCCAGGCCCCCGCAGGATCGCCTGATACCCGCCGAAGCCGCCGTCCGGCTCGCCCAGCTTCCAACCTAGGGCGGCCAGCCCGCGCCGCGCCGGGTCCGGCACCCCGGACTCCAGCCGCAGCACGCCCGCGCCCTCCGCCGGAGCGCCCGTGGGCTCCGGGCTTCCCTCGTGCTGCCACCGCGGCGCGTCGCCGGCGGCCTGCAGGTCCAGCCCGTAGTCGACCATGTTGATGATGATCTGCGCCTGTCCCTGCGGCTGCATGCCTCCGCCCATGACGCCGAAGGAGAGCCAGGGCTTGCCGCCCCGGGTGGCGAACCCCGGGATGATGGTCTGGAACGGGCGCTTGCCCGGCGCATAAAGGTTGGGGTGCCTGTCGGTCAGGGCGAACAGCTCGCCCCGGTCCTGGAACATGAAGCCCAGCCGGTCCGGCACCAGCCCCGAGCCCATGCCCCGATAGTTGGACTGGATGAGGCTCACCATCATCCCGTCGCGGTCGGCCACGGTGAAATAGGTCGTGTCCCCCTGCGAAGGCGCCTGGCCGGGACGCAAGCTCGTGTTGATGCGGTCCGGCCGGACTAGGCGCGCCCGTTCTTGAGCGTACGCCTTGCTGTTCAGCCACTCCAGCGGGATGCGCCCGAACGCCGGGTCGGCGAAGTACCGCGCCCGGTCCTCGAAGGCGATCCGTTTGGCTTCCGCCTGGTGGTGGATGGAGGCGGCGGAGAGGAAGCCCATCCGCTTCAGGTCGAACTGCTCGGCGATGCTCAGCAGCTGCAGCGTCGACAGCCCCTGGCTGTTGGGCGGCAGGCCGTAAGCCTCCACCTCGCCGCGGTAGCTGGTCCGCAGCGGCTCCACCCACTCCGAGCGGTGCGCGGCCAGGTCGGCCCGCGTCATCCAGCCCCCGATCCGACGGAAGTAGCGCTCGATCGTCTCCGCGATCGGCCCTTGGTAGAAGGCGTCGCGCCCGCCGGCCGCGATCAGCCGGTAGGTTCGCGCCAGGTCCGGATTCTTGAACACCTGCCCTTCGGCCGCCGTGCGCCCGCCCGGCGCATAGGTGGCCCGCGCATTCTCCAGCTCCTCGATGGGCACGCCGGCCGAGCCGAAACGGGCGAAGTTGCGTTCCAGGTAGTAGGCGATGGTCTGGGGCACGGGCACGCCCTGTTCGGCCAGGGCGGCGGCGGGCTCGATCACCTCCTTCCAGGGCAAACGGCCGTAGCGGGCGTGCATCTCGGCCCAGCCGTCCACGCAGCCCGGCACGGAAACGGAGATCGCCCCGAAGGACGGGATGGCCCCGTTCTTCGCCCGGCTCCGGACGGTCGCCAGGGAGAGCCCGCGCGGCGAGCGTCCGGACGCGTTCAGCCCCACGACCTTGCCCAGCTTCGGATCCCACAGCATGGCGAAAAGGTCGCCGCCGATGCCGCAGCCCGTGGGCTCCAGGAAACCCAGCGCCGCGTTGGCCGCGATGGCGGCGTCCACCGCCGAGCCGCCCCGCCGCAGGATGTCGATGGCCAGCATGGTGGCCGTGGGATGGGCGGTGGCCGCCGCCCCGCTCACGCCCCAGACGGAGGAGCGGCTGGCCCAGGGCGCGCCGGAAACCCGGTCGCCGGAGCGGATGTCCGGATGGCGCACCGGGTCAGGGGAGGCGGCCGGCTGCGCGCGCGCGGGCGCGTCGTCCGTGACCGGGCGGTTGTTCCGCTCCTTGGTTTGCTGGGCGGCCGCAGCGGTTGCGGCGGCGGTGGCGGGAAGGGCGGCGAGAAAGGAACGGCGGCGCATGAGGCAGGCTAGCCACAGCTCTCGCAGCTTGTCGACCGCGACATCCTCACCCGCCGAGCGGGAGAGGCGGTGGGAGGCCCGACTTCCCCGCCAGCCTGGTCGTCATGCCGGCCAAGCCGCGCCGGAACCCGATCCCCTACCGCTGTGAATGGGGGAGGATGGGCGCGGGGTCACACCTCCGGGGGCACCCGCAGCACCTGGCCCGGATAGATCTTGTCCGGGTCCGACAGCATCGGCTTGTTGGCTTCGAAAATCTGCATGTATTTGTTGGCTTCGCCGTAGAACTGCTTGCTGATCTTGCTCAGAGTGTCGCCCGATTGCACCGTATAGAAGCGGGTCTCCTCGGGCGCAGGGGTGCGCGGCTGGACCTGAGCCTGGGCGGGCGCGGCGGTCTGCTGCGCCGTCGTGGCGGCCGGCGCCAAGCGAGGTTGCAGCACCTGGATGCTTTCCTGCACCTTCTCCACGCCCTTGGTGTTGCCCACGATCAGGATGGCCTTTTCGCGTTCGGCGTTGTTGTCGGCGATCCCGCCGATCTGCACAGTGCCCTCGTTGACGCTGAGCTGCAGATTCTGCAGCGTCACGCCCTTGCCCAGCAGCGCCTTCTTCAGATCATCGGCGCTGGGATCGTCGCCCCCGGTCACGGCGTTGCGAATGCTCTCGCCAAGGTTCCGCGTGAAGTTGAACAATCCCATCGGGGGCGTCTCCGGCTGCAACCCGCCTGCAGGGTCGGGGACCTAAACTCGCGTGGTGCACGAAGGTTCGAGTCCGGCGCGGGTCCTGGTCCTGGGCGCCACCAGCCTGATCGGCCGCTTCGCCCTGCCCCGGCTGATCGCTGCGGGCGTCTCGGTCCGGGCGGTGTCGCGCCGGCCCGGCGGAGACGGCGCGGAGCTGGTCTGGGTCCAAGCGGACATTCAGGCGCCCGATCTGGTCCTTCCTCCGGCGAAAGCGGCGCTCAGCCTTTCGCCGATCTGGCTGCTGCCAACCGCGCTTCCCGCGCTCAAGCGGGCCGGGGTGACCCGCCTGGTCGCCTTTTCCTCCACCAGCCGGTTCACCAAGGCCCAGTCCCCCGAGCCGGAAGAGCGCGAGGTGGCCCGGCGCCTGGCCGAGGGTGAAGCGGCGCTCGCCGCCTTCTGCGAGGCGGAAGGGATCGGCTGGACCGTCCTGCGTCCCACCTTGATCTATGCGGAGGGCCATGACGCCAACGTCTCCCGCATGGCCCGGCTGATCGCCCGCTTCGGCGTCTTTCCCCTGGCGGGCGAGGGCGGAGGCCTTCGCCAGCCGGTGCACGCCGACGACCTGGCCACGGCCGCCATCGAGGCGCTGCGCCGCCCGGAGAGCCTGAACCGCAGCTACGACCTGCCCGGGGGCGAGACCTTGACCTATCGAGCCATGGTGGTGCGCATCTTCCACGGCTTGGGCCGCCGCCCGCGCATCCTGACCGTCCCCCCCCGGCTCTGGCGGCTGGGCCTGGAGTTGGCCCGCTCCTTCCTGCCCGGTGTGAACCCGGCCATGGGCGCCCGCATGGACGCCGACCTCGCCTTCGACTCCGCCCCCGCCCTGCGCGACCTAGGCTGGCGCCCGCGGCCCTTCCGCCCCAACTTCCGGGCGGCGAAGGTGCGGGGTCGATGATTGCGCCCCTGGCTCACCCTCCAGGCGCCGAACCGACCCTCCCTGTCGCGCGAATCGCTGCTTGCGAAGCACCGCGCTCTCGCGCAAAACTCGCCACGCAAATCAAGGTTTGCGGGGGAAGGCGGACATGCAGCCGCAAAACGGGGGCTTCACCGAGAACACGGCCACGCCCACCTTTGCGGTGCGGGCGCATGAGGAGCTGTTCGCCTACTGGGCCTCGCGCCGCCGCCGCCGCGGGCACCTGCCGGCACGGCGGCATATCCACCCTGTGGACATGAAGCGGCACCTGCCCGCCATCAATCTGATCGATGTGATGCGCGACGCGGAGGGGCGGGTGGACTACCGCGTGCGCCTGGCCGGCACGGGCCTGTACGGAGTCTATGGCCAGGAGATCACGGGCAAGACCCTGGAGCAGGCCTATGGGGCCAGCGCTCCCTACTGGCGAGCCGAACTGGACAAGGTGGTGTCGGGCCGCAAGCCAGGCGCGGGAGTACATTCGCTGAGCTGGCGCGGCCTGGGACACCTTTCAGTGGTCTGGCTGCGGCTGCCCCTGGCCTCCAACGGGCGCGAGGTCGACATGATCCTCGGCTATGACGGCCTGGTCGGTTTGAACAACACGGCGCAGCAGCGTTCGGGCATCCGTCCGTCCTGACCTCCGGGCGGGCATCGCCCATCCATCTCCCCGAAGGCCGACCCTGGATCGCCTCCACGCGGGCCAGGCACGCGGGCCAGGTCAGATGAACAGCGCGTCCCAATCCTCCGAGGCCGTGCGGCCCAGCCGGCGGGTCGCTTTCTCGAGCTTGGGCGTGAGCTGCGGCCGGCGGCGAGCGCGGAGGGCGGCGCCGCTCGCCATTGCGGCTATCAGGGCGGCGGCTAGCCAGGTGAAGCGAGCTGTCATGAGGAGCTCCGGATCAGACCGCGAGCATGACCCTAGAGCGAGAAACTTGGTAAGCACAGTGGGTTGAGACGCGGTCAATTCTCCGCGAGCCGCTCCGCGTCAGCGCGTATGCGGGTCAGCATGGCGTTGAGGCCGTTCGAGCGCTGGGTGGACAGGGCTCCCGACAGGCCGAGCCCCGCCAAGGCCGCCTTGGCGTCGAAGTTGAGGATCTGGTCGGGGCTGCGGCCGGAGTACAGGCGCAGCAGGATGGCGATCAGCCCGCGAACGATGTGGGCGTCGCTGTCGCCGCGGAACTGCAGGCGATTTTGCTGGGGTTCCGTGACCAGCCACACCTGGCTTGCGCAGCCGCGCACCTTGTTGGCGTCCGTGCGTTCTACAGGCGAGAGCGGCTGCAGCTCGCGGCCGAGGTCGATGACATGGCGGTATCGCTCCTCCCAGTCGCCCAACAGTTCGAACTCCTCGGCGAGTTCGGCCAGCGCGGCTTCGGGCGGCGAGGGAGCTTGCTCCAGGACGGCGGCGGTCATGAGGGCGCAGGTAGGGGAGCCGAAGCTCCTGGGCAACGCTCAGGCCGCTGCAGCCTCTTCGGCGGCCTTGGCCATGGCGGTCTCGAAGAAGTCGTCCACCAGCTGCAGCAGGTGGCGGCCGTTCTCGCTGATGATGTCGGCGTAGCCGCGGTAGCCCTCGGGCAGGGGGCCGTTCAGCTCGTGGCTCATCAGCTCGGAGAAGCCGATGATGGCGTTGAGCGGCGTGCGCAGTTCGTGGCTGACCGCCTTCAGAAAGGCGCGCCGATCGGCGGTATGCAGCGGATCGGGCTCGGGGGAAGCCGACATCGGACGAACTCGGAGGCGAGACTGGAGGGTAGGCCCCCAGGCTTACCGAACCGTTCTCGGCCGCAGCTGTCGCGCCCTCGCGGGGGCGGCGTCTCGCCTGTGGCGGGAGCCGGCTCGCGTGAGGTTAACGCAGGTCCTAGAAGGCGATGGTGAGTTTTCTCCCGAGCATGACGGCGGACGAGGCGGACCCGGCGGTCGCGCGATGGCATGCGTCCTGGGCGCTGGTTTGTGTTGCGGCGGTGGGCGTTGTGGTTCTGGCGGCAGGACAGCCTACGACCGGCGTGCTGGCCAGTTTCGCGGTCCTGGCCGGGGCGGGGGTGCTGGGCTGGCTGCTGCATGGCCACGACCGCATCCTGATGGCGGTCTGGACAGGGGCCGCCTTGTTTGCGGCCGGCGCGCTGGGCGGGATCACCGGACCTGGCGCGGTCTGGACCTTGCTGCCCGTGGCCGTGGGGGCGGTGCTGGGTCGAGGATGGGTGGAGCGCGCCGCCTGTGCGTCGCTTGTGGCCTTTGTTGCGGCTGCAGCCGACGCCTCATCGGTCGCGGGGAGCATTCCAGGCGGCCTTGCCGGGGGCATGACGGCCTTGGCGGCTGTGGCGACCGTCATCTGGGCCCTGGTCAGCGCCGGTCGGCTGCGCTCCGAACAAGCGACGCCCCTGACCGTGGTGGATCAACGCGAAGCGGAGCGGGCTCGGGCGCTTGCACTCGAATTGGAGGCGTCCCGGGCCGATGCCGAGATGCTTCGGCGCCAGGGCGAGGATAGCCGCCGCGAGGAGCTGGTGGCGCTCCGGAGCGAAACCGATGGGCTGCGAGACGAGATCGGGTCTCTGAACACTGCGCTCGAAACTGCGGAGGCTGCGCGGGCGCAGGCCGAAGCGGCCAATCTGGCCAAGTCGCGGTTCCTGGCCACCATGAGCCATGAGCTGCGAACGCCCCTGAACGCGGTGATGGGCTTCGCCGACATCATGCGTAACCGCTTGTTCGGCCCCCTGCCGGAGCGCTACGCCGAATATTCCCAGTTGATCCACGAGAGCGGGGCGCACCTGCTGGACCTGATCAACGATGTGCTCGACCTGTCCAAGATCGAGGCGGAGCGCTACCGGCTGGAGCGGGAGCGCTTCGATGCCCGCGAGGCGATCGAGTCCGTGGTCAAGCTCATGCGGACCCAGGCCAGGGAGGCCGGCGTGGATCTTGTGACTCGGACGCCGGAGCGAAGCCTGGCGGTGGAGGCCGACAAGCGGGCCCTCAAGCAGATCGCGCTCAACCTGCTCGGCAATGCGCTGAAATTCACTCCGGCGGGCGGCGAAGTGCGGATCACCTTGGACGAGGTGGAGGGTTGCCTGGAACTGGTCGTCTCCGACACCGGCATCGGCATCGCTCCGGAGGATCTGGAGCGTCTGGGGCGGCCCTATGAACAGGCGGGAGACGCCGACACCCGCGCTCTCGGCGCCGGCCTGGGACTCAGCCTGGTGCGGGCTTTCGCCGGCTTGCATGAGGGGACCATGAGCCTGGAAAGCACCTTGGGTGAGGGCACTGCGGTCACGGTGCGTCTGCCCGTGCTGGCGCCGGAAGCGGACCTGTTCACCGAGGATGAGGGAAGCGCCGGCGGGAGCGCGGCTGGGGGCGCGCAGGTGATCCCCTTCACGGGCCGCTAGCGCCCGATAAAGGCCTGGGCCGCGGCGTAGTCGCCGATCTCGATCGGCACGGAGCGGGTCTGGCCTCGCCCCGCCCGGATGAAGCTGAGCTCGGCCGTGTCCCGGGTGGAGGCCGCCGCCAACGCCTGTACGGCGGCGGGCGGAAAGCGGAACGCCCACGCTCGGCCCTTGCCTGCAGAGCTCAGCACAACTGGGGCCGTCTCCCGCGAGGCGGCCAGGAAGGTCCGGCGCCCCACCCTCAGCCGCGCGGAGGCCGGGGTCTCAGCCTTGCGAAACCGGGCCACGGCGTAGAGGGCCGCCTGCCCCGCGTCCGCCCCGGCCAGCCCCAGGGCCGCCTTGGGCGTGGTCTGGACCACCCTCCAGCGGGTCTCGGCGGAACGTGTGCGGTCGGCGCGCCATCCGGACGTGGCGGCCGGGAAGTCCATGCGGTAGAGTTGGGCCCAACCCGCATGTCCCTCCCGCACCCGGCCCGCCGCGACCCTCAGGTCCGGGGAGGTGCAGGCCAAGGCGGCCACGCGTTCTCGCGCGCGATGCTCCACACGGACGGCGTCGCCTCGGGCCCTCAGCGTTGCATTGCGCGCCTGGATGCGCCCCACAGCCAGGGCCCTGCGGATCTCGGGCGTGAACAGGCCGCAGCGGCGGTCCGCCTCGGCCATGAGAGCGCGCTCATAGAGCCTGCCCGACGGATCGGCCAAGGCGGGCGAGGCCGCAAACAGGGCGAACAAGGTGAGCAGTGCGCGCATGAGCGGTCATCCTGGGCCAAAGCCGTCACCGGCGCGTTAGCGGGCTTGCCGCGAACCGAGCGCCGCGCGACCTTCCGAGCCATGTTGCTGCCGAGCGAATTCTGGGTTCAGGCGCTGATCCGCCGCGCCGAGGCGGGGGGCGCCTATGCCGCCGTGCTCCGTCGCGGAGACGCCCGAGCGGGCGCCGTCCTGGTCAAGGTGGTGAACCGGCGCGAAGGCTGGGCTCGACTCTACGCAGAGGCGCTGCGCGGCGGTGGCGAGACGGGCTGGATGGAGCCGGTCGCCTCCAAGGAGGAGGCGGTGCTGGACGCCTACGCCGAGCGGGCCTGGTCACGGGACCCCGACGTCTGGATCGTGGAGGTGGACGACTCCAAGGGCCGCCATTTCCTGACGGAGCCTGTCGAGCGACGCGAAGGTTAACGCGCCCACGGCTCGGTGAGAATCGGTGAACCATCCCTCCTAACGCAGGCGAAAGCGGGGGCGGCGTAAGCCTGTCCTCGCCCGAGGTCGTCGGGTCTCGAGGGGTTCATGCTCTTTCTGCTGAACGACGTGATGCTGACGCTGGATCTGCGGGCCAAGCCGCCGCTGGATCTGCGCAGCCTGGACGCCCTGTCGCTCCACGCCGTGACCCGCCTTGCGCAGGACATGTACGCCGAAGAGCCGCTCCTGCACCGCAGGGATCCCGGGCGAGCTCAGCGCCTGGCTCTGCTGATCATCTCCAAGAGCCCTGAAATCAACGCGGCCCTTTTCGCCGCCCCCGCCAAGGGGTGCAGCCCTCAAGCCGTGGCGGTCCGCTATGCGTCCTTGTCCATCGACGTCATGGCCGACCTCCAGGGCGAGCAGAACCGGCGGAACCTGACCCCCGTCATCGCCGACCGCCAGGTCTGGCGGCGCCTGGCGGCCTGACGCCCAGCGGCGTCCCCGCACGCCCTGTCGCGACCGCGCCGGCTCTCGCCGGAGGCGGGCCGGGGGGCTATATGCGCGGTCATGTCCGAAACCTCTGTGATCTCACCCGCGCGCGGGGGCGAGCTGGCGCGCGAAGCCGGGCGGCGGCGCACCTTCGCCATCATCAGTCACCCCGATGCGGGGAAGACCACCCTGACCGAGACCCTGCTGCTGGCCGGCGGCGCCATCCGGGCGGCGGGACAGGTGCGCGCCCGCGGCGAGAACCGGCGCACGCGCTCCGACTGGATGAAGATCGAGCGGGAGCGGGGCATTTCGGTGTCCTCGTCGGTGATGACCTTCGAGCGGGACGGGCTCCTGTTCAACCTGCTGGACACGCCGGGGCACGAAGATTTCTCGGAGGACACCTATCGGACGCTGACGGCTGCGGACGCCGCCATCATGGTGCTGGACGCCGCCAAGGGGATCGAGCCGCAGACCTTGAAGCTGTTCGAGGTCTGTCGCCTGCGGGACATTCCCATCGTGACCTTCATCAACAAGATGGACCGGGAAGCGCAGGACCCCTTCGAACTGTTGGACGAGATCGGGGGAAAGCTGGCGCTCGATCCGGCGCCCCTGTTCTGGCCGGCGGGATCGGGGAACCGATTCAAGGGCATGCTGGACCTGCAGGGCGAGCAGTTCCTGCCGTTCAAGCGAGGCGAAGACGGGCTGGACGCGGAGCCGGTGTCCACCCGCGGCAACTCCATCGCCATGCACCTGGACGAGGCGGAGCTCGCGGAAGTGGAGGAAGGCGCGGAGCTGGTTCGCGAGGCGTCCAAGCCGTTCGACCTGCAGAGCTTCCGGGAGGGGCACATGACTCCCGTTTTCTTCGGCTCGGCCCTGCGGAAGTTCGGGGTGGAGCAGCTGCTGGCGGGGATCGGCAGCTATGCCCCCCCGCCGGAGCCGGTGGAGGCGGTCAAGGCCGATGCGCCCATCATCGTGGAGCCCGGAGACCGGGAGGTCACCGGGTTCGTCTTCAAGGTGCAGGCCAATATGGACCCGGCCCACCGCGACCGGATCGCGTTCGTGAAGCTGTGCTCGGGGCGGTTCGCGCGGGGGATGAAGCTCAAGGTGCAGAACACGGGCCGGCAGCTGTCGGTGCACAACCCCATGATGTTCTTCGCCTCGGAGCGGGAGCTGGCCGAGGAGGCGTTCGCGGGCGATGTGATCGGGATCCCCAACCATGGGGTGCTGCGGGTGGGCGACTCGCTGAGCGAAAGCGGAGCCTTGCGCTACGCCGGACTGCCGAACTTCGCGCCCGAAATCCTGCGGCGGGTCCGGGTCAAGGATCCGCTCAAGGCCAAGCACCTAAAGCGGGCGCTGGAAGGCCTGGCCGAGGAAGGGGTGACCCAGCTGTTTCGGCCGGTCATGGGGTCGAGCGACTTCATTGTGGGGGCGGTGGGGCCCCTGCAGTTCGAGGTGATGGCGGACCGGCTGACCGAGGAATACGGGCTGGAGGTGGTGTTCGAGAGCGCGCCCTATGCGGAGGCGCGCTGGGTTTCGGGCGACCGAGCGGCGGTGGAGGACTTCGCGGGCAAGCACCGGACGGCCATGGCCGAGGACATTGACGGCGCCCCGGTGTTCCTGGCCAAGAGCGCTTGGGAGATCGGCTATGTGGGAGAGCGCTACCCCGAGGTGACCTTCGGGAAAACCAAGGAGCGAGGGTAGAACGGCGGCGTGACCAGGGGGGAGGTTCGATGATTGCGTCCGTTCTAGCCTGTCTGATCATGCTCCAGGCGACGCCCGCGGCGTCTGAGGAAGGAAGTCCCGGTCCCGAGGCCCGCATACAAGGTCGGGTGAAACTGCGCTGCCAAGCGGGCGGCGATGGAACCGCCCGGGACTGCGTGATCCTCTCCGAGCAGCCGCCGGCGCGAGGCTTCGGTTCGGCGGCTCTGGGCATGGCGCCCCGTTTGCGCCTGAAATCCCCGGCGAACGGCGGGCCGAAGAAGGGCGACGTGTTCACCATCCCCGTTGGCTTCGACCTCTCGGTCGAGGACGCTGGGCAGCAACGGATCACGCCCTCCGACGCGCCGCCGCTGGTCGAGGGGCTGGAATGGGCGTCCCGACCCAGCGGGGCCGACTTGGCGCGCTTGTATCCTGACAGAGCTCGGCGAGGCGGCGTGAGCGGGCAGGCGAACGTGCTTTGCACCGTTCGTGCGAACGGCTCTCTGGACGGATGCCGATCTCTGTTCGAAGCGCCAGCGGGGTACGGCTTCGGCGAGGCTACCCGGCTATTGGCGCAGCGGCGTTTCCGCCTCCATCCCGTCGATGAAACGGAGGCGGGCAAGGCGGTGTGGGTGTCTATGGTGTGGCGACTCGGAAGCTGAGCGCGACCGGATATCGGATTGTGGTGGGGAGAGCGGCCCTGATCCAGATCGCGCTGCTGCGGGGCGTGATGCCCACGGGCAAGAACCGGGTGCCCATGGCGGAGTTGCGCGCCCTGTTGGAGGACCTGGGATTTGCCGGCGCTCGGACGCTGATCGCCAGCGGCAATGCGGTGTTCAGAACTTCGGGACCGGTCGGGGCGGAGCTGGAGACCTTGCTGGAGCAGGAGATCGCGCAGCGGATCGGGCCGGAGCTGGACGTCATGGTCCGCGATCTGGCCGCCTGGGACGCCATGATGGCGGGGAACCCGTTTCCCGAGGATGCGGCGGAGCGGCCCAGCAAGCTGCTGGCGACGCTGCTGAAGCGGGCGCCCTGCGAGGCGGGCGCGCGGGCCTTTGAGGCGCTGGTGCAGCCGCCGGACAAGGTGCGGGTGGTGGGCGACACGGCCTGGATCGTGTTCAGCGGTCCGGACAGCCTGAGCAGGCTCACGCCCGCAGCCTACCGGCGGACCTTGGGCTGCAGCGGAACGGGGCGGAACTGGAACACGGTGTTGCGGCTGCGGGCGCTGGCGGCCGAGGTGGGGGCGGCTGCGGGGCCGGACTGACGACGGTTCGAACCCCCTCGGAGGGGCGTTCCGCCCAGGAACGCTGTGGCTGTAGGGTCACAGCCCGCCTTGCCCGGACGGGGCCGCCAGCCTACCTCAGCGGCAAATGGCCAAAGATCTTTACCAGGAGCTCGGCGTGTCCCGGACGGCGGACGCGGAGACGATCCGGAGCGCTTACCGCAAGCTCGCCAAGGATCTGCATCCGGACCGCAACCCGGGCGACACCAAGTCCGAAGATCGCTTCAAGTCGATCAACGCCGCTTTCGACGTCTTGGGCGATGCGGAGAAGCGCGAGAAATACGACCGCGGCGAAATCGACTCTGATGGCCGGGAGACCGGCTTCGGCCGCAGCGGCTTCGGCGGCTCGACCAATGGAGCGGGCGCCCGCTACGAAGGTGCGGACTTCGACGACATCCTGAGCCAGATGTTCGGCGGGGGCGGGCCCTTCGGGGCCATGGGCGGAAGCGCCCGCGGCGCGTCGCGGGGCGCCGATGTCCGCGCGCGGCTCGAAATCGACCTCGAAGAGGCGATCCTGGGCGGCAAGAAGCGGATCGCATTCTCGGACGGCCGTACGGTGGAGGTCGTCATCCCGCCGGCGGCCGCGGACGGCCAGACTCTTCGGCTCAAGGGACAGGGCGCTCCCGGTCGGGGCGGGGCTTCCGGCGACGCCATGATCGAGCTGGCGATCCGGCCCCACCCCGTGTTCCGGCGCGAGGGCGCGGACCTGCAGATGGACCTGCCGGTCTCGGTGCCGGACGCGGTGCTGGGCGCCAAGATCGAAGCGCCCACTCCCGACGGTCCCGTGACCCTCACCGTGCCCAAGGGCTCCAACACCGGCAAGACGCTGCGTCTCAAGGGCCGGGGCGCCGTGGACGGCGACACGGGTCGGCGGGGCGACTTGTTTGTACGTCTGGCCGTCACCTTGCCCGAGACTCCGGATCCTGAGCTGGAGGCCTTCGCCGAACGCTGGCGACGCGAACGGCCCTATCAGCCCCGCAGGGCCGGATGAGGGGCGAGGGCCGGTGACCGTCGCTCGCGCTCGCCCCGCCGCTCCCTTCCCGAAACGGTCATCCTGCGGACTCGCGCGGCGGGCTGAAGCTGGGGGGAGATCGCGGATGACGGTTTGTGCGCCTCCAAATGCAGTGATCCCTCCGGCGGGTCGCGCCGGCGCAACCCTATGCGTGAATCCCGCATTCAGGCCGGGTTCAGTTGTTTCGGCATAGCTTCGACGTCATGCGAAGGCTCGCAGTCATCATCGCGCTTCTGACCGCCTTGCCCGCTTCGGCTTCGGCGTTCCCGAGCCTGTTCCCCGTCCAACTGGGCCAGCCCAGTTCACTCGGCGCGGGTTACCGCGCGCAGCAGGACGAGGCGCGCGACGCCGTGCGCCGGGGCCGGCAGGTGCCTCTCGGCCGCGTGTTGGATCAGCTGCGCCGCCGCACGCCGGGCCGGCATCTCGATGTGGGCCAGGAACTGCAAGGCGATCGGGTCGTCTACCGCGTGCGTTGGGCGGCGTCCGATGGACGGCGCATCGACTACATCGTGGACGCCCAAACCGGCGCGGTCATCCGCGCAGATGGAGAATAGATGCGCGTTTTGCTGGTCGAGGACGATCCGGATCTGTCGCGCCAGCTGAAAGCGTCGCTCGACGACGCCGGCTACGCCGTGGATCACGCGCCCGACGGCGAAGAAGCGCAGTTCCTGGGGGAGACGGAGCCGTACGACGCCGTCATTCTGGACCTTGGGCTGCCCAAGGTGGACGGCGTCAGCGTTCTGGAGCGTTGGCGCCGCGATGGACGCACCACGCCGGTCCTGATCCTCACCGCCCGGGGCGCCTGGAGCGAGAAGGTCGCGGGGTTCGACGCCGGCGCGGACGACTACCTGACCAAGCCCTTCCACACCGAGGAACTGCTGGCGCGCCTGCGCGCGCTCTTGCGCCGGGCGGCGGGTCAGGCCTCGCCAACGCTGACCTGCGGCGGCCTGCGTCTGGATCCGCGGTCTGCAAGGGCCTCCGTCAACGGCGAGCCCTTGCGGCTGACCTCGCTGGAGTACCGGCTGCTCCACTATCTGATGATGCAGCAGGGCCGTGTGATCAGCCGAACGGAGTTGGTCGAACACCTGTACGATCAGGACTTCGACCGCGACAGCAACACGATCGAAGTGTTCGTGGGTCGTGTCCGCAAGAAGATCGGCGCTGACCGCATCGAGACGGTGCGCGGCCTGGGGTATCGTCTGGTCTGCCTGGAGGACGAGGCCGGCGCCGGGGCATGAGGCCGGGCTCGCTGGTTCGGCGACTGGTCTGGCTGGCCGCCGGATGGATCCTCGCCGCCCTGCTGCTCACCGGCGTGGCGCTCAGCGCCTTCTTTCAACAAGCCACGCTGCGCCAGTTCGATCGCGGCCTGGATGAGACCGTGACCGCCCTGCTGGCGGGCACCAACATCGATCCCGACGGCGCCCTGCTGCCGGCGGTGCTGGGCGACGCAGGGCATCAGCGCGCCTATTCGGGGCGCTACTATCAAATCGCGGAGGTCGCCCCCAACGGAACCGCGACCACGCTTGCACGGTCCAGGTCCCTCTGGGACGCGGAACTCGTCCTTCCCCAGCCGGTGATCCGGCAGGCTCAGGCCGATCCAGGCGGCACGCTGTTTTTCGATCTTCGCGGCCCGGCGGAGGAGCGGCTTCGGGCGGCCGCCTTGCTGTCCCGGCTTCCCGGACGCGCGGCGCCCATCCTGTTCGTGGCCGCCGAGGATCGCGCGCCGCTCGACGCCGACGCGCTTCGCTTCGCGCTCACCACCGCCATAGCCTTGTTGCTGCTCGGGGGCGGGCTGGTGGTCGCCGTCTTCGTACAGGTCAGGTTCGGGCTGCGACCGGTGTTCGACATCCGGCGCGAGATCGCTCGGGTGCGACGGGGCAAGGCGCAACGTCTCACAGGAACCTATCCGGAAGAGCTGGCTCCCCTCACCGGGGAGCTGAACGCGCTGCTGGACCACAACCAGGAGGTGGTGGAGCGGCAACGCACTCACGTCGGCAACCTCGCCCACGCGCTGAAGACGCCCATCTCCGTCATGCTGACTGAAGCCGGCGCCCATCCAGGGGATTTGGCGGACGTGATCCACCGCCAGGCCAACGCCATGCGCGACCATGTCGATCACCACCTTCGGCGGGCGCGAGCGGCCGCGCGGGCCCAGGGGCAGGGAGAGCGCACCGAGGTCGCGCCCATCCTGGAGGAGCTCGTTCTCGCGCTGGAGCGCATTCATCAGGACAAGGGTGTGGAGATCGATTGGGACGCGCCCGACGACCTCGCCTTCCTGGGCGAGCGCCAGGACCTGCTGGAGGTGGTCGGCAATGTCCTGGAGAACGCTTGCAAATGGTGCCGCCGCAGAGTGCGCGCGCGGGCGTCGGTGGTCGGCGACCATCCCGAGCGGCTTCGCGTGACCATCGAGGACGACGGCCCGGGGCTCCCGCCGGAACGCCGCGCGGAGGTGATGCAGAGAGGCGCCCGGCTGGACGAGTCGGCGCCCGGTTCCGGATTGGGACTGTCGATCGTCGATGAGCTTGCGCGCGCCTACGGGGGCGACGTCCGGCTCGACTCAGCCGCTCTGGGTGGATTGAAGGTGGAGATCGTCCTTCCGCGCGCGGAATGAGACTAAATCTTGTTCACGATGTCCGGCGATCTCTCCGGAACTGACGCTTTGCTGTTGGCATCAGCCTCGAACCTGTATAGGGACGCGTCCCAAGCGAAACGAATCCGCAATTGTGCGCGCGGGCTCCAGCGAGGATTGAAGACCACCATGGACGACAGGTCGGAAGTGATCGAAATGACGGCGGACATCGTATCCGCCTTTGTTAGCAACAACTCAGTGCCGGCGACCGAACTGCCCGCGCTCATCCAAAGCGTGCATCGGGCGCTGTCGGGAGTGACCACGGCTCCGGAAGTGGTCGAAAGCGCTCCGCGCGAGCCCGCCGTGCCGGTGAAGAAGTCCGTCCACCCGGATTTCATCGTCTGCCTGGAGGACGGTCGCAAGTTCAAGTCGCTCAAGCGGCACCTGCGGACCCGGTACAATATGAGCCCTGAGGAATACCGCTCCAAGTGGAGCCTGCCCAAGGACTATCCGATGGTGGCGCCCAACT
Organism: Pseudomonadota bacterium; assembly: GCA_019348195.1. Taxonomy (GTDB): domain Bacteria; phylum Pseudomonadota; class Alphaproteobacteria; order Caulobacterales; family Caulobacteraceae; genus JAHWJX01. The sequence goes on along the minus strand of JAHWJX010000020.1, from coordinate 8,709 downwards.
ACGCCAAGGCGCGCTCGGATCTGGCCAAGCAGATGGGCCTCGGCCAAGGCGGGCGCGCGGCCCGCGCTCCGCGCTAGGGGCGAGACGAGCCGGGAGGTCGGAGCGGCGTGCGGGTTCGCGCGCCGCTCTGAATTTGCCTGCATCATCCGGCGTCAGTAGCTCAGCCTGAGACCGACCCTCAGGACCCGCGGGGCGGAGAACTGCTCCACCCCAGTCCCCGTCTCCCCCGTTTCCACCTCGGCGTCCAACAGGTTCTCGGCGCCGATGTAGGCCGATGCGCCTCGCCGGACCGCCAGCTCGACGCGGGCGTCGACCTGCAAGGCGGCGCCCAGCCTGCGGCTGTTCAGGTCGTCTTCGAAGCGCGCCGACTCCCAGCGCAGGTCGGCGCGGGCGGTCCAGTTGGGGGCCGGACGCCAGGCCCCACCGCCGGTGATTGTCCAGATCGGCGCCTGGGCGGGGCGCTTGCCCGTCAGCTGCGGAGCCAGGCTCCCGCCGTCCAGTCGCGCGTCCGTGGCGGAGAGGGCGGCACGCAGGCTGAAAAGCTCGCCGAATTCCCGTTCGGCCTCGGCCTCAAGCCCGACGGCCTGGACGGCGCCGGCGTTGCGCCGCTCCCGCAACACGCCGCCGGCCGGAACGAAGCCGGCCCGGGGGAAGGTTCCGGGCCCGAAGCCCACCGTCACATTGGCGATCGCCTCCTCCAGCTGGTTGAAGAACACTCCGCCGCTCCACCGGAAGGCGGCCCCGGATCCCTGCACGCCCGCTTCGACGCCGTACAGCCGCTCGGGCTCCAGTCCCGGATTGGCCTCGGTCAGGTCGTTGCCGACGCGGAACGGACGATGCAGCTCGTTCAGCGTCGCAGGGCGAAAGCCCGCATAGGCGGCCGCGCGCCCGAACACGCCGCGCCCCAATCCCAGGCGCGCGCCCAGCCTGCCTGTGGGAACAACGCCCTCCCGGTCCGCCGGCCGGGCGTCGAGAAGCACGGCCCCGCTGGTCCGGTCGATCTCCGTCCGGAGCCCCTCGGTGGCCGACCAGGCGTCCGCACGCACCCCGGCGGTGACCAGCCAAGGCCCGCCCGTCCAGGTCGCCTCACCATAGGCGCCCGCCACCGCGGTCCGCCCGCCGGCCCGCCGCAGTCGCGTGAAGCCGTTGTTCTGAAATCGAAAAAGCTCGCGCACTTCGCCTTCAGCGCTCCGGGCGTCGAAGCCGATCTCCCATTCGAGGTTGTCGCCCTGCCGGCGCAGCGCAGCGTTGAGCCCGTGCGCCGCCGCCGGTGTTTCGAACTGATCGTTGGCCGGGGTCGTCCTGCTGCGGTCCGAAGCCACCGCGACGGAGGTGTTGGCCAGGTCGCTCTCTCGCACCCAGCCCTGCAGGCGCCAGCCCAACTGCGAGGGGGAAGGCGCGCGCGCCAGGGTGGCGCTGGCGGAGCCGCCTCGGGCGCGGGACCGAGCCCCCGCCAAGCCGGCCCCGCGCGCCTCATGGTAGGCGTTGACCCGCAGAGACATCAGCGCCGGGCCAAGATCGGCGGTGAGCCGCCCGGTCGCTGCGCCTGCCTCCAGGTCGGCCTTCGTGTCCGCCGCCCCGCGCTCCGCGCCTCGCACAGGTACAAAGCCGCGGCTCTTTTCGCCCGCTGCGGCGACAAAGACGTGCGCGGCCCCCGTCCGGAGACCGGCGGCCCCGGCCGCGCGAGCTCCTCCGAGTTCACCCAGGTGCAGGTCCGCCGCCCCGCCCTGACTGCGCTCGTCCAGCGCGACCACCCCCGTCAGCGCGCCGGCCCCGTACGGCCCGGCTCCGGCGCCGCGAACAACGGCGGCGGCCTCGATCGTCTCCGGCGGCAGTTGGCTCCAGATCACCCAGCCGCCGAAGGGGTCGTTCTGCGGAACGCCGTCGAGCGTGACCAGCGCCCGACCCGCGCCGGAAGGCGCGATTGCGCGCAGGGTCAAACCCTGGGTGGTCGGGTTCGCGGCGAGGCTGGACGTGCGCCGGAACAGCGACACGCCCGGCACCTGCTTGAGGGCCTCGTCCAGGCGGATTTGGCTCGTGTCTTCCGGCGCTACCCGCACCACTGAGAAGGCCGCCTCGCCCGCGCCGGCGCGCAGTCTGGCTGCGGTCACGATGACCTCTTGGACGGGCGGAGGAGGTTGGTCTGAGAACATGGTCCGTCGGGTGGCAGAGCGACCCCGAGTTGGTCAACGCCATGCGGCGCCTCGCATCGAAAAAGAACGGGAGCACGGCTCGGGCGCCACGGAGCCCCGCCGAGCCTGCGGCCCGACCTCTGGCCCGCTCCGCCGCCGTGGGCCATCCGGACGTGAGATCATCCACCTCTCAGCCTGAAGGACCCGTGTTGCCGAACCGTGGGCCCTCGAAACAGGTCCAAGGGTGACGATCTTCTTGGTGGGTAGAGGCGGGCGGCACAAACGCCGGGTCAGCGCGCCGACTTCAGCTCAGCTCGAACAAGCGCTGGCTAGAACCACACCCGCACGCCGGCTCGGAACGCGGTTTCCTCGGCGTCCTCTCCCCGGCGTTGGGCGATGGCGGAGGTCTCGCCCAGGAGCCGCTGGTAGGCGACTTCGGCATAGGGCGCGAACTTGCGGGTGATCTCGTAGCGCACGCGGAGGGAGGCTTCCGCGGAGGACAATCCGGCGCCCACCCCGCGCTCTTCGACATCGCGGGCGAAGGCCTCCAGCTCGATCTCGGGCTCGATCACCAGGCGCTGGGTGAGCAGCAGATCGAGGCTCTGCTCGTAACGGAGGCTGAGATCGCCCTCCTCGCTCAGGAAGGCGGCGGCGTCGGTTTCGAACTGGTAGGGGGCCAGCCCCTGGATTCCGGCCACGAGATAGGCCGTCCGGCCGGGTTCGAAGTCGTAGCGGATCCCCACCTGGGCGTCGAAGAAGGTGGACACGTTGCGGCTGTAGAGCAGCTGCACTTCGGCCTCCTCGAGTTCGCCGTCCGCCGCTTCCCCCTCGGACTTCAGCCAGACCTTGTTGCGGTCCCCGCCGCGCCAGCCGTCGACGTCCCAGGTGAAAACCTCATGGTCCGCTTCGAAGCCCGCGTCCACGTCGGCGCGGAGGAAGCTGAAGCTGCGCGTGTGCTCCATCACGGCCTGGTCATGGGCGGCGTCCGCGCGGGTCGTGGGGCTGGCCGGCGTGGCGGGCGCCTGCACGGGCTGAGCCGTGGCGAGCGCCGGGGCCCCGAGCGTCAGCCCCAGGCTCGCAAGGAGGATTAGGGTTCGGCTCACGAGCCGCCTCCATGGCCAGCGTGGGGGTCGGGCTGGGCTGGCGCGGTTCCGGATGCCGCCGTCCCGTCGAGTCGGGCCACCACCACCTTTTGCATCATGCCGGACTCCATGTGGTAGAGCAGGTGGCAGTGGAAGGCCCACTCGCCCGCCTGATCGGCCGTGATCAGGACCGAATAGGTCTTGCCGGGCGCCACGCTCACCACGTTCTTGTCGGGAAGGCGCTCGGCCGGTTGGCCGTTGTCCAGCTGCATGAACATCCCATGCAGGTGCATGGGGTGGGCCATCATGGTCTCATTGACAAAGGTGAGCTTCACCCGTTCGCCGTAGCGCAGTTGGAAAGGCTCGGCCTCGCCGAACTTGGCCCCGTTCAGCGTCCAGATGTAGCGCTCCATGTTGCCGCTTAGGCGCACGATCAGCTCGCGCTCCGCGGGCCGGAGGTCCTGTTGCGGCGCCTCCGAGCGCAGGTCGGCGTAGCTCAAGACCTTGGAGCCGTGGGGCGCTCCCGAGGCCCAGCCGAACACCCGGCCGGAGCCGTCGAATTCGCCTTCGGGAGCGAGGGCGAACATGTCCATGCCCCCGTCCCCTCCCGTGGAGCCGTGGTCCATCCCCGCCATGTCCACCGCCTTGCCCATGCCGTAGTCCACCTGCGGCAAGGCGGTGCGGCCTGCGGCCTGCTTGCGCACCGGCTGATGCATTCCGGCGTGAGCGGAGCCGTGGCCCATGGCCGAATGATCCATGGGGGCGTGATCCGTCGTGGTGGGCTGAGTGGTCTGCGCGGGCGCGGGACCATGGCCCATGCCGGAATGGTCCACCGTGGAGTGATCCGCCCCGCTTCCGCCCTCTTGCGCGGACTGCGCAGGCGTGGAGCCATGACCCATGGCGGAATGATCCATGGCGGCGTGATCCGTCCCACTCGCCGGGGCCGGACCGTGGCCGGTGGCGGCGTGATCCATCGGCTGGGCGGCTCCGGACGGCGCGCCGTGACCCATGGCGGCGTGATCGACGCCGGCCGCCGCGGGCCCGGACCCGTGACCCATGCCGGCGTGGCCGTCCATCCGGCTCATGTTGTGGCCCATCTCGGCCATGGTCAGGAGCGCGCGGGGGCGCATCGCAGGGACGGGCGCCGCCATGCCCTCGTGGGGAGCGAGGGTGGCTCGCGCATAGCCGGTGCGGTCGATCGACTCGGCGAACACGGTGAAGGCCTGCTCGGTCTTGGGCTCCACGATGACGTCGTAGGTCTCGGAAACGGCGAAGCGGAATTCGTCCACGGCCACCGGCTCGACCGGGCGGCCGTCGGCGGCCACGACCGTCATCTTCAGCCCCGGGATGCGCACGTCGAAATAGGTCATGGCTGCGGCGTTGATGAAGCGCAGCTTCACCCGCTCGCCCGGCCGGAACAGGAAGGTCTCATTTTTGGCGGCCGGCTTGCCGTTGACCAGGAAGTGGTAGTTCGCGACGTCCGCGATGTCGGTCGGGTCCATGCGCATGCGGCCCCAGGCCTTGCGATCCCGCCAGGCGGCGCGAAACCCGAATTTGCGCGCGTCGCGGAAGAAGTCGGGCAGGGTGCGCTTTTCGTAGTTGTAGAAGCCGGGGTCGACCTTGAGGTTTTCGATGATCTCCTCGGGGTCCTCCTCCGTGAAGTCGGACAGGAGCACAGTGTACTCCCGATCCGCCTGCACGGCTGGCGCGGCCGCGGGCTCGATGATCAGCGGCCCGTAGTGGCCGGACTGCTCCTGGGTGGCCGAGTGCGCGTGGTACCAGTAGGTCCCGCTCTGCTGGATTGGGAAGCGATAGGTATAGGTTTCGCCCGGCTTGATGCCCGGAAAGCCGTTGAAGCCCGGCACCCCGTCCTGCTCCGGCGGCAGGATCAAGCCGTGCCAATGCACGGAGGTGTTCTCCTTCAGGCGGTTGGTGACGCGGACGACGACCTGCTCGCCTTCCTTGAAGCGCAGCGCCGGGCCGGGGATGGTCCCGTTGACGGTGATCTTCTTCAAAGGCTTGCCGGTGATGTTGACCACCTGCTCGTCGATGACGAGCTCATACTCGCCCGCCCAAGCCAGAGCGGGCACGGTGGTCAGAGCCGCCGCGGCGGCCAGCACGAGGCTGAAAGGTCGCATAAGGTGTCCTGTCGTCTAGGCGGACGGGAGATGGGGTGTCCGACCGCGGGAGGGTAAGAGCAGGGTTCGGAAGGGACGACGCGCCGCAGCCATTTCCCTCATAAGGGTTCCGCTTCAGCCTATAAGAGGTCTGATGTGGGTTTAGACGAAGAAGCGGAGGCTTTCATGCACCTTCGGGCAATCTCGGCGGCGTTGGTCCTGGCCTGCGCCTGGGCTCCGGCCGCGGCCCACGAGCCGGCGAAGCCCGCCGCTCCGTGGCCAGCCGCTTTGACGGGCGAAGCGGCGCAGGCGGCGGGCGTGGTCGACGGCTTTCACCAGGCCTTGGACCGCGGCGACACGGCCGCCGCCTTGTCGGCTCTCGCCGAAGACGCCCTGATCTTCGAGTCCGGCGGCGTGGAGCGGGGCAGGGCCGAGTACGCGTCGCATCATCTGGCGGCCGACGCCGCCTTCGCCCAGGCCGTTCCGAGCACTCGGGTGAGACGGACCGGGCGGGTCGAGGGTGACCTGGCCTGGATCGCCAGCGAAGGACGCACGACCGGGACGTGGAAGGGCAAGGCCTTGAACCGCGTCACCACGGAAACCGTGCTGCTGCGTCGCCGCGGCGCCGGTTGGGTCATCGTTCATATCCACTGGTCTAGTGGGGCCTCTCCTGAGGGATGAGCTCCGTGGCCGCCCTTCCCTTTCTAGCCGCCGCAAATGGACCGCGCCGCGGTCAGGAGTCGACCTCATGAAAGCCCTCGTCTTCGCCGCCGCGCTTGGCGCCGCCGCCTTGACTGGTGTGGCCGCCCAAGCGCACGCCGTTCTGCGCTCGGGCAATCCTGCGCCGGCCGCCGTCGTCAAGACCGCGCCCAAGACGCTGCGCCTGCAGTTCAACGAAGCCGTCATCCCCAAGTTCACCAGCCTGACGGTCGCCGGCCCGGACGGCCGTCCGCTGCACGCTGGTCCTGTGTCCGTCGACCGGAAGAACAAGGCTGTGGTGACCGCGCCCCTGCATGGGGCCGGAGCGCCCGGCGTCTACAAGGTCCAATGGACCGCCGCCACGGGGGACATGCACAAGATGAGCGGCGCCTACACCTTCACCGTTCGTCCGTGATCCTCGCCGGCCTGGTCGCCGCGCGCTTCGCCCACTACGCCGCGTTGACGGTGTTCTTCGGAGCGGCGACCTTCCTCCTCTTCGCGGCTCCGCGGGACTCGAAGGATCCGGCGGATCAGGGGGATGGACTGGTCCGCCCGCTGCGCCAGAGCCTGTTCTGGAGCAGCCTGGCGGCGCTCGCGACGGCGTTCCTCGTGCTGGCGTTCACTGGGGCCAACATGGCGGGCGCGCTCAGCGGGATGGTCGACCTCCCCACCCAGCAGACCATTCTGGTCGAAACCGATTTCGGGCGGGTTTGGTTGTTTCGGCTGGTTGTAGCCGCCCTTCTGGTCGGCTGGTTTGCGGCGAGGCGAACGGCGCAGGGGTCTCGGGGGGGCGACTGGGTCGTGCTGCTCCTGGCCGCGGCCGTGCTCACCACCCTGGCGCTCACGGGACACGCGCAGGTCCGCACCGGGATCGCGGGACTGGTGCACCGGATCTCCGACGCTGGACACCTGGCGGCGGCGGCGGTGTGGCTGGGCGCCTTGCCGCCTTTTCTCTTTCTGCTGAGCGCCTCCCGATCAGGGTCTGAGGCGCTTCGCGCCGGTCGGTTGCTCCAACGCTTCCACCTGGTCGGCCTCCTGGCCGTTGCGACCCTCATCGCGACAGGCCTGGTGAACAGCTGGTTCCTGGTGGGGGATGTTCGCGCGCTGCTCACCACCGCTTACGGCCGCCTGCTGCTGGTCAAGCTGGCCCTGTTCGCCGCCATGGTCGGGCTGGCCGCCGACAACCGCCTGCGGCTCGTCCCGAGGCTGCAGGCCGCGCTGGATCAGGGGCTTCCGCCCCAAGTCTGGCTGGTCCGTCTGCGCGCGCATGTCCGTTGGGAGTTCCAACTCGGCCTGGGCGTTCTCCTGGCCGTGAGCGTGCTGGGCGTCCTGGCGCCGGCCATCGACGCCGCCGGAGGGCTTTGACCTTTCCGCCAGGCCCCGCCCCTCCCATCTCTCCAGCGGAGGATCTACCCCCGATGACCGCACTTCGCCCTAGCCGCCGCGCTCTTCTGCTTTCGGCGCCCGTGTTTCTCGCGGCCGGCTGCGCCCGCGCCGAAGCGCGCGAGCTCACCGTCTATAAGACGCCTTGGTGCGGCTGCTGCTCCGGCTGGGTCACCCACATGCGCCGCGCCGGCTTCAACGCTAAGGTCGTCGAACTGGAGGATCTCGCACCGATCCGCGCCAAATACGGGATCCGTTTCGAGCAGGCCTCCTGCCACACCGGCGTCTCGGGAGGCTATGCGCTGGAGGGCCATGTGCCGCCCGCCGATGTTCTGCGTCTGTTGCGGGAGCGGCCAAAGGCCAAGGCCCTGCTCGTGCCCGGCATGCCGATGGGCTCGCCCGGTATGGAGAACCCCCAGGGACGACGGGAGCCCTTTGAGGTGCTGCTGCTGCTGCCGGACGGTTCCACCCGGGTGTTCGCCCGTCACGCTTAAGCAGCTTGCGTCGGAGCAAGCCCAGGATCTCCCCCCGGGCGACCTACATCCGCGCGGCTTCGCGGCTGCGGGCGAGCGCGCCGGAGGTCACAGTGGGCTTCACCGCACCGCCGCGGCCGCCGATCGGTGCGGCAAGACCCCCCAGCTGGGAAGGAAGGTTCGTCAACCGGCGTCCCGCTGGCGAGAGCCCCGGTCCGCTTGGCGGCGTGTGTTGCTATGGGAGAGAGAATCAGGGCGACCAGGAGGCTGCCGGGCCGAAGCGTTTCCGCCAGAACAGCACCGCCTCGTGACAGATGTCGAATTCCGCGGCTCCACCAGCAGGTTCTCCACATTCCAGAGCGACAGCGGGTACTGCACGTATTCACCACCACGAGGCGGATCAGCTCGGGCGAGAATCTGAAATAGCGGAAGGGGCTCTTCGGCGCGGGCATGCGCCCGGGCTAGCGGCCCGCCCTCACGCGCCTGCTGCTTTGGTCTGACAGAGACCACGCGATGACGGCTGCTGCCGTTCTTCGAGAAGCTGCCGCGGTGCCTGATAGGGATCGACGCCTGCGCCATGGCCCACTAGGATGTCCAACCGCGCCATCCTGGACTACGAAACTGACAGGTACTCAGCAGCTTACGGTGTCAAGCCCTGGGGGTGGTGGGCCCGGCAGGAATACGCCAACTCAAGCTGTTCAACCACTTAGGCTGTCAAACCACCAAAACAGCTCTCGTTGAGTTTGTTGGTCTATTTCGGGCGGTGTCAAACCGTTCAGGAAGCCCAGAGGTGCTCGCCAGTCCTGCAGACCCGGCCCAAAAG
>JAHWJX010000001.1 GCA_019348195.1 Pseudomonadota bacterium | reverse complement strand
CGAGGTGGTCACGTGGGTCCCGGCTTCCCCCCGCGGCCGGCGGGAGCGGGGCTACGACCAGGGCGCGCTCCTGGCCCGGGGCGTCGCCCGCCGGCTGGGTCGGCCGGCGCTCCCCCTGTTGCGCCGCCCCCGCCGCTCGACCTCGCAGCGAGGTCGGTCGGAGCAGCAACGGTGGGACGGCGTGACGTTCCAGGGGCGACGGCAGGTCTCGGGCCGGGTGCTGTTGGTCGATGACGTGGTCACCACGGGGTCGAGCCTCTCCCACGCGGCCGTGACCCTGCGCCGGGCCGGGGCCAGCGGCGTCATCGGGCTCGTCGTCGCCGTCGCTGACCGGGACCGCGCGGGACAGAATTACATCGTCGTAGCGACGCACGATCCGAGCGTCGGTCCCGACGAAGGTCTCGTCCTGGATCCAGTTGGCGCACTCCAGCTCCTGCCCAAGCGGCGGACTCACCCCACGCTCCCCTCAAGGCTGATCGCCACCAGCTTCTGCGCCTCGACGGCGAACTCCATCGGGAGCTCCTGAAGAACCTCCTTCACGAACCCGCCCACCAGGAGCTGCACCGCCTCCTCCTGCGACAGGCCGCGCTGCTGGGCGTAGAAGAGCTGGTCCTCCGACAAGCGGGTGGTGGTGGCTTCGTGCTCGAACTGGGCCGAGCCGTTGCGGGCTTCGATGTAGGGGACGGTGTGGGCGGCGGCGGTCTTGCCGATGAGCAAGGAGTCGCACTGGGTGAAGTTGCGGGCGCCGTGAGCCTTGGGATGTGCGGTGACCTGGCCCCGGTAGGTGTTGGCGGACTTGCCGGCGCTGATGCCCTTGCTGATGATGCGCGAACGCGTGTTGGCGCCCAGATGGATCATCTTGGTGCCGGTGTCGGCCTGCTGACGGCCGTTGGTGATGGCGATGGAGTAGAACTCGCCCACCGAGCCGTCGCCCTTGAGGATGCAGGACGGATATTTCCAGGTGACGGCTGAGCCGGTTTCCACCTGGGTCCAGCTCACCTTGGAGCGTGCGCCGCGGCAGTCTGCGCGCTTGGTGACGAAGTTGTAGATGCCGCCCTTCCCTGTTTCGGGGTCGCCTGGGTACCAGTTCTGGACGGTGGAGTATTTGATCTCCGCGTCGTCCAGCGCGATCAGCTCGACCACGGCGGCGTGCAGCTGGTTCTCGTCGCGCTGGGGCGCCGTGCACCCCTCGAGGTAGCTCACGTACGCGCCCTCGTCGGCCACGATGAGCGTGCGCTCGAACTGGCCGGTGCCGCTCGCGTTGATGCGGAAGTAGGTCGACAGCTCCATCGGGCAGCGCACGCCCTTGGGGATGTAGACGAACGAGCCGTCGGAGAACACGGCCGAGTTGAGCGCGGCGAAGAAGTTGTCCGAGTAGGGCACGACGGAGCCCAGGTACTTGCGCACCAGCTCCGGGTGCTCGCGCACGGCCTCGGAGAAGGACATGAAGAGGACGCCCACCTTGGCGAGTTCCGCCTTGAAGGTGGTGACCACGGAGACGCTGTCGAACACGGCGTCCACGGCGTATTTGGACGCGCCCTCGACGCCGGCCAGGACCTCCTGCTCGCGCAGCGGGATGCCTAGCTTGGCGTAGGTGGCCAGGATCTCCGGGTCGACCTCATCCAGCGACTTGGGGCCGGGCTTCTGGGCGTGAGCGGCGTAGAAGTGCAGCGCGTCGTAATCGGTCGGGGTGTAGACGACCTTGGCCCAGCTCGGCTCCTCCAATTGGAGCCAGCGCGTGTAGGCCTCCAGCCGCCAGTCCAGCAGCCACTGGGGCTCCTCCTTCTTGGCGGAGATGTAGCGCACCACGCCTTCGGAGAGGCCCTTGGGGGCGAACTCCTGCTCGATGTGCGTGACGAAGCCGTGTTCGTAGGCGGCGAGCGCCTCGACGGCTTTGACGGTTTCAGCAACTGCAACCAACTGAGTACCCCTAGGTCGCCCGACGCGCTTTCCAGCGCGCCCAGGCGTCCAGCCAAACATCCGTGAAGCGGACCCAGTCGGCCCGCGTCGTATTCCAGCCCCCGCTGACGCGAAGGGCCGATCCGGCAAGCCCGTCCAACCCCATGGCGGTGAGCACGTGCGAGGGCGTGACCTTGCCGGAGGAGCAGGCGGAGCCCGCCCCCACCATCACATCCTCCAGGTCCAACGCCATTAGCTGGCGCTCAGCCTCGAAGCCCGGGGCGGCGAAGCAGAGCGTCTGCGGCAGGCGCTTCGACGCCTCCCCCAAGATGGTGACGTCGGCGGTCTCGACCAACCGGCGTGCGGCTTCGTCGCGCCATTCGGATTGAGCCTCCAGCTTGGAGAAGCCGCGGCGGGCGGCTTCGGCCCCGGCGCCGAAACCGGCAGCCCCTGGCACATTCTCCGTACCTGCGCGCAAGCCTTTCTCCTGGCCGCCGCCGTGGCTGGCGCGAGTGATGGGCACGCCCGCCGCGTAGATCAGGGCGCCCACGCCCTGCGGGCCGCCCAGCTTGTGGGCGGAGAGCGCCAGGGTGTCGGCCCCGAGCTCGGCCATGTCGACCGGGATCTTGCCGGCGGCCTGAACGGCGTCGATGTGCAGCCGCCCGCCCCATGTGTGGAGAACGCCGGAGGCCACGTGCACGGGCTGAATTACGCCAGTCTCGTTGTTGGCGAGCATGAGCGCGGCGAAAGGCGGCCCGTCCGCCGCCCGGTCCCACCGGTTCAGCCGATCAGTCAGCCAGCGGAGATCGGCGCGGCCCTCGGCGTCCACGGGCCAGACCTCGACGGCGGCGCCGGAGACGGCGGCCGCCTGGCGCACGCAGTCGTGCTCGCAGGAGGAGATCAACAGCCGGCGGGACCCCGCCGCCACCGCGCTCGAAACGGCCAGCGCATTGGCCTCGGTGCCGCCGCCCGTGAAGACGGTTCGAGCGGGCGAGCCGCCGACCAAGGCGGCGACCTGCATGCGGGCAGCCTCGAGGGTCGCGCGGGCGCCGCGGCCGGCCTTGTGCACCGAGCTCGGGTTGCCGGCGCTCATCAGCGCGCGGGCGACCGCCTCAGCCGCTTCCGGGCGGACGGGTGCGGTGGCGTTGCAGTCCAGATAGACGGCGCTCAAGCGGCCACCTCGGCGGGGGCCGGCTCGATCGCGCGAGGCGCGGGGGACCCCACCCGGCGCTCGATCACATCAGCCAGGGACACGCCGGTCAGGAATTCGTGGATGGTGCGGCCGAGCGCGTCCCAGAGGTCGTGCGTCAGGCAGGTCGCGCCGCCAGCCATGCAGCCCTGACGGGCTGCAGCGCCGCAGCGGACCGCGTGGATGGGTTCGTCCACGGCCCGGATGATGTCCGCGACACAGGTGTCCTCGGCCGCTCGCGCCAGGCGGTAACCGCCGCCGGGACCGCGGGCGCTCACCACCAGACCTTCACGGCGCAGCCGGGCGAAGATCTGCTCCAGGTAGTTCAAACTGATCTGCTGGCGGGCGGCGATATCGGCCAAGGTCACGGCCCGACGACAGGCGCCCCCAACCTCGGCCTCCGCCCGGGCCAAGTCGGTCATGGCCATGACGGCGTAACGACCTCTGGTGCCGAGTTGCATCACCTGTCCCGAAAAAGCGCCCGCGGTCGGAGCGCCTATGTTAGAGCCGCCGGCCGTTGCTGACCGCGACTGGGCTCCAGATAGGAAAACCCAGCAACGCGATCAACTACTCGGCCTCATTTACGCCCAAGGTTCGCACATGCCTGAAGTCATTTTTCCCGGCGCGGCTGGCCGCATCGAGGGTCGCTATTCGCCCGGCAAGACCCCGAACGCGCCCGTTGCATTGATCCTGCACGGCCACCCCAAGGCCGGAGCCAGCATGAACTTCCCGCCCGTGGTGCAGCTGTATCGCATCTTCATGCAGCGCGGCTTCGCCACTCTGGCCTTCAACTTCCGCGGCGTGGGCAAGAGCCAGGGCGAGTTCGACATGGGGCTGGGCGAGCTGGCCGACGCAGCCTCCGCGCTGGACTGGCTGCAGGGGGCCAACCCGGGCGCCAGCGAGACCTGGGTGGCCGGATGGGACTTCGGCGCCTTTATCGGCATGCAGCTGTTGATGCGGCGCCCGGAAACGGACGGCTTCGTCTCGGTCGCGCCGCCCACCAACATGTATGACTTCAGTTTCCTCGCCCCCTGCCCGGCTTCGGGTCTGTTCCTGCACGGCGGCGCCGACACCGTGACCCCTCCCAACGAGGTGGAGCGTGTGGTGGCCAAGCTCCGGACCCAGAAGGGCATCGTGATCGACTACCAGCTGGTCGACGGAGCCACGCACTTCTTCCTGGAGCACGTGGCCGCGATCGAGACGCGGGTCGGCGCCTATGTGGACGCGCGCATGGCGGCCAGCGCCGACAAGGTGCTCTAGCGTCTCAGTACAACAGGTAGGGCCGGATCTCCTCCCGCCACGCTTGCTCGTCCGGCGTGGCGAGGGCGTCCAGGTCGCCGGGGGTGGCTGCGGGGTCGTCCACCCATTCGCGGAGCGCCGGGCCGCCGTTGATCACGTCGATCGCCAGCTTCTCCAGCTCGTACTCATAGGGGAAATCCCGCCAAAGGTCGTAGTCGGGATACAACCGCCGGATCGCCTTGAAAGCCAGGCTCTGGAGTCGCCAGGGCTGGAAAGCGGCGTGGTCGTAGGCCTGATCCTCGACATGGATCTGCACCCCGTTGCACAGCCTGCCCACGTGCTTGTGGAAGGTGGGCTCGAACCAGACGTCGCGAAGGCGGCAGCCCTGCAGCCACTGGGGCGCCAACGCCTGCATCTCCGTCATGATGCGGCGGGCGTCGATGTCCGGAGCGCCGAACAGCTCCAGTGGGCGGGTGGTGCCGCGCCCTTCGGAGAGCGTCGCGCCCTCCAGCATCACCGTGCCGGCGTAGGCGCGCGCCATCCACAGGTTCGGCGCATTGGGGCTGGGATTGACCCAGGCGCGCTCGCCCAGGGGCCAGCCGAAGCCAGGAGCCTCGTCCGGCCTCCAGCCCTCCATCTCGATCACTCGGTAATCGAGGTCGAGCTTGAACCGGTCGATGAACCAGCGGCCCAGTTCGCCCAAGGTCAGGCCATGGCGCATGGGCATGGGCGCCGCGCCCACGAAGCTCTCCCAGCCCGGCCGCAGCGTCAGCCCTTCGACGGGCCGACCGGCGGGATTGGGGCGGTCCAGGACCCACACCGCCTTGCCATGCTGGGCGGCGGCCTCCAGCACGTAAAGCAGGGTGGTGATGAAGGTGTAGATGCGGCAGCCCAGGTCCTGCATGTCGACCAGGATCACGTCGAAAGTGCCCATCGACTGGCCCCTGGGCCGGCGCACCTCTCCATAGAGACTGAAGACGGGAATGCCGTGCCGCGGATCGGTGAAGTCTTCCGTCTCCACCATGTTGTCCTGTTTGTCGCCCCGCATCCCGTGCTGCGGCCCGAAGGCCGCGGTGAGGCGGACGTCGCCCGTGGCGGCCAGCGCATCGAGGGAGTGCGTCAGGTCCGCCGTGACCGAGGCGGGGTGGGCCAGCAAGGCCACGCGCTTGCCCTGCAGCGGCGCGCGGAGGGCGGGGTCGGCGAGCAAGCGGTCAAGGCCGAAGTTCATGCAGGGTCCTGGGACGTCTCTGGGGGCGGCAGGTCGAGAACGAACGAGTCGAGGTGATGGAAGTCCGGCTTACCCGGAGGGTGGGCCAAGGCCCAGTAGGAGATCGCGCCTTCCGCGTCCTCAAGGACGGCCGACAGGCCAAGGCGCCAGGCGCGAGGCGCGGAAAGCTCAGGCAGCCCTCCCAGATCGACCTCCACCCGCACCTCATAGCCGGGGGGTCCGGCCAGCGCGCTCACCTGCGGCGTTCGGACCGCCTCCGGCGTGGTCATGCCGGTCCGGTAGCTTCCCAGCCGGTAGATCGCCCACCGCGTCGAAGGCGCGAAGTTGAACTCGTAGTAGGCCGGGCCCGCCGTTCGCAGGAAGGCTTCCAAACAGGTGTGACGCCAGAGTTCATCGGTGCGCGCCGGCGTCTGCTCGGGTGGGAGACGCAGGCGGCTCACGGCGCCCGTGAGCAGGTAACGGAGGAACAGCTGGTCAGGTCGTGGCCGCAGAGCCTCGACCTGGACCTGAACGGCCTGGGCGCCGCGCGACTGTGGATGGCGTTTCAGGGCCAGCAACGTCCAAACCCCTCCCGGCGGCCAGCGGAGGTGGTATGAGCCCGGCCATGGCTCCGCAAGCTTTCAAGTCCGAGTTCGTCCGCACGCTGCATGCGCGCGGCTTCGTTCACCAGATCACCGACGCGGAGGCGCTGGACCGGGCGAGCGCCGAGGGCGTGGTCACCGGCTATATCGGCTTCGATGCGACCGCGCCCAGCCTGCACGTAGGCAGCCTGGTGCAGATCATGATGTTGCGCTGGCTGCAGAAGACGGGCCATCGGCCGATCGTGCTGATGGGCGGAGGCACCACCAAGGTGGGCGACCCCACCTTCCGCGACACCTCCCGCGTGATGATGGAAGAGGCGCAGATCGCCGCCAACATCGCCTCGATCCGGACGGTGTTCGGGCGGCTGCTGGCGTTTGACGACGGCCCGACCGGGGCAGTCATGCTGGACAACGACGACTGGCTGTCCGGATACGGTTACCTGGAGTTCCTGCGGACCTACGGCCCGCACTTCACCATCAATCGCATGCTCACCTTTGACAGCGTGCGGCTGCGACTCGAGCGGGAGCAGCCGCTGAGCTTCCTGGAATTCAACTACATGCTTATGCAAGCGGTCGACTTTCTCGAGCTCAACCGGAGGGTCGACTGCCGCTTGCAGATGGGCGGGTCGGACCAGTGGGGGAACATCGTCAACGGCGTCGAACTGGTGCGTCGGCTTCAGGAGCAGCAGGCTTTCGGCCTGACCACGCCCCTGATCACCACGGCCGGCGGGGCCAAGATGGGCAAGACCGCGGCGGGCGCTGTGTGGCTCAATCCCGACATGCTGAGCCCCTACGACTACTGGCAGTTCTGGCGGAACACGGCGGACGCGGACGTGGGCCGTTTCCTGCGCCTGTTCACCGAACTGGAGCTCGACGAGATCGCGCGGCTGGAGGCGCTGCCGGGCGCGGAGATCAACCAGGCCAAGAAGGTGCTCGCCAACCACGCCACCGCCCTGGTGCATGGGCGCGAGGCGGCCGACACCGCCGCTGCTGCGGCGGAGTCGGCCTTCGTCCGGGGGGAGGTGTCCAGCGACATGCCGACCGTCGAGGTCGCTCGCGATCAGCTCCAGACGGGCGTGCCCCTGCCCGTTCTGGCCAATCAGATCGGCCTGACAGGTTCCAGCTCGGAGGCGAGACGACTGCTGCAGGGGGGCGGACTGCGGCTGAACGACGTGGCCCAGACCGACGTGAACCGGCTCGTGACCCTCGCTGACCTGGGCCCGGAAGGCGCGCTCAAGCTGGCGGTCGGCAAGAAGAAGATCATGCTGGTGCGGCCGGCCTGACCGAAACGTCGACGGACGCCGCGCTCAGATCAGCCCGGCCAGGGGGGAGGAAGCACTGGCGTACATGCGGCGCTGCATCCGCCCGGCGAGATAGGCTTCCCGCCCGGCGATGACGGCGTGCTTCATCGCTCGGGCCATGCGGATCGGATCCTTGGCCTCCGCGATCGCCGTGTTCGTGATTATGCCCTCGCAGCCGAGCTCCATGGCCTCGGCGGCTTCCGACGCCGTGCCCACGCCGGCGTCGACCAGGACGGGCACGCTCGCGGCTTCGATGATCAGGCGGAGGTTCACGCGATTCTGCACGCCCAGGCCGGAGCCGATGGGCGCCCCCAAAGGCATGATGGCGGCGGCGCCCGCGTCCTCCAGCTTGCGGGCGTAGACGGGGTCGTCGCTGCAATAGACCATCACCTGGAACCCGTCCGCCACGAGCAGCTTCAGGGCGCGTAGGGTCTCCTCCATGTCCGGGAAGAGGTGCGCCTGCTGGTCCAGCACCTCCAGCTTGACCAGGTCCCAGCCCCCGGCCTCGCGCGCCAGGCGCAGGGTGCGGACGGCGTCTTCGCCCGTGAAACACCCGGCGGTGTTCGGCAGATAGGTGAAGCGCTTGGGATCGAGGAAGTCCGCCAGCATGGGCTGGTTCGGGTCCGACAGGTTCACCCGGCGCAGCGCCACCGTCACGATCTCGGCCCCCGCAGCCTCGGCCGCGGCGGCGTTCTGCGTGTAATCCTTGTACTTGCCCGTGCCCACGATCAGGCGGGAACGAAAGGTGCGGCCGGCGACAGTCCAGCTGTCTTCGGTTTGGGCCAGCGAGGCCGGGTCGACGCGAGCGTTCATCAGCCGCCTCCGATGAAATGGACGATCTCGATCCGGTCGCCGTCAGCCACCGGTGTTTGCGCATGTAGGGAGCGCGGGACGATTTCGAGGTTCCGTTCGACGGCGACCTTGCGCGTGTCGAGCTCAAGCGCGGCCACCAGCTCCGTCACCGTGGTCACCGGCGGCACCCGCCGCTCCTCGCCATTGATGGTCAGCCGCATGTCCAATCCTTGCCGGGCCGGAGCGCGGCCCTATACAGGCGCGCCATGGCCGCGCCGATATATGTCCTCAACGGGCCGAACCTGAACCTCCTGGGCCAGCGTGAGCCGGAAATCTACGGCCGCGACACACTGGGGGACCTTCAGCGTCTCTGCGACGAGCATGCCGCGCGGATCGGGGCCTCGGTCGTCTTCCGCCAGACGAATCACGAGGGCGAGCTGATCGACTGGGTCCAGGAGGCGGGCCGGGCCGCCCAGGCTTTGATCATCAACGCCGCTGGTTACACCCATACCTCCATCGCCCTCCTGGACGCTCTGCGAACCCTGAGCATTCCCGTGATCGAGGTGCATCTGTCCAACCCGGCCGCGCGCGAGCCCTATCGCCGCCGCTCCTATGTGGCCGAGGCGGCCCGCGGCACAGTTTCCGGTTTCGGCGCATTGAGCTACACGCTCGCCCTCGACGCCGCCGTGAAGCTCGCCTGCACGTGACCTCCGGCCAAGACCAAGGACCAACAATGGCCGCCGCAAAGAACGGGACCGATCCCATCGACACGCGCCTGGTGCGCCGCCTGGCGGACATCCTCCAGGACACGGGCCTGACCGAGATCGAGGTGGAACGGGGCGATCTGCGCGTGCGGGTTGCGCGCGAGCTCACGGGCGCGCCGGCCTCGGCTGCGCCGGCGACCTATCTCGCCCCGGCGGCGCCGGCCCCGGCGCCCGTTACACCCACAGCTGCGATCGAACCCGCAGCGGCGCCCCTGGCCACGCGCGGCGACGCTGTGAAATCACCCATGGTGGGCACGGTTTATCTCGCCTCGAGCCCCGAGGCCGACGCACTTGTTCAGCCCGGGGACAAGGTCACCGCAGGGCAGACCTTGCTCATCATCGAAGCCATGAAGACGATGAATCCCATCCCGGCGCCCAAGGCCGGCACCGTGGTCGAGGTCCTTGTTGAGAACGAGCAGCCGGTGGAGTTCGGCGCCCCCCTGGTGATCATCGAGTGAGCGAGCTGTTCGACAAGGTCTTGATCGCCAACCGGGGCGAGATCGCGCTGCGCGTGCTGCGCGCCTGCCGCGAGATGGGGATCGGTACGGTGGCGGTGCATTCGGAGGCCGATCGCAGCGCCATGCATGTGCGCATGGCCGACGAGAGCGTCTGCATCGGTCCGGCGCCCGCGGCCAAGAGCTATCTCAACATCCCTTCCATCATCGCGGCGGCGGAGATCACCGGGGCCCAGGCGATCCATCCCGGCTACGGCTTCCTGAGCGAGAACGCGCGGTTCGCCGAGATCGTGGAAGCGCACGGCTACACCTTCATCGGTCCCCGGCCGGAGCACATCCGGATCATGGGCGACAAGATCACGGCCAAGCAGACCGCGCGGGATGCGGGCATCCCCGTGGTGCCGGGTAGCGACGGCGGGGTTTTCACGCCCGAGGAGGCCATGGCGGCCGCCCAGGCGATCGGGTTCCCGGTGCTGATCAAGGCTGCCTCCGGCGGCGGCGGGCGCGGGATGAAGGTGGCCAGGAGTCCCGAGGCGCTGGCCGAGGCGGTCTCCACCGCGCAGAGCGAAGCCGCCGCGGCCTTTGGCGACGGCACGGTTTACATGGAACGCTATCTCCAGAAGCCTCGTCACATCGAGATCCAGGTGGTGGCCGACAGCCACGGCCATGTGGTGCATCTGGGCGAGCGGGACTGCTCGCTGCAGCGGCGCCATCAGAAGGTGCTGGAGGAAGCGCCCTCCCCCGCCATCGACGCCGAAGCTCGCGCGCGCATCGGCTCGGTGGTGGTCGAGGCCATCCGCAAGATCGGCTACCTCGGCGTGGGCACGATCGAGTTCCTTTACGAGGACGGCCAATTCTTCTTTATTGAGATGAACACGCGCATCCAGGTCGAGCACCCCGTGACGGAGATGATCACGGACGTGGACCTGATCCGCGAGCAGATCCGCGTCGCCGCGGGCTTGCCGCTCTCCTTCACCCAGGAGGACATCGTCTTCCGCGGGCACTCTATCGAAGCGCGAATCAATGCGGAGAACCCGCGCACCTTCACGCCCTCGCCGGGTCTGGTCACGGACTTCCACGCGCCGGGCGGGCTGGGCGTACGTTTGGACAGCGCGCTCTACGCCGGCTACGTGATCCCGCCCTATTACGACAGTCTTGCGGGCAAGTTGATCGTGCACGGGCGTGACCGGCCGGAAGCCGTCGCGCGGCTCCGTCGGGCGCTCGGCGAGATGGTCGTGGGCGGGATCGACACCACCATCCCGCTCTTCCAGGAGCTGCTCAGGGAGCCGGACGTCCAGGCCGGCGATTACCACATCCACTGGCTGGAGCAGTGGATGGCCGCGCAATCCGCCGCCTAGGGCCGCCCAGGTCGTGAGACGCCGGCCGTGACGGCCTTCACCTGGCGCGACCTGGTCCAGTGCTACGCCCGCGGCGTCTTTCCCATGGCCGACAGCCGGGAGGACGACCGAGTGTTCCTCGTCGATCCCGAGCGGCGCGGGGTGCTTCCGCTGGATGAGCGCTTCCACGTCCCCAAGCGGCTGGCCCGCACGGTGCGAAGCGAGGTGTTCCAGGTTCGCATCGATACAGCCTTTCCGCAGGTGCTGGAGGCCTGCGCGGCCGAACGCAGCTATGCGGAGGACACCTGGATCAATCGCCCGATCCAGGGGCTCTACAACCGGCTGTTCAGCGCGGGACTGGCGCACAGCGTCGAATGCTGGCGCGAGGGCGTGCTGGTGGGCGGGCTCTACGGCGTCGCCATGGGAGCCGCCTTCTTCGGCGAGAGCATGTTCAGCACCACGCGGGACGCCAGCAAGACGGCGCTGGTGCATCTGGTCGCGCGGCTCCGCTTCGGCGGCTACCGCTTGCTCGACACCCAGTTCATGACGGAGCACCTGGCCCAGTTCGGCGCGGAGGAGATCGGCCGGGCCGAGTACCACCGCCGGCTCGATGTGGCGCTGGACAGCGACGGCGACTTCTACCTGTTCCCGCCCTCCGCGGACGGAGCGACGGTCCTGGAGACGATCCGGCGGCCGGCCTGAGAGTCAGGCCGCGGGAGCGGCGGCCGGAGCGGGCGCGGCGCCCGGGAGAGGCGCGGGCGCCGGTGCGACCGGTACCCGGCAGCCCACCAGCCACACGTCATAGGCCGGGTGCTCGAAGGGATTCAGACCGGGCGAGGAAGCGAACATCCAGCCACGGAACACCTGGGCGGGGTCTGGCGCGGCGCGGCCGGGCTTGGCCGCCGGCTCCGAGGTGACGATCAAATGCGCCGAGGCCTCCTTCAGCGGTTCGTTGATCGCCTCGGTCTCGCAGGCGTTCGCGCGGAACACGAGGGACTTCCAGCGCACGGGCTGGCCCGCCGCGACCTCGAAGCGAAGGGTCTCGGCCGTGACCTTGTCCAGAGCCTGAACGATGGCGCCGGGGTGGCGCGGACGGCGCGGCAAAGGCGGAGGGGGGCCGGGTTCGACGATGGGGGGCTCGACGACCTCGGGCAGAACCTCCTCCAAGGTAGGGGGAGCTGACGGCGCCTCGGCCTGGACGCGTCGGGACTCGGGGCCCAGCACCGTATAGGGCGCCGGGTCGGGGATGCCTCGGGGCGGCGCCGATCCGCCCTCGGCCGGAGAGGCGGGCGGGGTGGATGCGACGGGCGGCGTGGGCTCGGCCGCGCTCTCCTCCGGAGGGGTGGGAATGGGCGGCAGCTCTGATTCCTGCGCGGTCACAAGCCCCGCGCCCGCGGCGGCCAGGGCGGCGGCCAGGAGGCCGGCGGTCAGCGGGTTCACGCGCATTCTACTCGGGCTCCGCAGCGGCGGTGGAGGCGTCTGGGGTGGAGGTCTGTCCTGCGGCGGGCGGGCGCAAGGCCCCACCGATCATGCCGAAGATGTCCACCGCCCCCTGGGTGTTGGTGATTTCTCCGCCAGGAGGCAACAGCTCGGTCGCCCCGCCCGGTTCCACGGACACGTGGGCGCCCCCGAGCAAGCCGTCAGAGCTGATCTTGGCGGTCGAGTCTGCGGGCAGCTTCACGCTCTGGTGCAACCTCAGCCGGGCTACGGCGAAATAGGTCTGCGGCTCGAGTTCCACAGTGGAGACGGAGCCGACCTTGACGCCGGCCACTCGGACGTCGGCCCCGGGAGCCAGGCCGCCGACCTGACCGAAGCGGGCCGACAAGGCGTAGCCGTCGCGGTCGCCGGCGCCTCTGGCGGCCCCGAGCGCATAGGTGAGGAATCCCGCGGCGGCGAACAGGACCGCGGCCCCGACCACCGTCTCCATCAGGTGCTCGCGCCGCATTGCGCCTAGTCCGGCTTCCAGGCCTGATAGTCGCCGGAGGCCGAGGCACGCTGCCCGCCGCGGGCGATGGAGCCTCGCGGGCGCCAGGCGAAGGGGGTCCCGCTCAGGTTCGGCACATGGGCCTTCATCCAGGAGCGGCGGGGCGTGTTCTGTTCCGTAGGGGCCTCGTCGACGGAATAGTGCAGCCAGCCGAACCACTCGGCCGGCACCTTGGAAGCATCCACATAGCCGTTGTAAAGGACCCACCGGCGCTTGCGCCCGTCGTAGCTCTTGTGGTCGCGCGATTCGAAATAGCGATTGCCGAAGCTGTCGGCTCCCACTTGGGAGCCCCGGCGCTTGACGGTGAACAGGGTGCCGATCGTGGCGCCGTTCCACCAGGTGAAGATCTTCTCGAGCAAGGGGTGACCCGTAGGCTTCTGCGCCTTCAGCTATACGCCCCGCCCTGCCGAGCCGTCCAGCGCGGGCCGGTTCGCCCCTGGCGTGCAACTTGCGATCAGAGAGGGAGGAACCCCACAAGGCCGTCCCGAAATGAAACCGATCCTGATCGCCGCGGCTCTGGCCGCACTCGCCTCCCCCGCCCTGGCCCAAAGCGCGGGCCAGATCGCCCAGGCCAAGGCCGGCGCCAACTGCCCCGGCTGCAACCTCTTCCAGGCCGACCTGTCGGGCGTGGAGTTGAACGGCCGTAACTACGCCCGCGCGCGCTTGCGGCAGTCCAACATGTCCATGGCCGTTCTCGGTCGAGCCAACTTCGCCGGTGCGGATCTGCGCGACGTGAACGCCTTTGCGGGCGTGTTCTCTTCCGCCAACTTCTCCGGGGCCGACCTGACCAACTCCTCGTGGGTGGGCGCGCACTTCGGCGGCGCGAACCTGCGCGGCGCCAAGCTCGCCGGGGCCAACTTCTCCGGCGCGGAGCTGGCCGGCGCGGGCGGCCTGACCCAGGCCCAGCTGAACGGCGCCTGCGGGGACGCCGCCACCGCCCTGCCCGGCGGTTTGCGCATCGCGCCTTGCCGCTAAGCCACCGGATTACCGCGAATTAAGTGGCGTCGGCGACGCGAGCGGCTTACCTCGGTCTTGTCCCCTCGCGAGGGTGGGCGAAGTTCAGGTCAGTTCATGTCGCGTATCGGCGCCGCCCTTTTCAGCTTTCTTCTTTGCGCCGGAGCCGCCCAGGCGATGGTTCCGGCCGAGCGGGAGGTGGCGCGCGCCATCACCTTCGGGGGATCGTGCTCGGGCTGCGAGTTCTCCGGCAGGCAGCTCCAAGGCGCCAAGTTCAGGGGCGGCAACTTCTCAGGTTCGGTGCTGGCCGACGCCGACCTTCGCGGGGCCGAGATGCTGGGCGTACAGTTCAGCGGCGCCGACTTCACCCGGGCGAACCTGGCGGGCGCGACGCTGAACGGGTCCAATCTGAGCGGCGCCGACTTCAGCCGGGCCAACCTCGTCGGGCTCGTGAGCCTCGGCGTGAACTTCAGCGGCGCCGACTTCACCGGCGCCGATGTTGGCAAGGCCGGGCTCAAGGCGAGCAATCTTTCGGGGACCACGCTCAGGCGGACCAACTTCAGCGGCGCGGAGCTGCACGGCGCAAACCTGAGCGGGACGGAGGCGGTCGGGGCCAATTTCGCCAGCGCCGACTTCACCGGGGCCAACCTGAGCGGCGGCGAGTTCGACCGGGCCAGCTTCGCGGGGGCCGATCTCACTGGGGTCAACGCCTCAGGCGCCGAGTTCGGAGCGGCCGATCTGCGCGGGGCGAACCTCCGGCGGGTCAATCTAAGTGCGGCCGATTTGTCCCGGGTGCGCGGGCTCCGCCAGGCGCAGCTGGACGCGGCCTGCGGGAGCGCCGAGACTTCCGCCCCCCGGGGCCTCACCGTCAGGGAGTGCGGCGCGCGATCGATCTCCAAGATCCGCACGGTGACCACGCGCAGCCATGACGGCCGGATCGTGACGGTCACCGTCGGCCCGAACGGCCGAACGCAGGTGACCACCCACGGAGCCATGATCACCCTGCCGAGGCCGCCACGGCCGCCGGGCCCGCCGCGCCCGCCGGAGCGATAGAGCCCCGGGCCGGCGGGTTCAGCCCTGCGCCGCAACGGGGGTTCGGATGCTCGTTCTGGCCGGTGGAGGCCACCTGTTCCAGTTGACGCTCGCTCATGGAGTGCGCCATCGAATTTGACGCGCCTCCGAGGCCGCTCTTCTTTCCCGTCAGCCGGTTTGGCCGACAGAGCCGCCCGGCCGCTTGCCGCTGAGCCTTCGATTTCGCTGGCACGGCTTCTCTCCTTGAGCCCACTCCGAGTGGCCGCGGCGGCCCGCCGGCTCCGCGCCACCGGAACGAGCTGCACCCGGATTTCCGAACGGCCCTCGACCCTTCCAGGGGTGGTCGCTCGCCGGCGCGGCGATCGCTGTCCAGCCGGAGCCGTTCAGCCGCCACCGCCCTCCCGCTGGAAGCTAGCGCACCGTCGGTCGCCGTTTCCTTGGATTTCGAACCGGGCCCACCTCTCCGGCAGGTTCGAACCGCGGGAGCGCGGCCGGTTACGGCTGCACCCGGATGTGCAGCTCCTTGAGCTGACGCGCGCTCACGGGCGCCGGGGCGTTCATCATCAGGTCGCGCGCCTGCTGGTTCAGCGGAAAGGCGATGACCTCGCGGATATTTTGCGCGCCAGCCAGCAGCATGACGATCCGGTCGATCCCCGGCGCCGAGCCGCCGTGCGGCGGGGCGCCGTAGCGGAAGGCATTGAGCATGCCGCCGAACTGCTCCTCCACCACCTCCGGCCCATAGCCGGCGATCTCAAAGGCGCGCAGCATGATCTCCGGCTTGTGGTTCCGGATGGCGCCGGAGCTGAGCTCAACCCCGTTGACCACGATGTCGTACTGATAGGCCAGGATGTCGAGCGGGTCCCGGCGGTTGAGCGCCTCCAGCTCGCCCTGCGGCATGGAGAAGGGGTTGTGCGAGAAGTCGATGCGCTTCTCGTCCTCGTTCCACTCGAACATCGGGAAGTCGACGATCCAGCAGAAGTCGAAGCGGCCCTCGGCCACGAGATTCAGTTCCTGGCCGACCTTGGTGCGGGCCAAGCCGGCGAACTTATAGAATGCGGCAGGGTCGCCGGCGACGAAAAACGCGGCGTCGCCCACCTGCAGGCCTAGCTGGTCCCGGACGGCGGTGGTGAGCTCGGGGCCGATGTTCTTGGCGATCGGCCCTGCCCCCCCCTCCTCGCCTTCGCGCCAGAAGATGTAGCCGAGACCGGGCTGGCCCTCGCCCTGGGCCCAGGAATTCATGCGGTCGGCGAAGGCGCGGGCGCCGCCGCCGGGCGCGGGGATCGCCCAAATGCGGTTCTTGCTGTCCGCGTCAAGGATGCGGGCGAACAGGCCGAAGCCCGCGCCGCGGAAATGGTCGGAGACATCCTGCATCTGGATCGGGTTGCGCAGGTCCGGCTTGTCGGTGCCGTACTTGGCGATGCTCTCCCGGTAGGGGATGCGCGGGAACGGGTACGGGGTGACGGCCTTGCCCTGAGCGAACTCCTCGAACACGCCGTGGAGCACGGGCTCGAGCGCGTTGAAGACGTCCTCCTGGGTGACGAAGCTCATCTCGAGGTCGAGCTGGTAGAACTCGCCCGGCGAGCGGTCCGCCCGGGCGTCCTCGTCCCGGAAGCAGGGGGCGATCTGGAAATAGCGATCGAAGCCGGACACCATCAGCAGTTGCTTGAATTGCTGGGGCGCCTGGGGGAGCGCGTAGAACTCGCCCGGGTGCAGGCGGGAGGGGACCAGGAAGTCGCGGGCGCCTTCGGGACTGGAGGCGGTCAGGATGGGGGTCTGGAGCTCGTTGAAGCCGGCGTCGGTCATCCGGCGGCGGATGGAGCTGATCACCTGCGAGCGCAGCACGATGTTTCGGTGCAGGTTCTCGCGGCGAAGGTCGAGGTAGCGGTGCTTGAGCCGCAGATCCTCGGGATAATCGGGCTCGCCGAACACCGGGACCGGCAGTTCGGCCGCTTCAGACAGGACATCGGCGGCGCGGACGCGGATCTCGATCTCGCCTGTGGGCAGGTTGGGGTTCACCGTTTCGGGCGAGCGGGCCACCACCTCGCCCTCGATGCGGATCACGCTCTCGGCCCGGAGCCGCTCCAGCACGGCGAAACCTTCGCTGTCGGGGGCGAGCACAAGCTGGGTCACGCCGTAGTGGTCGCGGAGGTCCACGAACATCAGCCCGCCGTGGTCGCGCTTGCGATGGATCCAGCCTGAAAGCCGCACGGCCCGGCCGGCGTCGGTCCGGCGCAGGGCGCCGCAGGTGTGGGTGCGATAGGCGTGCATGATCGGGGAGCTTGCCGGGGAGCGAGTGGGCGGAGCGGCGGAGGGGCCACGGGCCGGGCGCCTTTGTCAAGGAAGCGACCTTGGGTGACGGGCCGGGGACGCTCTGTTAGGGTCCGGGCTCGCCAACAGAGAGCTGGGTTTGGGACGGCAGTTGCGTCTCAGGCTGGATCGCGCGCTGCGCTCCGGCCGATCGGACTTCGCGGTGTCTCCGGCCAATGCGGAGGCTTTGGGCGCGGTGGACGCGTGGCCGGCATGGCCGGGCGGCGCCCTGTGCCTGGTCGGTCCCGCGGGGTCGGGAAAGAGCCACCTCGCCGCGATCTGGGTGGCGCGAACCGGGGCGGTCGCCTGGGACGGGCGCACGTCTGGGGGACCGGTGCTGCTGGAGGACGCCGACCGGTGCGGGTCGGAGGAGGTGCTCTTCCACCTGCTTAACCGCGCGGCGGAGGGCCATGGCCTGCTGCTGACCGCCAGGGCCCGCCCGGCCGGCTGGCCGGCGCATCTGCCTGACCTCCGCTCGCGGCTGAACGCACTGGCCGTGGCCGAGATCGAGGAGCCGGACGACTTGGTGCTCTCGGGGGTGCTGGCGCGGTTGTTCGCCGAACGCAGCATCACCCCGCCCGAGGATCTGATCCCCTACCTCGTCAGACGCATCGAAAGGTCCGTCCCGCAGGCCCGGGCGCTGGTGGAGCGGCTGGACGAGGAGGCCGCCGCCCTGCACCGGCCGGTGACCCGGGCGCTGGCCCGCGAGGTTTTGGAAGCCGCGGGCGAGGTGTCCGACTGATTGCTTTCGTAACCTGTGCGCGCCAAATCGGGGGAATGCCCGCGCACGCCGACACCGTCGCCCCCGCCGCCGAAATGGCGCTGCGGACGCCAACCCCGAAGCGCGGAAGCGCCAAGCCGCGCGTGCTGGAGCTGGACGAGGCGCTGCTGGCCTCGCCCGAGCGCTTCTTCAACCGCGAGCTCACCTGGTTGGCCTTCAACCAGCGTGTGCTGGAGGAGAGCGAGAACCCGCGTCATCCGCTGCTGGAGCGGCTCCGCTTCCTGTCCATCTCGGCCAACAATCTGGACGAATTCTACATGGTTCGGGTCGCGGGCCTGCAGGGACAGGTGCGCGAGGGCGTGCGCAAGCTCAGCCAGGACGGCTTGGCCCCGGATGAGGTCCTGGACCGGGTGAACGAGGCGGCCGCCGCGCTGATGGAGCGGCAGCAGGCCCGCTGGCGCGACCTGCGCGCGGAGCTGGCGGGCGAGGGCCTCCATGTGCTGGGTTCCGACGAGGTCGATCCGCACGAGCACGAATGGCTGCTGACGCAGTTCCAGGAGAAGCTCTTCCCGGTGCTGACGCCGCTGGCGATCGACCCGGCGCACCCGTTTCCGTTCATTCCCAATCTGGGCTTCGCGGTCGCACTGAAGCTGCGGCGCCGCACGGACGGGCGCACCCTCTACGCCCTGGTGCCGGTGCCGGCCCAGGTGGACCGCTTCTGGCGCCTCCCTTCCCCGCACGACGAGCGCGGGCAACAGGCTGCGCGGGTCCGGCGCTATATCCTGCTGGAGGACGTGCTCTCCTTGTTCCTGGACCACCTGTTCCCCGGCATGGAGGTGATCAGCAAGGGCAGCTTCAACGTCGTCCGCGACAGCGACATCGAGCTGGAGGAGGAGGCGGAGGATCTTGTCCGCGAGTTCGAAGCCCTGCTCAAGACGCGGCGTCTGGGATCTGTCGTCCGTATCAAGATAGACGCGCACATGCCGGCGGACCTGCGGGCCTTCATCGTGGAGCAGATCGAGGCGGAGCCGCACGACGTGGTCGTGATCGACGGCATGCTGGGCCTGGCTCAGCTGGTGCAGTTGATCCCGCCGGACCGGCCGGACCTGAAGTTCAAACCGTATGAGCCGCGCTATCCGGAGCGCATCCGCGACCACGGCGGGGACGCCTTCGCCGCGATCCGCGAAAAGGATATCCTGGTCCACCATCCCTTCGAGAGCTTCGACGTGGTGGTGAACTTCCTGCACCAGGCGGCCACTGATCCCTGCGTGATCGCCATCAAGCAGACGCTCTACCGCACCAGCAAGGACAGCCCCATCGTGGCCGCCCTGATCGAGGCGGCGGAGAACGGCAAGAACGTCACCGCCTTGGTGGAGATCAAGGCCCGGTTCGACGAAGAGGCCAATCTGAAATGGGCGCGCGACCTGGAGCGGGCGGGCGTGCACGTCGTCTTCGGCTTCGTGGAGTACAAGACCCACGCCAAGATCAGCGTCGTGGTGCGGCGCGAGGGGGACTCGCTGTCCACCTACTGCCACTTCGGCACCGGCAATTATCATCCGGTCACGGCGCGGGTGTACACCGACCTTTCTCTGTTCACGAACGATCCGCGGCTGGGCCGTGACGCCAGTCGGGTGTTCAACTTCATCACGGGCTATGCCGTGCCGGACACCATGGAGAAGCTCGCCTTCTCCCCGATCACCCTGAAGACGCGGCTGATACGCCGCATCGAGCGCGAGGTGGAGAACGTTCAGGCCGGCAAGCCGGCCGCTATCTGGGCCAAGCTGAACGCGCTCGTTGATCCGACCATCATCGACGCCCTGTACCGGGCCAGCCAGGCCGGCGTGCGGATCGAGCTCATGGTGCGGGGCGTGTGCTGTCTGCGCCCGGGCGTGCCGGGGCTGTCGGAGACCATCCACGTCAAATCGATCGTCGGCCGCTTCCTGGAGCACTCCCGCGTGGTGGCCTTCGCCAACGGCGAGGCCATGCCCGGCCCGCATGCCCGCATCTACATCTCCTCTGCGGACTGGATGCCGCGCAACCTGGACCGGCGCGTCGAGACCCTGGTGCCGGTCCTCAACGCAACCGTGCACCGTCAGGTGCTGGACCAGATCATGGTCGCCTACCTGAACGACGAGGCGCAGAGTTGGGACCTGTCGCCGGACGGGAGCTACCACCGCCGCAACTCGGACCTGGGAGGGAAAGCCTTCTCGGTCCACGAGTACTTCATGACCCACCCCAGTCTGTCCGGACGGGGCCGGAAGGTGAAGGACCTGCCGCGCGCCTTCGAATACGTCGGCCCGAAGCGCTGATCCCGTGAGCGCACCGCAGCCTCGCGACGTCGCGGTCGTCGACGTCGGGTCCAACTCCGTTCGCCTGGTGCTGTACCGCGTCGAAGGCCGGGCCATCTGGACCGTTCACAACGAGAAGGTCTTGGCGGGCCTAGGGCGCGGGCTGGACGCGAGCCGCCGGCTGAACCCTGAAGGCGCGGCCGCGGCGCTGGCCGCCTTGCGGCGTTTCCGGGCGGTGCTGGACGGCGCGCGCCCTGCGGAGATCCATACGGCGGCGACGGCGGCGGTCCGTGAGGCGGAGGACGGACCGGACTTCGTGGCCCGCGTGCGGGAGCAGGCCGGGCTTGAGCTCCACGTGCTGTCCGGCGAGGAGGAGGCGCGTTGGGCGGCCCTGGGCGTGATCGCCGGCGCACCGGGCGCGAACGGGGTGGTGGGCGACCTGGGCGGGTCCAGCCTGGAGCTGATGCGCATCGGCGGGGGCGAGGTCGGCCAGGGCGTCACCCTGCCGCTGGGCCCCTTCGCCATGGGGGCCGCCAAGGACTACGACGTGGGTCGCGCCCGCAAGGAAGCGCTGAAGCGTCTGGAGACGGTAGCGGACAGCTACGGGACGGAGGTCTTCCACGCCGTCGGCGGCGCTTGGCGCAACCTGGCCCTGCTGCACATGCGCATGGCCGGTTATCCGCTCCATGTGGTGCACCAATACCGGCTGGACGCCCGCGAGGCGCTGGAGCTCGCCAGGCTGATCGCCCGGCAGTCCCGGAGCTCGCTGGAGCGTATGCCCGGCGTATCCAGGAAGCGTCTTGAAACCCTGCCCCACGCCGCCGTGCTGTTGGAGACCGTGATCGAGCGGCTGGGCTGCGAGCGGGTGGTCTTCTCCGCCTACGGCGTCAGGGAAGGGATGATCTACGACGCCATGCCGCCGGAGCTGCGCGCGCGCGATCCCCTTGTGGAGGGCTGCGCGGCGCTGGGCGCGCGCCTGGGGGTCGCGGAGGGGCTGGGGCAGGCCCTGGAGCAGTGGCTGGCCCCCGTGCTGGCCGCCCTTCCGCCCACCTTCAGAGGGGAGCGCGGCTTCACCCTGCTGGCGGCGGCGGCGCGACTGGCCGACATCGGCGCCCGGCTGCACCCGGACCACCGGGGGGCGCTGGCCTTCAACCAGGTCCTGCGCGCGCCCATCGCGGGGCAGACGCACGGGGAGCGGGCCTTCCTGGCGGCCGCCATCTTCAACCGTTACGGCGCCGACGAGGCCATGCCGGAGGCGTCCACCATAGGGCGCGTGCTGTCGCCCGAGCGCCTGGTCAGGGCCCGCGCCATGGGCTTGGCGCTAAGGCTGGGCTGCGATCTTTCCGGGCGGAGCGCCGCCCTGCTCGGCCGCTCGAGGTTGCGGATCGAGTCCCACGACCTGGTGCTCACGGCCGAGCCTGAGGCGGCCGACCTGCTGCTGGGCGAGCAGACACGCAAACGGCTGAGCGCCGTGGCGGCGCACCTGGAGCTGACCCCGGTGATGCGAACAGCCTAGGGCGTCACCTCGCGCACCCGGACGCGCGAGCCGTCCAGCACGAGCGCCAGTTCGCCGCGCTTCAGGCGCAGCGCGTCCTCGCCGAACAGCTCCCGGCGCCAGCCGTGGAGCACGGGGCTGTCGGCCTTGTCGCTGGCTGCGATCTTCTCCAGCTCGGGCACGGTGGCGATCAGCTTGGGGGCGACGTTGGCCTCCTCCGACCGGGCCTTCAGCAGCACTTTCAGCAGCTCCACCACCGCGCCGGGCGCCTGGGCGGCGGGCGGTGGGCGGTCCACGACGGGAGCCCTGGTCTCGGGCGACTGCAGGGCCGCCTTGACCACCTCGGCCACCTCGGCGCCGAACTTGCCGCCCCCGAACCCTTTGGGCACGGAGCGGAGGCGGTCGAACGCGGCCGGGTCAGTGGGCGCCTGGGCGGCGATCTCGTCGATCGCCTCGTCCTTGAGCAGCCGGCCGCGGACCTGGTCTCGAGCCTGGGCTGTGCGCTCGCGCCAGGCGGCGACCGCCTGGAACACCGAAAGGTAGCGGGCGCTGAACTTTCGGGGCTTCAACCGGCGCCAGGCGTTTTCCGGGTCCAGGTTGTAGGCGGCCGGATCGGCCAGCGCCGCCATCTCGTCCGCCACCCAGGCCAAGCGCCCTTTGGTCTCCAGCCGTTCGCGAAGACGGGGGTAGAGTTCGGCCAGGTGCACCACGTCGGCCAGCGCATAGCTGAGCTGAGCGGTGCTGAGGGGGCGCCGCGCCCAGTCGGTGAACCGGCTGCTCTTGTCCAGGTCCACACGGAGCATCTGGCGGACCAGGGCGTCGTAGGCGACCTGTTCGCCGAAGCCGGCCGCCATGGCCGCGATCTGGCTGTCGAAGATGGGTCGGGGGATCACGCCGAGGTTGTTGAAGATCTCCACGTCCTGCCGGCCGGCGTGAC
This sequence comes from Pseudomonadota bacterium, assembly GCA_019348195.1. Lineage (GTDB taxonomy): Bacteria > Pseudomonadota > Alphaproteobacteria > Caulobacterales > Caulobacteraceae > JAHWJX01. The sequence continues at coordinate 86,309 of JAHWJX010000001.1, read as the reverse complement.
AGACCTTGATCAGCCCTGGGTCGCGCATCAGCGCCAGCAGCGGCTCGAGATCCAGGTCGTCGGCCAGGGGATCGATGATCGCGGCCTCGTCCGGCGAGGCCACCTGGATCAGGCACAGCTTGGGCCAGTAGGTGGTCTCGCGCATGAACTCCGTGTCGAACGCCAGAAAGGACGCCCCGGACAGGCGGGCGCAGAGCGCTTCCAGCTCGGCGGTGGTTGTGATCGGCTCCATCCCGCCGCTATAGCCCGCACCGCCCCCGACTTTGCAACCGAGCGCAGCATGACCAACGGCCTGACCTATGCGGACGCCGGCGTGGACATAGACGCCGGAGCGGCGCTGGTGGACGCGATCAAGCCGCTGGCTGCGGCCACAGGCCGGGCCGGGGCGGAACCGTCGCTGGGCGGCTTCGGCGCGGTCTTCGACCTCAAGGCGGCCGGATACGCCGACCCCTTGCTGGTGACTACGACGGACGGCGTCGGCACCAAGCTGCGCATCGCCATCGACACGGGCCGGCACGACACCATCGGCATCGACCTGGTGGCCATGTGCGTCAACGACCTGCTGGCGCAGGGCGCCGAGCCCCTGCTGTTCCTCGACTACTACGCCACGGCGCGGCTGGACGTGGCGGTTGCCCGCTCGGTGGTGGCCGGGATCGCGGAAGGCTGTCGCAGGGCGGGCGCCGCCCTGGTCGGCGGAGAGACCGCCGAGATGCCGGGCCTCTACGCCGAAGGGGACTACGACCTGGCCGGGTTCGCCTTAGGGGCGGTCGAGCGCGGCGCCGTGCTGCCCTGGCTGGATGCGCAAAGAGCGGGGGACCTGCTGGTCGCCCTGCCCTCCTCCGGCCCGCACAGCAACGGCTATTCGCTGATCCGCCGCGTGGTGGAGCGCTCGGGACTGAAGTGGGACGCCGCCGCGCCCTTCGGCGGCGGCGCGCTCGCCGACGCGCTTCTGGAGCCTACCCGCATCTATGTGCCCGACGTGCTCCCGCTGGCCAAGGCCGGGCTGCTGAAGGGCGGCGCGCATATCACCGGCGGCGGGCTGGTCGAGAACCCGCCCCGGGCGATCGCACCCGGCTTGCGCGCTCGCTTCGACGAGGGCGCCTGGACTCTGCCGCCTGTTTTCGACTGGCTGCAACGGGAAGGCGGCATCACTCACGAGGAGCTGCGGCGCACCTTCAATTGCGGCATCGGCTTCATCCTGGTGGTCGGCCCCGAGGCGGTGGGCGATACGCTCTCAGCGATCCCGGACGCCTTTGTCTGCGGCGAACTCTCCCCCGCATGAGCGGGTTCGGAGATTGAAGCACGCCCGGGTCGGAGTGCTGATCAGCGGGCGGGGTTCCAACATGGCGGCCCTGCTGGAGGCCGCGCGCGACCCCGGCTATCCGGCCGAAGTGGTCCTGGTCCTGTCGAACAATCCCGCCGCCCCCGGGCTGGGGACGGCGCGAGCGGCCGGGATCGAGGCTCGGGCCATCGACCATCGCGGCCGGGACAAGGCCTCCCACGAGGCGGATCTCACGGCCGCCCTGCAGGGCGCCGGCGTGGAAGTGGTGGCTCTAGCCGGCTACATGCGCCTGTTGTCGCCGGCCTTTATCGAGGCCTGGCGGGGGCGGATCCTGAACATCCACCCCAGCCTGCTGCCGCTCTACCCCGGCCTGCACACCCACCGGCGCGCCCTGGAGGCCGGCGACGCGGAGGCGGGCTGCTCCGTGCATCTGGTCACCGAAGGGGTGGACGAAGGCCCGGTGCTGGCCCAGGCCCGCGTTCCCGTGCTGCCGGGGGATACGGAGGAGAGCCTGGCTGCCCGCGTGCTCGAGGCCGAGCACGCGCTTTATCCGGCGGCCTTGGCCGAGTTCGTCAGCCGACGATCTGATCGTCTGTGAAGAACTGGGCGATCTCCATCTGGGCGTTCTCGGCGCTGTCGGAGCCGTGCACCGTGTTCTCGCCCACGGAGCGGGCGAACAGCTTGCGGATGGTGCCTTCCTCGGCCTGGGCCGGGTTGGTGGCGCCCATCACCTCGCGGTAGCGCGCGACGGCGCCTTCGCCTTCCAGCACCTGCACCACGACCGGGCCAGACGTCATGAACTCGACCAGCTCGCCGAAGAAGGGGCGCTCGCGGTGGACGCCGTAGAACTGCTCGGCCTGCTCGCGGCTCATGCGGATTCGGCGCTGGCCCACGATGCGCAAGCCGGCCTTCTCGATCACGGCGTTGATCGCGCCGGTGAGGTTGCGCCGGGTGGCGTCGGGTTTCAGGATCGAAAAGGTGCGCTCGGTGGCCATGGTGCTCACAAGGGAGAATGTCGGGAGGGAGCGCGCTTATAGAGAGGTCGCGCCGCCGCGCAAACTCAGCCGCATTGGACCTGGGTCACCCTTCCGCTGTCGGCGTCGTAGACGATGTTCAGCCGACGCGGGTTGAAGTCCTGCGTCACGGGGCAGGTGCTGCAGTGGACCCGGCGGTTGGACGGATCAACGGGCACGGGGATCTCCGAGCGGTTCTTGCCGACCAAATAGGTATGGGCCGCCGCCCCGCAGGCGTCGGCCGCCGTGGCCGGAGGCTTGGGCTGGGACGACTGCCGGGGCGTCACATAGGGCGTGGGCGTGTCATAGCGGGCCGGGGCCGGCTGAATGGCGACCGGCTGAGGGGGGCGGGCGGCTTCCTGCCGCGAGGACGGGGCGCAGGCGGCCAAGGCGGCCAGACCGATCAGAACCAGGGTTCGCTTCATGCACGCTTCTCCCACCCGCCTTCGGGCTTTTGCTTCCAATACGAAACGGCCGCCCCGGCGCCCTTCAGCGAGGTCCAGCGCGCCCGGCCCGCGACAACGGCCGCCTCGTCCCGACCATCGATGAAGACCACCGTGCGGGCATAATCCTCGAGCGGCCCCGGTTCGGCGTCGTCGATCAGGAAAAGCGCCTGGGCGGCGTTCGGGTTGCCCCCGCCGGCCGAGACGAGCACGGGCTGCCGCTCCGCCCCCGGCTCGCCTTCCAGCCCGTGGGGCAGGAAGCTGTCGTCGCGATAGGTCCACAGCGCCTGGTCCAGATCGGCGGCGCGCTCCAGCGTGCGACAACGCACCAGCGCCCGCCATCCACGGCTGAGCGTCTTCTCCAGGAGCTCCGGCAGGGCCTGCTCCAGCGCGGTGCGCTCCAGGTGGTAGAACCAGACCTCAGACACGGCGGGTGGGAGGCGCTGCACCCGCCTCCTTGTTCCCGCTCCCGGCGAGGGGCCGCGCCCAAAGTCGCGACCGCAAGAACGCCGGCCGAGTACGCGCCTGCCGCAAGCATGGGCCCCGGCTTCCGCCGGGGAGAGCGGGTGGTGGGATCACGCTTCGAACCTGTCCGCCACCAGCCGGTTCAGCAGACGTACCCCGAAGCCGGAAGCGCCTTCGGGGTAGCTGGGATGGTCGCTCTTCTTGCGCCAGGTGACGCCGGCGATGTCCAGGTGCGCCCAAGGCAGGCCCTCTCCGATGAAGCGCTGCAGAAACAACGCGGCCAGGATCGAGCCCCCGCCCGCACCCGGCGCCGCGATGTTCTTGATGTCCGCCGCGGGGCTGTCGATCTGCTTGTCGTAAGCGGGCGGCATCGGCATGCGCCAGATCTGCTCACCCTCTGCGGCGGAAGCGGCCAGCAGATCGCCCGCAAGAGCGTCGTCGTTGCTGAACAGTCCGGCCAGGTCGGCGCCGAGCGAGATGATGATTGCGCCCGTGAGCGTGGCCAGGTCCACGATGAAGCGTGGCTTGAACCGGTCCTGGCAGTACCAGAGCGCGTCGGCCAGCACGAGCCGGCCTTCGGCGTCGGTGTTCAGCACCTCGATGGTCTGGCCCGACATGGAGGTCACGATGTCGCCCGGGCGCGTGGCGTTCCCGTCCGGCATGTTCTCGACCAGGCCCAGGATCCCCACCGCGTTCACCTTGGCCTTGCGGCCGGCCAGCGCGTGCATGAGGCCGGCGACAACGCCCGCGCCCCCCATGTCCCATTTCATATCCTCCATGCCCGCGGCGGGTTTGATGGAGATGCCGCCCGTGTCGAAGCACACGCCCTTACCCACAAAGGCGATCGGCTGGGCGGTTGCGTCGTCCGCGCCGTTCCAGCGCATGACCACCAACTGGCTTTCGCGCCGGCTGCCCTGCCCCACCGCCAGCAAGGCGCCCATTCCCAGTTCGGCCATCTGCGCCTCGCCCAGCACCTCGACCTCCAGGCCGGGAATGGCGATGGCCTGAACGCGCCGCGCGAATTCGGCGGGAAAAAGGATGTTGGCGGGCTCCGACACGAGATCCCGCGTGAACCTGACGCCTGCGGCCAAGGCCTGGAGGTTCGCGGCTGCCTGCTCCGCCCCAGCGGCGTCGTCCGCGACGATCTCCACGCGTGTGACGGACGGCTTCTTCTCCGGCTTCTCCCGCGTGAGATAGCGATCGAACCGATAGCTCGCGAGCTCAGCGCCCAAGGCGGCGCGGGCGGCGAGCTCCCGCGACAGTCCGCGGAGATCGAGAACCAGCGTCCGGGCGCCCGTGCTCTTGGCCGCGTTGAAGGCGTAGCCCGCGGCGGCCTCCGCCTCGGCCGGACCAAAGGCGTCCCGGGCGCCCGCGCCGACCACCAGGACGCGACCCTCCCCCGCCCCGACCGGCAGATCCAGAGTCTGCCCCTTGGCGCCCGTGAACCGGAACGCCCGCGCCAAGGCCTCCGCAACCCCGCCCAGCGCGTCAGCCGCCGGCGACAGCGCGCCGCCGTCAAAGGCGAGCACCGCCCGGATTGCATCGGGCCCCGATGCGCTCTGGGGGGCGGAGACGAAGGCGAGGTCCATGCAGCACTCCTGCAACAAGCGGCGAAGAATAGGCGGGGCGGCCGCGACGAAGCGCGCACCTGTGTGGCGCCGGCGCCCGAAGCCGTCTAGATGATGGGCCGCGACGCGGGGGGCCGCAACCGCAACCTCTGTGTCGATGAAACTGATCGAGCGCTATCTTTTCCGGCAGCTGCTCGGCCCCACCCTGGCGGCCGTCGCCGCCCTGGCCGGCGTCGCCATCCTCAGCACCAGCCTGGGCCGGCTCGAACTCATCGTGGAGTATGGGCAGAGCGCGGCTGTGTTCGGGCGCATCACGGCCCTGGCCCTGCCGGGGCTGCTGGCGCTCATCCTGCCCATCTCGCTGTTCGTGGCCGCGCTGGTCCGGCTGAACCGGCTGCATACGGAACAGGAGATCGTGGTCTGTTTCGCCAGCGGCATGAGCCGCTGGCGCGTCATCTCCCCCTTCATCCGCCTGGCCGCCATCGCCGCCCTGGTCGTCCTGGCGCTGAACCTGTTCGCCACGCCCTGGGCCGCCCGGCAGGTCCGCGCCGAGCTCTTCTCCATCCGCACGGACCTGACCGCGACCCTGGTCCGGGAAGGCGAGTTCAACAAACCCGCGCCCAACCTCACGGTTTACGCCCAGCGGGTCGAACGCGACGGGCGGCTGATCAACGTCTTCATCCATGAAGACCGGCCCGTGGACGGGCCGCGCACCTTCGCCGCCAAGGAAGGCCGGATCATCACCCGGGACCAAGCCCCCGCCCTGCTGATGAACAACGGGTCCAGCGAGGAGTATGACGAGTTCGGAACCCTGACCTTCCTGGTGTTCGACGAGAACGTGTTCGACCTCAAGCCCTTCGTGAACACCACCGATCAGCTCTTCTACAAGATCTCTGACCGCTATCTGCACGAGCTCGTCTTCCCGGACATGCGGCAGCGCTGGGAGCAGGACAACCGGACCAAGATGCTGGCCGAGGCCAACGCACGCCTGGCCACCCCCCTGTACTGCTTCACCTTCCTGATGCTTGCGCTGTCGGCCGTGATCGGCGGCCAGTTCAGCCGGTTGGGCTACGGTCGACGCATCATCTACGCCTCCGCCCTGGCCGGGGCGGCGCGGGTGATCGCCTTCGGCGCCCAGGCGGCGTCCGAAGAGAACCCGGCGCTGAATTTGCTTCAGTACGCCATCCCGCTGGGCCTGGCCTATCTTGCCTACGCCGATCTGTTCCGGCGGCGCGCTTCCGGCGAGATAGCCGGGCGCCGGCGGGCCGAGCCCACGCCGCTGGCCCTTGCCGGAGCGCCTGCGCGATGAAACGGTTGGAACGATATGTGCTGGCCCGAACCCTGAGCTCGGTTGCGGTGGCGCTGCTGGTGATCACCTCCATCATCGTCCTGATCGACGTAGTCGAGCTGGGCCGCAACCTCGGCGACGTCGGGCTCAGCGTGGTGGATTTGATCGGGCTGACCCTGTTGCGTTCGCCCCTGATCATCCTCCAGGTTCTCCCCTTCGTATTCCTGTTCGGCGTGCTGGCGGCCTTTACCGGGCTGAACCGCAAGAGCGAGCTGATCGCCATGCGCGCGGCGGGCGTGTCCGCCTGGCGGTTCATCATGCCCGCCGCGCTTGCGGCCTTTCTCATCGGCGGCTTGATGGTCGCGGCGGTGAACCCGCTCGCCACCCAGCTGAACCGGCGGTTCGAGGACGCTCGGGCAGTGCTGGAGGGCGAGGACGGCAGCCAGCCCGACGAGGTCTGGCTGGCTCAGGGGGGCGGTCGCAGCCAGGTCCTGTTCCACTCCAACGACCGCAATGAACTGGGAACCGAGCTCACCGGCGTGACCGTCCGGTTCTATTTCAAGGACGACGACGGCGGGCTGATCTTCGTCCGCCGCATCGACGCCGAACGCGCCACCCTGGCCGGGGGCGCCTGGCGGCTCGCCAAGGTGCGCATCGGCAACCCCGGACAGCCCGCGGTCGCCGCGCCCGCACTGTCCATCCCCAGCACCCTGGACTCCCGCGCGGTTCTGGAGCGGTTCGCCAAACCCAATGTGGTCTCCTTCTGGGAGCTCCCGCACCGGGTGGAGCGGACGGAGGAGGCGGGCCTGTCCTCCCTCAAGTACCGGCTGCGCTGGCATCAGCTACTGGCCTCGCCCCTGCTCTACGCCGCCATGTCGATCCTTGCGGCAGGATTCTCCCTGCGCCTCCTCCGGCTGGGGGGACTGGCCGGGCTGGCGGGAGCGGCGGTGGCGCTGGGGTTCATCCTGTTCTTCGCCAACGAGCTGCTGAGCGCCATGGGCTCGGCCGAACTGCTGCCGCCCGCGGCCGCGGCCTGGGCCTCGCCCGTGCTGGCCATGCTGGCCGGCTTGACCCTGCTGGCCTTCACCGAAGATGGTTAGGCCCGCGCGCCGGGCCGTGAGTCCGCACCCCCGATCAGGAGACCCAATGCGTCACGGTCCGCCGCCCGCACACGGCAAGCTGCGCTTCTTCTCCGGCGCGGCGGCCTTCGCCATGCTGGCCGGCGTGGGCGCCACCGAAGCCCGGGCCCAGGACTTCTCCAAGTTCCGGGTTCTGCCGCCGGAGCCGGGAGGCGGTTCCGCTTGCCAGAACGTGCTCTGCCGCGAGGTCCCGCCGCTCACCACCACGACGCCTGAAGGCGCGGAGGGGGACGACGGCCTGGGTCCGAACGGGATCTACCTCGAAGCCGACCAAGTAATCGACGACAACGGCGTGCGCACCGCCACGGGGGCGGTCGAGGCGCGCTACCAGGGCCGCACCGTTCGAGCCAATGAGGTGGTTTACGACACTCGCACCCGGGTGGTGACCGCGCGGGGCGACGCCCGGAACATCAACCAGGACGGCTCGGTCCAGTACGCCGACGAGGTCCAGCTGGACGAGGATTTCTCGGCCGGCGTGGCCCTGGGCTTCGCCACCCGCCTGCCGAGCCCCCGGGGCGGCACGAACGCCAAGATCGCGGCCGCCTCCGCCGTGCGGCGCAGCCCGTCGATCACCGAGCTCAACCGCGCCGTCTACACGCCCTGCAACCTGTGCACCGACAACGGGCGCAACAAGACGCCGACCTTCTCGGTCCGAGCCGAACGCATCACCCAGAACCGCGATCTCCAGGCGATCTTCTACCGCAACGCCGCGCTGCAGATCGCCGGCGTTCCCGTGCTTTACGCCCCCTACTTCGCGCACCCGGATCCGCAGGCGGTGCGCGCCTCGGGCTTTCTCGCGCCCGAGTTCAACATCTCCGACCGGCGCGGCTTCACCTACGAACAGCCGTACGTTTATGTGATTTCGCCCTCGGCGGACGTGGTGGTCAGCCCCCAGATCAACACGGCGGTGAACCCGTTCCTGAACTTGCAGTATCGGCAGCGTTTCTACTCCGGCGCGATCGACGTCCGCTTGGGCTACACCTATGAGCGCGACTTCAACGATGAGGGCCGCTTCGACGGAAGCCGGGACTTCAACGGCGACGGTAGGCCCGACTTCAGCGACCTTACGCATCGCAGCTACATACTCGCGCGCGGCGCTTTCAGCTTCACCCCCCAGTGGCGCTGGGGCTTCTCGGCGGAACGCACCTCCGACGACCTGATCTTCGACAAATACAGCATCGACGACGTCTATGAGACGCGGGGTCTGTATGAGCCGGACAATCGCCGCCTGCTGTCGCAGCTCTACACCCAGCACCAGACCGAGCGCAGCTACGTCTCGGCCGCCGTGCTCTCCTTCCAGGGTTTGCGCTTCGAAGACCGCAACGAATTCTTCCCGCTCGTGGCGCCCCTGGTGGAGGCGCGATACGAACCGGAAGATCCCGTCCTCGGCGGCCGCCTGCGGGCGCGGGGTTCGGCGGTCGCGCTTCAGCGCAGCGAGGGCCGTCCCCGGACCGAGCGCTTCGACGCCCTAGCGGAGGCCAGCCGGCGCGCCACGGCCGAAGTCGATTGGCGTCGCAGCTTCACCCTGCCCAGCGGCGTGCGGATCGAGCCTTTCAGCACGGCCCGCGCCGACGCCTACAGCTTCGAGGACGCCACGGGCGGCTCGGGCGGCAAGACACGGGGCTACTTCACGGCGGGCGTGGATCTGTCCATGCCCTTCATCCGCCCGCTCAGGACCGGCTCGGTCGTGCTGGAGCCCATGGCCCAGCTCGTCGCCTCCAACGAAAGCGACCGCGACGAGACCGTGCCCAACGAGGACAGCATCTCCTTCGAGTTCGACGAAACCAACCTGTTCGAGCCGAACCGGTTTCCGGGCTTCGACAGGTTCGAGGGCGGCCTGCGGCTGAACGCCGGCCTGCGGGCCACCTATGACATCGGCGCCGGCCGGGGCGGGAGCCTGCTGGTGGGCCGCAGCTTCCGGACGGAGGAGGACCCCGTCTTCCCCGAACGGGTGGGCCTGCGCGAAAAGGCTTCGGACTGGGTGGTCGCCGCCCAGCTCAATCCCGGTTACGGCCTGTCCTTCTTCAACCGCTCGCGCCTGGACACGGACACGCTGGAGCTGCAGCGCTCGGAGACGCGGGCCAGCTACGCCAACCAGCGCGTCTTCTTCGCCGTGGCCCACCTCAAGGACGTGCTGGACAATAGAGGCACCACGCGCGACGAGCTCGACTTCTTCGCGGACGCCAGGGTCACAAAGCGCATCGGCGTGCTGGCCGCCGGCAACGCCAGCCGGGACCCCGTGCGGGACGAGTACATCTTCCGCCGCCGCGACGCGGGGGTCTATTACCAGGACGAGTGCCTGCGCTTCGAGGTCATTTATCAGCGCGGCGAGCGTGACCCCAGGCTCGGGCCGGACGAAAGCATCGGGGTGCGCCTAATCTTGGCCACTTTGGGGGATACTGCTCCACGGGGTCAGGAGGATCGCTGATGCGCCCCGGACCAACAAGGAACAAGACCGAATGTTGCGATCCCGCATAGTCATGGGCGCCGCTCTGGCCGCCCTGCTGAGCCAACCCGTTTCGGCGCAGACACCCCCGCCCGCCGCGGCCGCCCCCGCCGAGCCTGCGCCTGCGGCGCCGGCGCCGGAAGCGCCGCCTGCGCAGGGCGAGACCATCGCGGCCGTCGTCAACGACGAGCTGATCTCGACCTATGATCTCCGCCAACGGCTCCTGCTGTTGTTGATCCAGTCGGGGGTCCAGCCGACCGAGGCCCAGTTCCGCCAGTTCCAGCGCGAAGCCCTGCAGCGACTCGTGGACGAGAAGCTGCAAATGCAGGAGCTCCGCCGCCAGGAGACGGAGCGCAAGATCCCGGGCAAACTCATCGCCACCGACGCCCAGGTCGAGGCCGCGCTGGTCCGCATCGCCAAGCAGAGCAACCTCACCGTGGACCAGCTCGCGGCGACGCTGGCCCAGGCCGGCGTGAACATCCAGACCCTGCGCGACGCCACCCGCGCCGACCTTAGCTGGGAGCGATGGATCGGCGGCCGCTACGGCCAGTATGTCCGCATCGGGCCCGAGCAGATCGCGGCCACCGTGCAGCGCATGAATGAGGCCGCGAGCCGTCCATCCTATCGCCTGAACGAGATCTACATCGACGCCTCGCGAGTGGGCGGGCAGGCGGAGGCGCTCGGTGGCGCCCAGCAGCTCATCACCCAGATCCAGGGCGGGGCGCCCTTCCCCGCCGTCGCGCGCCAATTCTCCGCGGCGGCCACGGCGGCCGCCGGCGGCGACGCCGGCTGGCTGCAGGAAAGCGAGTTGGACCCGCAGGTGCTGGCGGCCGTCCAGCAGCTGCAGCCGGGCCAGCTGTCCGCGCCCATCCCGGTCGCGGACGGCGTCTACATCATCCAGGTCCGCGACAAGCGGGCGGGCGCCTCGGCCACCCTGGTTAATCTGAAACAGGCCGCTGTTCGCCTGCCGACCCAGGCCGCCGAGGCCGATGTGACCGCCGCCCGGGCCAAGCTGGCCAGCCTTCGCGGTCGGATCACCAGCTGCACCGACCTGGAGGCCAAGGCGGCCGCCGTGCCGGGCGTAGTCGCGGGCGATCTGGGCGAAGCGGAGATCGGCGACCTGGACCCGCAGTTCCGCGAAGCCGCCCAGCGTTTGAGCCCCAACCAGGTGAGCGAGCCGATCCGCACCTCCGTCGGGCTGCACCTCGTGGCCGTGTGCGCCAAGCGGACCGGCGGCGTCGCCGCCCCCACGCCCGACCAGGTCGAGGATCGCCTCTTCCAGCAGCAGTTGGCGATGGCGTCCCGCCGTTATATGCGCGACCTTAGGAACTCGGCTACGATCGAGTCGCGCTAAGGAGACAGGGTGAGGCCAACCGCGCCGCTCGCGATCACCATGGGCGACCCCGCCGGGGTCGGCCCCGAGATCGTGATGAAGGCGTGGGCGGCCCTGCGCTCCACCGGCCCTGAGTTCATCGTCATCGGCGACCACCAGGCGCTGGCTTCGGCCGGAGCCGGCGGCGCGGCCGTTGTTCGGCGCGTCGGAGCGCCCTTCGAGGCCGGCTCCGTGTTCGCCGAGGCGGTCCCCCTGATCGACGTTCCCATCAACAAGCCGGTGGTGGCCGGGCAGGCGTCCCCCGCCTACGCCGCCAGCGTGATCCGGTGGATCGAGACGGCCGTGGGTCTGGCGCTGTCGGGAGCCGTTCGCGGCGTGGTGACCGCCCCTATCGCCAAGAAGCCGCTCTATGACGCGGGCTTCCCTTTCGCGGGGCACACCGAGTTTCTGGCCGACTTGGTGGCCGGCGAGGCTTTTGCGGGGCCGCGTGGGCCCGTGATGATGCTCGCCGCCCCCTCCCCCGCCGTGCCGCTCCGCACGGCCCTTGTGACCAGCCATTGCGCCCTGCAGGACGTTTCCCGCAGTCTGGGCATCGACAGGATCGTGCGGGTGGGGCGGGTGCTGCACGACTCGCTGCAACGCGACTTCGGCGTCGACCAGCCCCGCATCGCCCTGGCGGCCCTGAACCCCCACGCCGGCGAAAACGGGGCGCTTGGGGAGGAGGAGATCGAGATCATCAATCCCGCGGCCGCCGCACTCAGCTCGCTCGGGATCCGCTGCGGCCCCGCCCGGCCGGCCGACACCCTGTTTCACGAGGAGGCGCGTCGCAGCTATGACGCGGTTATCTGCCTCTATCACGACCAAGCCCTGATCCCGGTGAAGACGCTCGATTTCTGGGGCGGCATTAACGTCACCCTGGGCTTGCCCGTGGTGCGCACCTCGCCCGATCACGGCACCGGCTTCGAGATCGCCGGCCGAGGCCTGGCCCGCGCCGACAGCCTGATCGCGGCCATTCGCGCCGCGGACGCCATCGCCACGCGACGCGCCCGTGCGCCGGTCTCGGGACTGGGCGCCGCCGCCGCTTGAACCTGGACGATCTTCCCAGCCTGCGTGAGACGCTGGATGCGCATGGACTGTCGGCCAAGAAGAGCTTCGGCCAGCATTTCCTGCTGGACCTCAACGTCACGCGCAAGATCGCCCGCCTGGCCGGCCCGCTGACGGGTCGGACGGTGTTGGAGGTGGGGCCGGGCCCCGGCGGCCTGACCCGCGCCCTGCTGGAGACCGACGCGGCCCGGGTGGTCGCGGTCGAAAAGGATCCCCGCTTCCTGCCGCTCCTGCACGAGCTGGCCGAGGCGGGCGCAGGGCGCCTGACCGTGGTGGAGGCCGACGCCCTGGATGTGGACGAAGCCGCGCTGGCCGGGGCGGAGCCTTGGAGCGTGGTGGCCAACCTGCCCTACAATGTGGGCACCCCCTTGCTGATCAAATGGCTCACTCGCCCGGATCCTCCGGCCAGTCTAACGCTCATGTTTCAGCAGGAGGTGGCCGAACGGATCACGGCCGAGCCGGGTACGGAGGCCTATGGGCGGCTGGCGGTCATCGCGGGCGCTGTCAGCCGGGCGGAGATCGTCATGACCCTGCCCGCGCGCGCTTTCACCCCGCCACCCCGCGTCGACTCGGCCGTGGTGCGCCTGGACCCGCGCGCCGATCGCCCAGGGCCGGCCGATCTCGCCCGTCTCGAACGCGTCACCGGCGCGGCCTTCGGTCAGCGTCGCAAGATGCTCCGCTCAAGTCTCAAACCTCTGGGCGGAGAGGATCTCTGCCGTGCGGCGGGCGTGGATCCCGCCGTGCGTGCGGAGACGGTCGACGTGGCCGGCTTCCTCCGCCTGGCGGCGGCGCTCTGACCTAGCCGCCTTCGGTCATGAGACCGTCGACGAAGGCCGTCACCCAGGTGTTCCGCTCGCGGCGCGCGCGCTCGCCGCGGTAGATGTGGGCCAGCTCGGCGTAGCTGCGGTCGAAGTCGTCGTTGACGAAGACATAGTCGTACTCGCCCCAGTGGGCGATCTCGTCGCGCGCGCGGGACACCCGCCGCTCGATCACCGCCGCCTCGTCCTGCGCGCGCGCATAGAGTCTTCGGCGCAGCTCTTCGATCGAGGGCGGCAGAACGAACACGCGAACGGCGTCGGCCGGAGCCGCCTCGGCCAGGCGCCGCGCGCCCTGCCAGTCGATGTCGAACAGGACGTCGCGCCCCGCGCTGAGCGCGGCCTCGACGGGCGCCTTGGGGCTGCCGTAGGCGTGATCGTGCACCAGGGCGTGTTCCAGGAACTCGCCGCGTTCGGCCATGGCCTGGAAGCTCCGGTCGTCGATGAAGTGGTACTCGCGTCCGTCCTGCTCGCCTGGGCGAGGGCCCCGCGTCGTCGCCGAGGTCGACAGATGCAGCTCGGCGGTGTCCGCCAACAGACGACGGCAAAGGGAGGTCTTGCCCGCTCCCGAGGGACTGGAGACGATCAGCATGAGGCCGCGACGGGGCGTCCTGGCCATCAGCCCGCGCTCGCCTGGGCGCGGCTGCGCTCGACGGCCCGCCATTTGGCGACGTTGGCCAGATGCTCCTGGAACGTCCGGGCGAACACGTGCCCACCCGTGCCGTCCGCGACGAAGAACAGCTCCTCGGTCTCCGGCGGGTTCAGCACGGCGGCGATCGATTCCCGTCCCGGGTTGGCGATCGGCGTCGGCGGCAGGCCCGCGATCTGGTAGGTGGAATAGGGGTTGGGCCGCTCCAGCTCCGACCGGCGCAGACCGCGACGGCGTCCCTGAGCGTCCAGGAGGGGTTCTCCGCCGCTCAGGCCGTAGATGATGGTCGGGTCCGATTCCAGCTTCATTCCCCGCCGGAGACGGTTCACGAACACCGCCGCCACACGTGGGCGCTCGCTGGGCACGGCCGTCTCCTTCTCCACGATGGAGGCCAGGGTCACCGCTTCCTCCCAGCTGTCTACGGGCAGACCAGACTGACGCTTGGGCCAGAGCTCGGCGCGCAGGCGGTCCTGGGCCTTCGTCATGCGCTCCAGCACCACGGCGCGCTTCTCGCCCCGGTGGATGTCGTAGGTTTCAGGAAGGACCGAGCCCTCCCTTGGTGCGGTCACGGGGCCTTCGAGCACGTCGTTGGCGCTCAAGATGGCGGCCACCCGGGCGGAGGTCACACCTTCCGGCACGGTCACGAAGTGGCGGACCACCTCGCCGCGCCGGATCTTGTCCAGCACCGAAGCCATGGAAGCGCCGCTCGCGAATTCGTATTCCCCGGCCTTCAGCTCGGGCGCGGCGCCGGTCAGGCGTGCGGCGATCTTGAACAGGGTGGCCGAACGCACCGCACCCGCCTCGTCGAGAGCCGCCGCGATCTCGGAGGACCCGGCGCCTCGCCGGAGCACCACGCTGGTGACCTCGCCCTCCTCCGCCCGCGGCCCCGGCCCGGCGTAGGTGTAGACCGCCCAGAGCCCCGCCAGGACGGCGAAGGCGACCGCCACCGCCAGGACCAGTCGGGCCGCGCCGCGCCGGCCCTTCTTGGAGCTCTCGCTCACTGGACCTGCGCGAAGACCAGGGAAGCGTTGGTGCCGCCGAAGCCGAAGCTGTTGGACAGCGCCGCCCTGATCTGCATCGGCTTGGCTTTGTGCGGAACCAGATCGATCGCGGTCTCCACCGAGGGATCGTCGAGGTTGATGGTCGGCGGCGCGACCTGGTCACGGATCGCCAGGCAAGTGAAGGCCGCCTCAACCGCCCCCGCCGCGCCCAGCAGGTGCCCGATGGCGGACTTGGTCGAACTCATGGACGCCTTGCCCGCCGCATTGCCCAGCAGCCGCTCGACGGCGCCCAGCTCCAGCTCGTCGCCCAACTGAGTCGAGGTGCCGTGGGCGTTTATGTAGTCGATGTCCGCCGGCGCCATGCCCGCGTGCCTGAGCGCCGACTGCATGGCGCGGAAGCCGCCGTTGCCGTCCGGCGTGGGCGCGGTGATGTGATAGGCGTCCCCGGACAGGCCGTAGCCCTTCACCTCGGCGTAGATCTTGGCCCCGCGCGCCTTGGCGTGCTCGTATTCCTCGAGCACCAACATGCCCGCGCCCTCGCCCATGACAAAGCCGTCACGTCCCTTGTCGTAGGGCCGGGAGGCCTTTTCCGGCTGGTCGTTGTAGCCGGTGGAGAGCGCTCGGCAGGCCACGAACCCGGCGATCCCAAGCGGGACCACCGCCGCTTCCGAACCGCCAGCCACCATGACGTCCGCGTCGCCGAACATGATCAGCCTCGAGGCGTCGCCTACGGCGTGGGTGCCGGTGGCGCAGGCGGTCACCACCGAATGGTTCGGTCCCTTGAACCCGTGGCGGATGGAGACCTGTCCGGCGGTAAGGTTGGTCAGGGCCGAAGGGATAAAGAAGGGACTGACCCGCCTAGGGCCCTTTTCGTGGAGCTCCAGCGTGGTGGCCGCGATGGTGCCCAGCCCGCCGATGCCCGAGCCGATGATCACGCCCGTGCGCTCGCGATCCTCCTCCGTCTGGGGAACCCAACCCGAGTCCCGAACTGCCTCGTCGGCGGCGGCGACGGCGTACAGGATGACGTCGTCGACCTTGCGCAGCTCCTTGGGCGCCATGACGGTTGAAGGGTCGAACGCGCCTTCGACCTCCGGTCCGCCCCCGCCCCGGCCGTCCACGCGCGGCACTTCGCAGGCGATGCGGCAGCCCATCTCCGATGCGTCGAACGCCGTGATCGGGCCGGCGCCCGAGCGGCCCTCGAGCAGCCGCCGCCAGCTCACATCGACGCCGTTTCCGAGCGGAGTGAGCAGGCCCAGGCCGGTGACGACAACGCGACGCATGGGATGATCCTTACAGTCTCCTCCCCCTCAGGGGGAGGGGTAACCGTGCGAAGCACGGTGGTGGGGGCCCCGTTCTCTCCGGAAGCCCCCTGGTCCGCTTCGCGGACAGCTCCCGGTGGGGAGCGGACACGCTCAGGCGTTCAGCTTGCCGTCGATAAAGGTCACCGCGTCGCCCACCGTCTGGATGGTTTCGGCCGCATCGTCGGGGATCTCGATGTCGAACTCTTCTTCGAAGGCCATCACCAGTTCGACGTTGTCGAGGCTGTCGGCGCCCAGGTCGTCGATGAAGCTGGCCTTGTCCGTCACCTTCTCGGGATCGGCGTCCAGGTGCTCGATGACGATCTTGCGCACGCGCTCCAGGGTGTCGGCCATGTTTGCTTCTCTTTGTTGTCCGGCGCCGCGCGCCGCCGTTTCGGTGGACCCCGCCTTCTCCCGCCCCAGCGCGCCCTGTCAACCCCGGACGGCCCCTGGCTCTGACGGGGAGGTTCAGATCATGGCCATGCCGCCGTTCACATGCAGGGTCTGCCCGGTGACATAGGCCGCCTCGTCGCTGGCCAGATAGACCACCGCGGCTGCGATCTCCTCGCCGCTTCCCAACCGCCCCGCCGGGATGCGGCCCAGGATGGCCGCCTGCTGCGCCTCGTTCAGTGCGTCCGTCATGGGGCTGGCGATGAAGCCCGGCGCCACGCAGTTCACGGTGACGTTGCGGGCCGCCACCTCCGCGGCGAGCGCCTTAGTCAGGCCAATGAGCCCCGCCTTCGAGGCGGCGTAGTTGCCCTGCCCGGCATTGCCCGTGGAGCCCACCACCGAGCCGATGTTGATGATGCGGCCCGAGCGGCGGCGCATCATGCCCTTCACGGCCGCGCGCGAGAGCCGGAAATAGCTCTCCAGATTCACCCGGAGCACCTGCTCCCAGTCCTCATCCTTCATCCGCAGCAACAAGCCGTCGCGCGTGATCCCCGCATTGGCCACCAGGATGTCGACGGGCGCGCCGGCAGCCGCCTCCGCCTGCGCCACCAAGCCGTCAACGGCCGCGGAGTCCGACAGGTTCGCCGCCACCACGCTGGTCCGCTCGCCAAGCTGGTCGGCCAGTTCGCGCAGCACCGGCTCGCGCGTGCCGGACAGCGCCACATGGGCTCCCTGGGCGTGCAGCGCACGGGCGATCGCGCCGCCGATGCCCCCGGTCGCGCCGGTGACCAGCGCCGTTTTGCCTTGAAGATGGAACATGCTGTGCAGTCTCACTGAAATCGTGCGGAAAGCCGAGCGCCGTCGGGCGACCCGCCCGCACGGCTCCAGCGGAGAGCCAGCCCTGCCGCGATTCCCGTCAAGAAGCCGACCACGTGGCCGGCTTTGAGGCCGGCATGGCTGCTCACGAACAGGTCGAGCCCGACGGCGACGACTACGCCCATAACCGCCACCCACCAAGCCCGTTGCCGGGGGCGGAGCGTAAGGAGCGCCAAACCGCATAGGGCAGGTAGGCCTGCGAGGCGCCGGATATGAAGGCGTGAGGATAGGCCCAGGCGCCCGCGAGCTGGCCCAGAGCGCCCCCGATCAAGCCCACCGTCAGGAAAGGCCAAACACCCAGTCTGCTCTCCAAAGCTCCGCCGACCAGCGCGATGATGACCGCGTTGAACAGCATATGTTTCGGCTTCACGTGAAGCCATTGTGAGGCCAACAGCCGCCAGCTTTCGACGACCTCAAGATCCCGCCCCTTGAAAACGCCGTAAGCCGTCGAATCCCGCGAATGCTGCGTTGCCGTAAGAGGCTGATCCAAGTCCGCCGCCACCAAAGCGAAGGCTGCGACGATGCTGAGGCCCCAGACCAAGGCCGCGGGCGCCCGCCTGATCTTCGCAAGCATCAGATCGAGCGCGCGAAAGCTTCCAGCTCGGCCACCGTGTTCAGCGCCGCCCCTTCGGCTTCCGGCGCGATCCGCTTGACCATGCCGGTCAGCACCTTGCCCGCGCCCACCTCGACGAAGCGCGTCACGCCCGCAGCCGCCATGAACTGCACGCTCTCGCGCCAGCGCACCCGCCCTGTGACTTGCTCCACCAACTGGCTCCGGATCGAGTCGACGTTGCGCACGGGGCAGGCCGTGACGTTGGCCACCACCGCCGCGACCGGCTCGGAGATGGCCGCGCCGGCCAGGGCGGCCGCCATCTCGTCCGCGGCCGGCTGCATCAAGGAACAGTGGAACGGCGCCGAAACGTTCAACAGGATGGCGCGCGCGCCCAGGGCCTTGGCCGCCTCGATGGCCCGATCAACGGCGGCCCGATCGCCGGAGATGACGATATTGCCTGGGTTGTTGTCGTTGGCGACGGCGCAGACGCCCACCTCCGAACCCGCCGCCGCCGCCTGCTCGGCCAGCGCCACGTCCGCCTTGGGGCCGATCAGCGAGGCCATGGCCCCCTGCCCCACCGGTACGGCCCGCTGCATGGCCTGGCCGCGCAGCTTGAGCAGTCGCGCCGTATCCCTCAGCGACAGCGACCCCGCCGCGGCCAGGGCCGAATATTCGCCCAGGGAATGACCCGCCACAAAGGCCGCGCCTTCCACCCCGATGGAGAAGTCATCGGCCAGCACCCGCACCACGGCCATGCTGGCCGCCATCAGCGCCGGCTGGGCGTTCTCCGTCAGGGTGAGCTGGTCCTCCGGACCGTCGCACATCAGCCGGAACAGGTTGCGCCCCACGGCCTCGTCGACCTCCTGCCAGACCGCGCGCGCGCTTGGGAACGCCTTGGCCAGTTCCGCCCCCATGCCGACCGCTTGGCTGCCCTGTCCGGGGAAGATGAAGGCGAGGCTCATGCTGGCTCCTGGTGACGGGAGCTCAAAGGGTTAGGGGCTGTTCAGAGAAGCAGCAACACGCAAGCTTCAGACTCCGGCCAGTCCGGCCAGGAGCACGAGCCCATTCAGCCGTCTCGGCATAGCCGACCTCCGTCCGCGCCTTGCTTTCCAAGCACTTCTGCCGTAACTGCCCGCCCTCCCTGGAAGGCGGTCTCGCGCACCTTCGCCGGCTCACCTCGGCCTCTTCGCGCGCAGATCCATCGTTCGGTCCGGACTTCCGCCTGACCGCGCGCCGCCTTCCGCCACGGAAGAGGACCTTCATGCCCCTTTACGAACACGTCGTCATCTCGCGGCAGGACATCTCGCCGCAACAGGCCGAAGCGCTCAACGACCAGCTCCAGACCCTGATCACCGAAGGCGGCGGCTCCGTCGCCAAGATCGAGTACTGGGGCCTGCGCAACCTCACCTACCGCATCAAGAAGAACCGCAAGGGCCACTACTCCTTGCTGGCCATCGACGCCCCGGCGGACGTGGTCAAGGAGATGGAGCGCCAGCTGTCCCTGAACGAGGACGTGCTGCGCTATCTCACCATGCGCGTCGAAGAGCTCGACCTCGAGCTGTCTCCCGTCCTGGCCCGCCGCGAGCGCGAGCGCGAGCGCGAGCGTGAGCGCGGACCCCAGACCAGCCCTCGCGGCGGGTTTGAAGAACTCGGCCTGTAAGGAACCGCCCTCATGACCGACACCCCCGAAACAGCCGCCCCGGCCGGCGGCGACGCCGGCGCCCGTCGCCCCTTCTTCCGTCGCCGCAAGACCGATCCGTTCGCGGGCGCCAATGCGCCCAAGATCGACTACAAGGACGTCAAGCTCCTGCAGCGCTACATCTCGGAGCGCGGCAAGATCGTGCCTTCGCGCATCACCGCCGTCAGCCAGAAGAACCAGCGCAAGCTGGCCCAGGCCATCAAGCGCGCCCGCTTCCTGGCGTTGCTCCCCTATGTGGTGAAGTAAGATGAAGCTCATCCTCCTCGAGCGCGTCGAAAAGCTCGGCGCCATCGGCGACGTCGTCACCGTCAAGGACGGCTTCGCGCGCAACTTCCTCCTGCCGCGTCAGAAGGCGCTGCGCGCCACCTCGGCCAATCAGGCCGTGTTTGAAGCCCAACGCGCCCAGATCGAGGCGCGCAACGCCGAGAACCGCGCCGAAGCCGAGCGCCGTGGCCAGCGGCTGGACGGCTCCACCTATGTCTTGATCCGCCAGGCGGGCGAAAGCGGCCAGCTGTACGGCTCCGTCTCCGCCCGCGACGTCTCCGACGTCGCCCAGGCCCAAGGCGACCGGGTGGAGCGCAACCAGGTCGTGCTGGAGACGCCCATCAAGACCCTGGGCGTGCACACGGTGAAGGTGCGCCTGCACCCGGAGGTCACGGTGACCGTGTCGGTTAACATCGCCCGCTCCGTGGACGAGGCCGAACGCCAGGCCCGCGGCGAGAACGTGATCGCCTCAGCCTTCGACCAGGAGCGCCTGGACGCCGAAGCCCAGGCCCGCGACCTCTTCGAAGGCGGCGCCGGCCAGGCCATCGCCGACGACCGCGCCGGCGGTTTCGCCTGACGGAGCGGCGCCCCAGGAGTCTGCTCGCCGGAGGACGACGAAGGTCTCCTTTCCGACGGCGCGGCGTCCTGGGGCGCCAGCCCGCCCCCACACTGCTCAAGACAGCGCCTCCGCCGCGCCGCCCCCCATCGGCATACGCCTGATCCGTCGGTCCGGTCCGACGGAACATACAGGGACCGGCGGAACCTGTTGACAGGCGCAACCGTCGCATGACGGAGACCGTCGCCCGAGGCTAAGGTAACCCGATGTCTCTTGCGTACGATCTGCCCTCGATCGGCCCCGCCGAAGCGGCCCTCCCCGCCAGCCCGCCCCACAACATCGAAGCCGAACAGGCCTTGCTGGGCGCGCTGCTGTTCGACAACGCGGCCTATGAGCGCCTTGGCGACCAACTGAACGCGCGGCACTTCTACGAACCCTTCCACGGGCGGCTCTACGGAGTGATGGAGGAGTACATTCGGCGCGGCATGCTGGCCGAGCCGATCGTGCTGATGGAACGGTTCAAGGCCGACCCGGCGTTCAACGAACTGGGCGGGTTGCGCTACATGGCCGACCTGGTGGACCGGGCGCCGCCCGCCGCCAACGCCGCCGACTATGGCCGGGTGATCTACGACCTAGCGCTCCGCCGCGAGCTCATCCGCCTAGGCGGGGAGATCGCCTCCGAAGCCAACAACGACGTCGAGACCGCGGCCAAGGAGCAGATCGAGGCTGCCGAGCAGCGCCTCTACACCCTGGCCGAGACCGGGGCGCCCTCCACCGGGTTCCAGACCTTCGCCGACGCGCTCACCGGCGCCGTGCAGATGACCGCGGAGGCCTTCAGCCGCGAAGGCGGGCTGGCGGGCGTGTCCACGGGCCTGATCGACATGGACCAGAAGCTGGGCGGCCTGCACCCGTCCGATCTGCTGATCCTCGCCGGGCGCCCCTCCATGGGCAAGACGGCGCTGGCCACCAACATCGCCTTCAGCGTGGCGCGCTCCTACGCCTGGGAGCCTACGCCCACCGGCGAACGCAAGACGGTCAACGGCGGCGTGGTGGCCTTCTTCTCCCTGGAGATGAGCGCCGAACAGCTGGCGCTGCGCCTGCTGGCCGACGTGTCCGGCGTCAGCTCCGACCGCCTGCGCAAGGGCGAGATCGACCAGTCCGAGTTCGGCCGCGTGCGTGACGCGGCGATCGAGATCGGGGAAGCCCCGCTGTTCATCGACGCGACCGGCGGTCTGTCGCTGGCCAAGCTCACCGCCCGCGCCCGGCGGCTGAAACGGACCAGCGGCCTGGACTTGATCGTGGTCGACTACCTCCAGCTGGTCACCGCCTCCGACGGCTCGCGCGAGCAGAACCGGGTGCAGGAGGTGTCCGCCATCACCCAGGGCCTGAAGGCGCTGGCCAAGGAGCTGTCCGTTCCGGTCCTGGCGCTGTCCCAGCTCTCCCGCCAGGTCGAAAGCCGCGAGGACAAGCGGCCCCAGCTGTCCGACCTGCGCGAATCCGGCTCCATCGAACAGGACGCCGACGTGGTCATGTTCGTGTTCCGCGAGAGCTACTACCTGGGTCGCGGCGAGCCGCGCGAAGGCACGCCCGAGCACCTCACCTGGCAGGAGGACATGGACCGCCTCCGCGGCGTGGCCGAGGTCATCATCGGCAAACAGCGCCACGGCCCCATCGGCACGGTGAAGCTCTCCTTCGACGAGGACATCACCAAGTTCGGCAACCTGGCCCGGGAAGGCCGCTTCGACGTGCGGTGAGCGCTCCGGCGCCGCGCACCCGCGACGAAACACGCAGCGCGCGGCGCCGAAGAGCCGTTCGGGGCCTGCAGACCTTCGCGCCAGGAGGCCCAGGCGATAGGAGGACCTGTGCCCGACTCTCGCCTGACGATCGACCTGAACGCCCTGGCCGCCAACCACGCGACCCTGCGGGGGATGGCTGGCGGCGCCGCCGTCGCCCCCGTGGTCAAGGCGGACGGCTATGGCCTGGGCGCTGCGGCTGTCGCCAGACGTCTGCACGCTGAGGGAGCCCGCACCTTCTATGTCGCCCGCATCTCTGAGGGCGAGGCGCTCCGCACCGCCCTGGGGAAGCTTCCCGCCGAGATCCTGGTGCTGGACGGGGCCGTGGCGGACGCCGTGGCCCGGCTGAAGGCGGCGGCGCTGACGCCGGTCCTGAACAGCCCCGAGCAGGTCGAGCTCTGGCGCGTGCAAGGCGAAGGCGGCGCGGCCGCGCTGCATGTCGACACGGGCATGAACCGTCTGGGCCTGACCTTGGAGCAGGCGGAGCTGGCCGCTCGAGGCGGGCTCCGCCTGTCCTGGGTGATGAGCCATCTTGCCTGCGCCGACGAGCCGGCAAACCCCATGAATGCGCGCCAGCTCGGCGCGTTTCGTCAAGCTCGCGCTCTCTTCCGCGACGTCCGCGCCAGCCTGGCCAACTCGGCGGGCGTCTTTCTCGGTCCCGACTACGCCTTTGAGATGGTCCGGCCCGGCATCAGCCTCTACGGCGGCGGCCCCCAGGGTCGCCCCGACCCCCGGCTTCAGGTGGTCGCCACGTTGGAGGCCCCCATCCTTCAGGTCCGGGACGTATCCCCGGGCGAGACGGTGGGTTACGGTGCGACCTTCACCGCGGCGGAGCCTCTCCGGGTTGGGATCCTGTCCGCCGGCTACGCCGACGGAGTGTTGCGTGCGGGCTCCTCGCGCAGCTTTGCAGCGCTCGGCGGCCGTCGGGCGCCGGTGATCGGGCGCGTCTCCATGGACTTGATCGCCGTCGACGTCACCGGGATGGACGCCCGGCCCGGCGACCTTGCCCAGATGTTCGGCCCCGACGCGCCGATCGACGAGGTCGCGGCCGCCTCCGACACCCTGGCCTATGAGTTGCTGGTCCGCCTCGCGCCCAGGCTCCAGCGGCGCTACATCGGGGCATGAACCCGCTCGCGGCGCTGGGACGCGCAACCCTGGGCGCCGCGCGGCGAACCGGCGCCGTGACCCTCTTCGGCGCCCGCGGCCTTCTCTCCGCCTTCACCCGGCCTTTCTTCCCGGGCCAGACCGCGCGTCAGATGCTGGTGATCGGCTTCCGCTCCCTGCCTGTGGTGGGGCTCACCGCCGTGTTCACGGGGGCGGCGCTGGCGCTCAACATCCATACCGGCGGGGGTCGGTTGAACGCCGAACAGGTCATGCCCCAGATCGTGGCGCTCGGCATCGTCCGCGAGCTGGGCCCGGTTCTGGCCGCCCTCATGCTGGCCGGCCGGGTGTCGGCGGCCATCGCCGCCGAGATCGGCGCCATGCGCGCGACGGAGCAGATCGACGCTCTCGCCACCCTGTCCACGGACCCCTATCGCTATCTGGTCGCCCCGCGTCTCGCCGCCGCGATCCTGAGCCTGCCCCTGCTCACCGCCGTGGCCGACATCCTCGGGATCGCCGGCGGGTGGCTCGTGGCCACCGCCACCCTGGACTTCGACGGCCGGCTCTACATCCGCAACACGCTAGACTTCCTGGAGCCTTGGGACGTGATCTCCGGCCTTCTCAAGGCCGCGGTGTTCGGCCTGATCGTGGCCCTGATGGGCTGCTGGCACGGCTTCCACGCCAAGGGCGGTGCGCGCGGCGTGGGTCGGGCCGCGACCTTCGCCGTGGTCTCCGCCGCCGTGCTGATCTTCGCGGCCGACTATCTACTGACGGGCGTATTCACCGCATGACGCCCAAACCGGCGCAGCCCAGACTGGAATGGCGCGGCGTCTCCAAGCGCTTCGGCGACAAGCTCGTGCTGGACGGCGTGGACCTCGCCGTGGATCCCGGCCGGTCACTGGTCGTGATCGGAGGTTCGGGCCAGGGCAAGTCGGTCCTGATCAAGATCGCCGCCGGCCTGCTCCGCGCGGACGGGGGCGAGGTCCGGCTCGACGGCCAGCCGCTGGCGCCGGGCGCCGCCCACGCGCCTGGTTACGGCTTCCTCTTTCAAGGCGCCGCCCTCTTCGACAGCCTGCCGGTCTGGGAGAACATCGCCTTTCGCCTGCTTCACGCCGACGGCCTGCCCCGTCGCGCCGCCCGGGCCCGGGCGCTGGACGCCATGGACCGGGTTCGCCTGCCCGCCTCCGCCGCCGATCAGCGACCGAACGAGCTCTCCGGCGGCATGCAGAAGCGCGCCGGCCTTGCCCGGGCCATCATCGCGGATCCGGACATTCTCTTTTTCGACGAACCCACCACGGGCCTCGACCCCGTCACGGGCGGCGTCATCGACGCCCTGATCGTCGAGCAGGTCCGTCGTCTCGGCTGCACGGCCGTGTCGATCACCCATGACATGGCGAGCGCCCGGCGCATCGCCGACAGGATCGCCATGCTGCACGCCGGGCGCATCGTCTGGCAAGGCTCCGCCGACGAGGTCGATCGTTCAGGCCACCCCCTCGTCGATCAGTTCGTGAGCGGGCGCTCCGAGCCCTGACCCTGTTCACCGTCCGTTCCAAAGACTAGACTGCCCCCATGGCGAGAGACGGCGCGACCTATGTTTGCCAGTCCTGCGGGACGGCCCACGCGAAATGGTCCGGCCAATGCACGGGCTGCCAGGCCTGGAACACCCTGGTCGAGGAGGTCACGGCGCGCCCGCCCGGGACCATGGCCCCCAGCCGCGCCACGAAACAACGGGGCCTGGCTTTTGAAAGCCTGCAAAGCGAAAACCCCACCCCGCCCCGAATCGCTACGGGGGTGGACGAGTTCGACCGCGTGTGCGGCGGCGGCGTGGTTCCGGGCTCGGCGATCCTGCTGGCCGGCGACCCGGGCGTGGGCAAGTCCACCCTGCTCCTCCAGGTCGCAGCCTCCGCGGCGCTCCGGGGCGTGTCCTGCGCCTATGTGTCGGGCGAGGAGGCCGTGGAGCAGATCCGCTCGCGCGCCCACCGCATGGGCTTCGCCCAGGCCCCGGTGAAGCTCGCCGCCGAGACCAACCTGCGCACCGTGATCGATGGCCTGAAGCGCGAACCGGTGGACCTGGTGATCATCGACTCGGTCCAGACCATGTGGAGCGACGCCGTCGAATCCGGCCCGGGCTCGGTCAGCCAGGTCCGCGCCGCCGCGGGCGAGCTCGTCCGCCTGGCCAAGTCGCGCAACGTCGCCGTGATCCTGGTGGGCCACGTCACCAAGGACGGCCAGATCGCCGGCCCCCGGGTGGTCGAGCACATGGTCGACGCTGTTCTCGCCTTCGAAGGCGAGCGTGGCTATCCGTTCCGCATCCTACGCGGGGCCAAGAACCGTTTCGGCGCGACCGACGAGATCGGCGTGTTCGAAATGGCCGACGCCGGCCTCCGCGAGGTGAAGAACCCCTCCGCGCTCTTTCTGGGCGAAGGGGGAGAGCGCGCCTCCGGCGCCGCGGTCTTCGCCGGCATCGAAGGCTCTCGCCCCGTGCTGGTCGAGTTCCAGGCCCTGGTCGCCCCTTCCGCCTATGGCACCCCCCGCCGCGCGGTGGTCGGCTGGGACTCGGGCCGCCTTGCGATGGTGCTGGCCGTGCTTGAAGCGCGCTGCGGCCTTGGATTCGGCGACCGCGACGTCTACCTGAACGTCGCCGGAGGGCTTCGCATCACCGAACCTGCCGCTGACCTCGCCGCCGCCGCCGCCCTGGCCTCCTCAGCCCTGGACACGCCCTTGCCTCAGGACTGCGTCGTCTTCGGAGAAGTCAGCCTGTCGGGCGAGGTCCGACCCGTGGGCCGCATGGAGGCGCGCATGAAGGAAGCCGCCAAGCTGGGCTTCAACCGGGCGCTGGCGCCCTCCCCCGCTTGCGACGGCGCGGCCATCGCCGTGTCCGGCGTTAACCGTCTGGGAGAGGCCGTCGGGCGAATTGGGGATAACAGCTGGTGACTCGACCGGCGCCGGCCCCGGAACAAGCGTGAGTCCTCGCCCGTGACCCTGTTCGATCTCGCCGTGGTTCTGCTGCTGCTCGTCTCGGGGCTGGTCGGCTTTGTCCGCGGCGCCACGCGGGAGCTGGTCACGGTGCTGGCCTTTCTCGGCGGCGCCCTGGTCGCGGTCTTCGCGGTCCGCTTCACGGGCCCAATCGCGCGCGACGCGGTCAAGCCCGAATGGGCGGGCAACGCCGTGGCCGTTTTTATCGTCTTCCTGGCCGTCTACATCCTGCTCCGGGTTCTGGGCGCCCACCTCACCAAACGGATCCATCAGACCAAGGCGCTGGGCAGCGTGGATCGCTTCGCCGGCATCGCGGTCGGCGCCGTGCGCGCCCTGGTTCTGATCGGCGTGTTCCACCTCGTCTTCCACACCGCCACGCCCGCGGAACGCCTCCCCACCTGGATGACGGAAGCGGCCACCTACCCGCTCAGCACCGCCGCCGCCGGAGGCCTCCGCGTGGTCGCTCGCGAGGGCAGCCAAAGGACCGACGGCCTCGCCCCAGCGCTGCGCGACGCCGTTGTCGACGGTCGCGCGCCCGGCGACCGCGACCCCTCCGACACTCCGGTCTCCAACGAGGACGCGCCCACGCGATGACCTCCACCCTCCCACCCTCCCCGGGGAAAGCCGGGGCCCACCGCACCGCGATACCCCGCCTCGCAGACCCACGCCTCGCCGCCGGGCCCTGGACCCCGGCTTTCGCCCGGGAGAGCGGGCGTTCAGGGAGGAGCGTGTGATGCCCCTTCCACCCCTGTCCGAGCGTGATCCCGACGACGACCGCCCCCGTCTCGAATGCGGCGTCTTCGGCATCTGGGGCGCCGAGAACGCCAGCGTGGTCGCCGCCCTGGGCCTCCATTCCCTGCAGCACCGCGGCCAGGAGGCCTGCGGCATCGCCTCCTTCGACGGGGCGCGCTTCCACACCGAACGCCACATGGGCCAGGTTGGGGAGGCGTTCGGCGCTCCCGACCTCGTCGACCGCCTGCCCGGCCGGGCCGCGATCGGCCATACCCGCTACGCCACCGCGGGCGCTTCGGTCATCCGCAACGTCCAGCCCATGTTCGCCGACCTCGAGACCGGCGGCGTGGCCCTGGCCCACAACGGCAACCTCACGAACTTCCTGCACCTGCGCACTCGGCTCGTGCAGCAGGGCGCCATTTTCCAGTCCACCTCCGACAGTGAGGTGATCCTGCACCTCATAGCCCAGTCGCGCCGGGGCAAGTTGATCGACCGCTTCATCGACGCCCTGCGCCAGATCGAAGGCGGTTACGCGCTGGTGGTGCTGACCAACAAGAAGATGATCGGCGCCCGCGACCCCCTGGGCATCCGCCCGCTGGTGCTGGGTGAGCTGAACGGCAAGCCCGTGCTGGCCTCGGAGACCTGCGCGCTGGACATGATCGGCGCCACCTTCGTCCGCGACGTGGAGCACGGCGAGATCGTGGTCTGCAGCGAGACGGGCGTGCAGTCGCTCCGGCCCTTCCCCGCGGTCCGCGCTCGCCCCTGCCTGTTCGAATACGTCTACTTCGCCCGCCCCGACAGCGTCATGAACGGCCGTTCGGTCTATGACGTGCGCAAGCGCATGGGCCTACGCCTGGCGCAGGAGCAAGGCGCCCAGGCCGACGTGGTCGTGCCCGTACCCGACTCGGGCGTGGCCGCCGCCCTGGGCTATTCGCGCGAGAGCGCCCTGCCCTACGAGCTCGGCATCATCCGCAGCCACTTCGTCGGCCGCACCTTCATCCAGCCCACCCAGGGCGTGCGCGAACTAGGGGTGCGCATGAAGCACAGCCCCAACCGGGCCGTGCTCGAAGGCAAGCGCGTGGTCCTGATCGACGACTCCATCGTTCGCGGCACCACCAGCCTCAAGATCGTGCGCATGGTGCGCGAGGCGGGCGCGCGAGAGGTGCATCTGCGCTCGGCCTCCCCGCCCATCCTGCACCCCGACTTCTACGGCATCGACATGCCCGACCGCGACCGGCTGCTGGCGGCGCACAAGTCGGTCGCCGAGATGCGCGACCTGCTCGAGGTCGACAGCCTCGGGTTCCTGTCGGTCGACGGGCTCTACTGGGCCATGGGCGAGGCGGCGCGCGACCCGGCGAACCCGCAGTTCACCGATCACTAGTTCACGGGCGACTATCCCACCCGCCTGCTCGACCGGGAATACGCCGAAGGCCGCACGGACGGCACGGAGCGGCAGTTGAGCTTTCTGGTCAGCGCCTAGGCGCTCCTTGAGTCGATCTGCCGTCCTTGCAGGGTCGGACCGCTCGGGTCGAACTCGGCCCGCGCGGCCTGGCGGAAAGATCGGCGGCTTGGCACGCGCCAGCTCCCGGCCGCCGCGAGTCAGCTCCGTCGGCGGCAAGCGAAGCTTGGCGGAAAATTCCCGCCTGTGGCCCGCTTGCGATTGACTCGCAACATTACGCCCAGCTAGGGCTGCGGATGAGAATTATTCGCAGTAAAGAGCCGTTTCAGTGCCCCGTCGACTCCTCCTGGCCACCGTCTCCACTGTCCTGATTGCGGGCGCGACCGCTCAGGGCGCCCAGGCCGAGGAGGCCCTGGCCGCAGCCACCGAGCTGGAGGAGCAGACCGTCTCCGAGCTTGTGGTCATCGCGCCTGCCCGACTGAACAATATCGCCGGCTCGGTCGCCGTCTTGAACGCGGAGGACTACCGCCGGTCCCAGCCGCTCAGCATCAACGACGTGCTTCGCCGGGTTCCCGGTCTGTATCCGCGCGGAGAAGAGGGGCTGGGCCTTCGTCCGAACATCGGCTTCCGCGGCCTGAACCCGACCCGCTCGTCCGAGGTGCTGCTGCTGGAGGACGGCGTGCCCGTAACCTTTGCGCCCTACGGCTCCAATGAGACCTATTACCATCCGCCGCTTGAGCGGTTCTCCGCCATCGAGGTCCTGAAGGGCTCCGGCCAGATCGTCTTCGGCCCGCATACGGTCGGGGGCGTGATCAACTACATCACTCCGACCCCGCCCGAGGAGAGGGAGGTCCGGCTCGTGCTGCGCGCAGGTTCCCGCAACACCCGCGAGCTGGTGCTGCAGGGGGGAGACACGGTGGGCCGCCTGGGCCTGATCGGCGGCTTCACCGCCCGCGAGACGGACGGTATCCGCGACAACCAGCATCTGGCCTATGCCGACCTGCTGCTAAAGGGCGTGTTCCGGTTGTCCGACCGGCAGGACATGACTTTGAAGCTCACCTCCTACAAGGAGGACAGCCAAGTCTCCTACACCGGCCTCACCGAGGCCGAGTTTCGTGCGAACCCTCGCGGCAATCCTTTTCCGAACGACGAATTCGAAGCAGCGCGCCACGGGCTGTCCTTTTCGCATGGTGTGCGGTTCAGCGACGCCCTCAAGCTCACGACCGTTCTCTATGGTTCGAGCTTCGAGCGGGACTGGTGGCGGCAGTCGTCCAACTCGAGCCAGAGACCCAACGACGCCTCCGATCCGGCGTGCGGCTCGATGGTCAATCTGAGCACGACCTGCGGCAATGAAGGTCGGCTGCGGCAGTACTATCAGTTCGGCGTCGAGAGCCGGCTCACGGCGGACTGGACCCTGGGCGACTCCGCCCAGCACACGGAGGCGGGCCTGCGGGCGCACGCCGAAAATCAGGAGCGGTTCCAGTGGAACGGCGACCTGCCCACCTCCCGCAGCCCCGGCGTGGGGCGCAACGCCGGCGTTCGGGAGCAGAACGTGCGCCAAGCGCGTGCGCTGTCCGGCTACCTGCAGAACACGGCCCGGCTGGGCGACTTCGCGCTCAGCGGGGGGCTTCGCTATGAGACGATAGACTTCGAGCGCTCCGACAAGCTCGGGCGTCGCCGGGGCGAATCCGACCTTCAGGCCCTCATCCCGGGCGCGGGGATCACCTGGACGCCGCGCCCGGAGCTGACGGTCTTCGCGGGCGTCCACCGCGGCTTCTCTCCGCCCCGCGTGGAGGACGTGATCACCGATGCGGGGGGCGTGGTCGAGCTGGACGAAGAACTCAGCGTCAACAGCGAGGTCGGACTCCGCGCCCGGATGGCGCCCGGCCTGCGCCTGGAGGCCACCCTGTTCCGCATGGATTTCGAGAACCAGATCGTCCCCAGCTCCGTGGCCGGCGGCCTGGGCGCCACCCTGACCAGCGCCGGGGAAACCTTGCACCAAGGTCTGGAAGGCGCGCTCTCATTCTCCTCGCAGGAGGCGGGCCGCACGGCGGGCGACATCTACGCTGAAGCTTCGGTGACCTGGATTCCGACGGCGGAGTACCAGGGCCGGCGTTTCTCCACCATCGGCGGTTTCACCGGGGTTTCGGTGACCGGCAACCGGCTTCCCTACGCGCCCGAGACCCTGGCCCGCGCGGCGCTGGGCTATGAGGCCCCGAACGGAATCCGGGGCGAGGTCGAAGCCGTCTACACCGGAAAAATGTTCGCCGACGATCTGAACACGGTGGCGCCCACGCCCAACGGGCAGCGTGGCCTTCTGGAAGAGGCGCTGGTCTGGAACCTGGCGGCTTCGGCGCCCATCCCTGGAACGCCCGTCCGCCTGCTCCTGTCCGTGCGCAACCTTTTCGACGAGACCTTCATCGTGGATCGCACGCGGGGAATCCTGCCCAATGAGCCGAGGATCACGCAACTGGGGCTGGAGGTCGGCTTCTAAGTCCCAAGAGGCGGCGGCCTTCGTTGCCCCCCCATGGAAAGCGGCCTAACCGGGCCGAGGCTCCGGCCGGGCCCATTTGCAGAGCCGCGCCCTGACGGCGTCGCGGCCGCGCTCGGTTCGCATCAGGAGCTGAGATGACCAAGGAGGCTGCCCTGCCCGTTCCCCCCGACCTTGCCGGCTGCGTGGCCCTGGTCACCGGCGCGTCTCGCGGCATTGGCCGCGCCGCCGCCGGGGCCCTCGCCCGGGCAGGAGCGCAGGTGATCGCCACCGGCACGAATCAGGGCGCGCTCGAAGAGCTGGACGACGAGGTGCGCGCCGCCACGGGGGCGGGCGTCACGCTGGTGCCCTTGGACCTGAAGGATGGCGACGGCCTCGACCGCCTGGGGGCGGCCCTTTACGAACGCTGGGGGCGGCTGGACGCTCTGGTCGCCGCCGCGGGGGTGCTGGGCCCCATGTCGCCGCTGGGCCATGTCGAACCCAAGGACTGGACCAGGACCCTGGCCGTGAACCTCACCGCCAACTGGCGCCTGATCCGCTCCGTGGACCCGCTCCTGCGCGCCTCCGACGCGGGTCGGGCCGTGTTCCTGACCAGCGGCGTGGCGGCGGAGCCCCGCGCCTTTTGGGGCCCCTACGCCGTGTCCAAGGCGGGGCTCGAAGCCCTGGTCCGGACCTATGCCGACGAAGTGGCCAACACGGCCGTGCGCGTCGCGCTCTACAATCCAGGCCGCACCCGCACCCGCATGCGCGCCGAAGCCTTTCCGGGCGAGGACCCTGAAACGCTCCCCCCGCCCGAGGCGCACGCCCCCGCGATCCTTGAGCTCCTGCGGGCAGACCGCGACCCGCCAGGAGGGGTGGTGCCGCCAAGCCCAAGGGCGTGACGCCCCGTTCACGGCCGAGAAGACGCTGTGGACTTGCGCGCACCCCGCGTTGAGCCGCCAAGGGCGCGATCGGCCGTTTTGCTGAACCACCGAAGCCGCGGGTCACCGCCCCGAAGGTCGCCGCGGTCCTGACGATCCGACGGGCTTGGCGCGCACCCGGCCCGGGTGGGCGGGCTTGGGCCCCGGCTTGTAAGGCCCGGGCTTGCGCGGGGGGCGCGCCGGCTTGGGCGCCGCAGGCTTGTCTCCCGCACGCGGCGAGGGCGCCTCGGCTCCATCCGCATAGGGGTTGGCGCCCTGCCGCACCGTGAGCCGGATCGGCACGCCCGCCAGATCGAAGCTCTCCCTGAGCCCGTTCACCAGATAGCGCTTCCAGCTCTCCGGCAGAGCGTCCGCCCGACTGGCCAGCAGGACGAAGCTGGGCGGCCGCGCCTTGAGCTGGGCCATGTACTTGGGCTTGACCCGCCGGCCGTTGACGGCCGGCGGCGGATGCCTCTGCACCATGAGCCGCAGCCAGTCGTTCAGGTCCCGCGTCTTGACCTTGGCCGACCAGTTCCGATGGGCCTTGAACACCGCCGGCATCAGCCGGTCCACGCCCCGCCCCGTTTCCGCGGACAAGGCCACCAGCGGCGTCCCGCGCACCTGCGGCAGCAGCCGATCCGCGCGCTCGCGCAGCTCGGCCAGTCGCGCCTGAGGCTCCTCGACCAGGTCCCACTTGGCCAGGCAAAAGACCAGCGCCCTTCCCTCCCGCTCGACCAGGTCGGAGATCTGCAGATCCTGGGTCTCGAAGGCGTTCTCCGCATCCATGACCAGAATCACCACCTCGGCGAAGGTCACCGCTCGGATGGTGTCGGAGGTGGAGAGCTTCTCCAGCTTCTCCTGCACTCGCGCCTTGCGCCGCAGACCCGCCGTGTCGACCAGGCGGACCTTACGGCCCTCCCACTCCCAGTCCACCGGGATCGAGTCCCGGGTGATCCCCGCCTCCGGGCCGGTCAGCATGCGCTCTTCGCCGATCAGCCGGTTGACCAGGGTGGACTTGCCCGCGTTCGGCCGCCCTACGATGGCGATCAGGACCGGCTTGTCGGGATCGTCCTCCTCATCGGTCCCCAGGTGTTCGAACGGAACCAGGGCCTCGTACAGGTCGCTCA
Source organism: Pseudomonadota bacterium (assembly GCA_019348195.1). Classification (GTDB taxonomy): domain Bacteria; phylum Pseudomonadota; class Alphaproteobacteria; order Caulobacterales; family Caulobacteraceae; genus JAHWJX01. The sequence continues at coordinate 53,609 of JAHWJX010000001.1, read as the reverse complement.
GGCCCACCCCGTGCTCGCCCGAGATCAGGATCGGCTCGCCTAGGCCCAGCGCATAGGCTTCGGCCGACAAGGCTTCGGCCGTCTTGCCCTCGGCCTTGTTGGCCAGCAGGATCACCGGCTTGTCGCGCCGGCGGACCTGTTCCGCGAAGATGCGGTCCAGCGGGGTCACGCCCTCGCGCGTGTCGAACACGAAGAGGACCACGTCCGCTTCGTCCACGGCCCGCTCGGTGCCCGCGCGCATGCGCGCCTCGAGACTCTCGTCCTCGACGTCTTCGAAGCCCGCGGTGTCGATCAGCTCCAGCTCGATGTCGCCGATGCTGCCGTCGGCGTAGCGCCGATCCCGGGTCACGCCCGGACGGTCGTCCACGATCGCGAGCTTCTTGCCGGCCAGCCGGTTGAAGAGAGTGGACTTGCCCACATTGGGGCGGCCCACGATCGCCACTTTCAGAGTCATGCGCCCGATCCTAGCGAAGCGCGATCAACTCCGCTTCCTCCGTGACGACATAGATGGTGCCGCCGGCGGCGACCGGGGCGATGAAAGCCGGCGAACCCAACTGCACGGTCTTCTGGACCGCTCCGGTTCGAGCATCGGCCGCCACCGCAACGCCGTCGGTGGAGACGGTGATCAGCCGGTTGGAGGCCAGCAGCGGGCTGGACCAGGTCGGCCTGACCTCCCGGTCGAAGAAGCCGAGAAAGCCGCCCTCCTTGCGAACGCGCCCAGCATTCAGGTCCGTCAACCAGTAGACCTGGCCGGAGTCGCGCGCCACGCAGATCAGCTCGCCGGCCTTGGACATCACATAAACCACGTCGCCGGCGGGCCACGGAGTGGTCAAGGCCGACACCGGCAGGCTCCATCGACGGGCTCCCGTTCGCAGGTCGGTCGACGAGAAGACGCCGGAGTTGCTCGTGGCGAACACGTCGCCCTGGTAGATCACGGGCCGCCCCGCGATGTCGCGAAGCTCGGAAAGGGCGTTGGTGCGGCTGGCGCGCGACAGCACGTCCGTCCACAATTCGTTGCCGTTCTGCGCTCTCAGAGCCACCAGTTCGCCGGAAGCGAACGGCGCCACCACCGTATCCCCGGCCACCGCAGGGCTGGAGGCGATGGCGAAGCGCGCGGGCTCGACCAGGGCCTGATAGGTCCAAGCCTCGGTGCCCGTGCGCGTGTCAAAGGCGAGGACCTCGTTGTCGGCGCTGACCGCGAAGACGCGCCCTTCGGCTACGGTCGGGGCTCCGCGCATGGGCGCCTCCACCGGAGTGCGCCAGACGGTGGCGCCCGTGGCCGCGTCCAGCGCGGCCACGAAGCGGAATCCGGAGCTGACGTAGACGCGTCCGTCCGCAAAGGCCAAGCCCCCGCCATAGGCCTCCTGATCCCGTCGTTCCCGAGGCGTCAGGTCCACGCGCCACACCGGCGCGCCGCTCGTGGCGTCGTGCGCGCTCACGGTGGCTTGGCCGTCCATGGCGTAGACGCGTCCGTCGGCGATGATCGGCGTCGCCGTGACCTGATTGCCCCGCGATGTACCCTCGCCGATGCGGCGGCGCCAGGCGATCGCCAGCTCCGGCGCGGCCTGGACATGCGCCAGCGGCTGTTCGGGCCTCCCGCCGGGCTGGGGCCAGGCCGGGTTGAGCACCGGCGGCGGGATCTCGAACGCCACGCCCTTGAGCGCCTCCGCCGGGGTGACCGTCTGGTCAAAGGCGATGACGGACACCCGCTCGCCTTCCGAGGCCCGTGCGCCGGGCCCGTCGTCGCGTCCGAGCGGATTGAGCCGGCCCAGCGTGGAACAGCCGGCGACGTACAACATCAGGGTGAGGGCCAGGGCGCCGCGCGACAAAGCTTGGGGGATCATCGCGCGGGAACCGGAGCGGCTTGGGGCTGGAGGGGCGCGGCCGCGGGGACGGCCCGAAGAATGGCGGGCGCCTGGGCGGCGGCGCCGGAGTCGATGGCCGCGATCATGGCCGTTGCCCGTGCGCGGGCGCCTTCGGAGGTGTCCAGGGCTTGCGACAACACCACGAACTCGCGGCGCGCCTCTGCGGGCCTGCCGGCTCCGATCTGCGCCATGGCCCAGGCTTCGCGGGCCGCGCTTCGGTAAGGCCGACCTTCTTCCCGGAGCGGGTTCAAACGGCGCTCGATCTCGTTCAGCGGCGCATAGTCCATGACCAAGAAGGCGGCCTTGAGCGCGGCCGCGTCGGCCAGAAGCGGTCCCGGAGCCGCCTCGGCCGCCTCGTCCAGCAGCGGCACCGCCTCGCGCGGCCTGTTGTCCTCGACGCGCAGGCCGGCGCGCTGCATCAAGGCTAGGGAGCGGTAGGCGTCGGACCGCGATTCGGCGGCGGCCGCGAAGCGACGTTCGGCTTCGGCCCGGTTGTTGGCTCCCACGGCTTGCAGGCCGGCGGCGTAGTCGATGGAGGCCTGTTGGGCGGCCCGGATCCGGTACTGGTTCCAGCCGTACACGGCCAGACTGATCACCAAGGCCAGAACGGCGGCCCCGATCAGCCAAGGAAGCAACTTGCGACCGAGGGACTGGTAGCGCTCCGCGCGCAGCTGCCCTTCGACTTCTTCGAAAACGTCGGCCAAGGTTGTTTGAACTCCGGAAAGTCGGCGACCCTAGCGGGGCCGCCCTCGCGCGGCAACGCGGCTGCGCTCCGTGCTCCCCAACAGCTCCGGGTGTCCAGATTTGGGCGACGGACTTCAGAAGGTGTCGGAAAGCCTTGTGGCGATGATCCCCACAGTCACGGCCAGCATAGCGGCGGCGATCCAGATCACTTCGCCGCTGCCGGCAAGGGCGCTCCAATCGTTTCCGGCCGCCAAGCGTTCGGATCGGAGCTCCGCGATCAGCGGCTTCACCGGCGCCTGGACCTGGCCCAGGCGTGAGAGCAGGCCGGAGCTGAAGGCCTGGCTCGCCGCCACCACGCCCCCCACCACCCCCGCCGCGCCCAGGAGCACCCGCCGGAACGCCCAGCCCCGCTCCAGCCGCGCCTGCACCTGCGCCGCGAACAGGCCGGGGTCGGTGAGGCGCGGCGGCTGCGAGAACATCCGCTCGAGGCGAGCTTCGAATTCGAAGTCAGACATGCGCCCGTTCCTTGTCGGCCGCGGGCGGCCCGAGCCGGACCCGGAGCCTATCCAAACCACGTTTGACATGGGATTTCACCGTGCCCAAGGGCAGGTCCAAAGTGGCTGCGGCCTCTGAGTGGGAAAAGCCCGCGCCGTAGCAAAGCGTGACGCAGATCCGCTCGGTTTCGGGCAGACCCGCCAGGGCTTGATCAAGGTCCATGCGCGCGGCGCTTTCCCCCTCCCCGCCCCAGCCTTCGGCCTCCGGCTCCGGCTCCGGCGCGCGACGACGTAAGCGCTTCAGATACTGCCGCGCGGCGATCCGCTTCACCCAGCCTGGGAAGGCGCCTTGGCCGCGAAACTCCGAGATGCGGGAAAAGGCGGTGATGAAGGCGTCCTGGGCGACGTCGTCCGCCGTGGCCGGATCGGCTCCCATCCGCATCAACACCCCTCGCACGCCGGCGTTGTGACGCCGCACCAGTTCGCCAAAGGCGCGGCGGTCCCCCGCAGTCGCCAGAGCGGCCAGCTCCAGATCGTGCAGGCTTTGAACTGCGTCCCTGTTCATCGCGGCGCTCCCGAGACCGCCGCGGTCAGGGTCGCCGATCGCGGCCGATGAAGCTCAGGGCGATCAAGGTGAGCCCGACCGTGCCGGGGATGCTGGCGATGCCCAGGAGGGGGAAGATCGCGTCATCCTCCTCGAAGCTCATCAGCACTGCGAAGATGGCCAGACCCACACCGACCGCCAACCAGATGATCCCGCTGCGGAGGTCGCGCTCCGGCGACGGCCGGAGGGAGGCCTGCCTGGCCTGAAGCGCGTTGATCAACTCCGGCGGCACGGGCTGTCCGCGGTCATAGGCCGTTCGCACCGTGTCCAGCAGCTTCGCCCTGTCCCGCGAGCGGAAATAGAAGGGCGCGATCACCATGGCGGCGATCGAACCGAACACGAACAAAGGCACGAGGATGTCCTCCGCCATACCAACCTCCTGGCGTCCAAGCGACGCTCCTGATCCTAGGAGCCCTCGGCCGCCCCCGATGGAGGCGCCGGCTCCGATGAAATCTTCGTAAGGTCAAGCTGCAGCTGAACCGCGCCCAGGGGCGCCGCCGTGGCGCGACTCCAAAGTCGAACCGCGCCGAGGCGGCCCGTTGCGTCTGGACGCGAGGCGGGCTGACCGCTTAGGGGCCGCACCATGCCCGCCTCCCTGCCCCAGTTCGCGCCGGACCCCGTTGTGATGCGCACCCGCGCCTGGGCGGACTATGCGCTGCTGGACAGCGGCGGAGGGCGCAAGCTGGAGCGATTCGGGCCCCATACGGTGGTGCGTCCGGAGCCGCAGTGCGTATGGGCGCCGGCGGACGCTGCGGCCTGGGCGCGGGCGGACGCGACGTTCGACCCCTCGGCCAGCGACGAGGACGAGGCCGGGCGGTGGCGGTTTCGGCGGGAGGGGGAGCCGGGGCCCTTTCCGCTGGTCTGGGGGGGAGTGCGCTTCAAAGGGCGGTTCACGGCTTTCCGCCACCTGGGCTTCTTCCCCGAGCAGGCGGCGAACTGGGGATGGCTGGACGGGGCGGTGCGGGCGATGCCGCGCGGGGCCAAGGTCCTGAACCTGTTCGGCTATACCGGGGTGGCGAGCCTGGTGTGCGCGGCGGCCGGCGCGGCGGTGACGCATGTGGACGCCTCCAAGCGGGCGGTGGGCTGGGCGCGGGAGAATGCGGCGTTGTCGGGGATGGAGGCCCTGCCTACGCGCTGGATCGTGGAGGACGCGCGCAAATACGTGGCTCGGGAGGTGAAGCGGGGCTCGCGCTACCACGGGATCATCCTGGATCCCCCGAAGTACGGGCGCGGACCGGGAGGAGAGACCTGGAAGCTGTTCGAGGACCTGCCGGGAATGCTGGCCGATTGCGCGACCCTGCTGGAGCCTGACGCGGGCTTCCTCTTGCTCAACGGCTATGCGGAGCGGCTTTCGGGCCTCTCTCTGGGACACGCCATGGCCGGCGCCCTGGGCGGTCGGGGGGGACGGATCGACTGGGGCGAACTGGCGCTGGAGGAAGACCGCGGCGGGCGAGCAGTGGGCTTGAGCTTCTTCGCGAGGTGGACCCGGTGAGCCGCGTCGTCTCCTCCCTGACCAATGAAACGGTCAAGGCCGCCCGCGCCCTGCACCTGCGCAAGGCGCGCGAGGAGAGCGGGCGTTTCCTGGCCGAAGGCCTGAAGATCGTGGCTGAGGCGGTGGAGCTGGGGTTCCCGCCGCGGATCGTGATGCACACGGCGGAGATGGCGAAACACCCGGTCCTCCTGCGGGTGGTCGCGGCGGCCCAGGCGCACGGGGGCGAGGCCGTCGAGGTCACGCGCGAGGTGCTCGAGAAGGTGTCCAAGCGTGACAATCCGCAGACGGTGGTGGCGGTGTTCGAACAGCGGTTTGCGGCCCTGGAGGCGCTGCGGCCGGAAGCGGCCGCGACCTGGGTGGCGCTGGAGGCGGTGCGCGATCCGGGCAATCTGGGGACCATCATCCGGACCGCGGACGCGGCGGGGTGCGGGGGCGTGATCCTGGTGGGCGACTGCGTCGACCCGTACTCGGTCGAGGGCGTGCGGGCGACCATGGGGTCCATCTTCGCGCTGTCGATCGCGCGCGCGGACCGGAGCGAGTTCCTCGCCTGGAGGCGGCGCTGGCCGGGCGCGGTTGTGGGAACGCGACTGCAGGCGACGGTGGACCATCGCAGCGCGGAGTATCGGCGACCGACGCTGCTGCTGATGGGCAATGAGCAGGCGGGCCTGACCCAGGAACTGGCCGCCGCCTGCGACGTGAACGTCAAGATCCCCATGCGGGGGCGCGCGGACAGCCTGAACCTGGCGGTGGCGACCGGGATCATGATCTACGCCGCCCTGCCGGAGTGAGAGGCGGGAGCTTGCAGTCCGCCCCTCTTCAACTCCGCGGCTTGGCTCGGGTGGTGGGAGGAGCGGCGGCGGGGTCTTCGGGCCAAGGGTGGCGGGGATAGCGGCCGCGCATCTCCGCCCGGACTGCGCCCCAGGAGCCTCGCCAGAAGCCGGGCAGGTCGGCGGTGGTCTGGATCGGGCGGTGGGCGGGAGAGAGCAGGACGAGCCGGAGCGGGACGCCGGCGACCCTGGGGTGGGCCGCCAGGCCGAACAGCTCCTGGACCCGGACGGCGACTTCGGGGCCGCCTTCGGCCTTGTAGTCGATGGGGAGGCGAGAGCCGGTGGGCGCCTCGAAATGGGTGGGCGCCAGGCGATCCAGTTCGCGGCGGCGCTCCCAGGGCAGGAGACCGGCCACGGCCTCCGCCAGCTCGGGCGGCGGGACCTGGGCCAGACTGGTGCGTCCCTCCAACAGCGGCTCGAGCCAGTCCTCGACGCGGGCCAGGAGAACGGCCTCGGAGAGGTCGGGCCAGGCTTCCTGTCCCGCCGCCTGCCGCAGGAAACTCACCCGCGCGCGCAGCTTGTCCAGAGCTTCGCTGGGCGGAAGGGCGGCGAGGCCGTCGGTTCGAACACGGTCGAGCAGAACGCGGCGGATCAGAGCCGGATCCGCGGGGATGGTCTGGGTTGCGACCTCCAGCCGGCCGAGCCGGATGATGCGGCGGGCTCGCAGACGGCCCGCGGCGTCCGCGTCCAGGGTTTCAGCGGTGGTGAGCTGGTCGGCGAAATCCGCCGCGATCCGGTCGGGATCGAGCGGGGCGGCCAGCAGGATGCGGTCGCGCGCGCCGCCGCCGCCAAGCTCGCCCACGGCCAGCCAGGGGTGTCGGGACAGGGGGTGGGCCGGGTCGAGGTGCGCGCCGCGGCCCGAGGCGAGCCGATATTCGCCAGGCGCGCCGCGGGCCTTGGCGATGCGCTCGGGGTAGGCCAGCGCGAGCAGGTGGGCGGGGGTGGACGGGTGCTGGGTCGGCCTCCCCTCCTGTCCCGCTCCTCCCCCCGGCGGCTCCCGAGGAGAGCGGGAGTTGCTGCAGCCGCCGGCGAGGTCGGCCCAGCGTTGCGCGAGGGCCCGGGCGTCCCTCGCCCGCGACGAGGCGTCGCGCCGAAGGCGGTCCAGGCGGGTGTGAAGGTCCGGGTCGTCGCCGCCTAGGCCGCGCTCGGAAACGACGGCGGCCACGGAGGCCGCGAGGTGGGCGGCCCCGGACTCGGCGCCGCGGACGACCATGTGGGCCAGGCGCGGCGGAAGCGGAAGACGGGCGATCGTGCGGCCGTGAGGGGTCAAGGTCCCCTCCCCGTCCAGGGCGTCGATGCGCTGCAAAACGGCGCGGGCCTCGGCCAGGGCCGCCGGCGGCGGCGGATCCAGGAAAGCCAGGGCGGTGGCGTCGCGGGCGCCCCACCCGGCCAGGTCCAGGGCCAGGCGCGACAGGTCGCTGTCGAGGATTTCCGGGCGGGAGAAGGGGCGAAGCGCGCGGGTCTCCGGCTCGCTCCACAGGCGCCAGCAGACGCCGGGCTGAGTGCGGCCGGCGCGGCCGCGGCGCTGGTCGGCGGCGGCCTGGCTGACGCGCACGGTCACCAGGCGGGTTAGGCCGGAGGCGGGGTCGAAACGGGGCTCGCGGGAGAGGCCGCTGTCCACCACCCCGCGCACGCCCTCGATGGTCAGGCTGGTCTCGGCGATGGAGGTGGCCAGAACGACCTTGCGGCGGCCGGACGGCGCGGGATCAACCGCGCGGTCCTGTTCGGCCGGGGTGAGCGCGCCGTAGAGCGGGGCCAGGATGGCGTCGGACGGGAGGCGCTCGGCGAGCTGACGTTCGACGCGGCGGATCTCGGCCTGGCCGGGCAGGAAGACGAGGAGGGAGCCGGGCTCGTCGGCCAGGGCCTGGCGTACGGCGCGGGAGACCTGGTCTTCGGTGGGGAGCGCCGGATCGCGCCCGAGGTGGCGGGTCTCGATCGGAAAGGCGCGGCCTTCGCTGCGGACCAGCGGCGCGGGCTGGTCGCCGGGCCCGAGGAGGCCCGCGACGCGGGCGCCGTCCAGGGTGGCGGACATGACCAGCAGACGCAGATCGGGGCGGAGCACCGATTGAGCGTCGAGCGCAAAGGCGAGCCCCAGGTCGGCGTCGAGACTGCGTTCGTGGAACTCGTCGAAGAGAACGGCGGAGATTCCCTCCAGGGCGGGGTCATCGAGGATCAGGCGGGTGAACACGCCTTCGGTGACGACCTCCACACGGGTGCGGGCCGAGACGCGGCTGTCGCCCCGGACGCGGTAGCCCACCGTCGCGCCCACGGCCTCACCCAAGGTCTGGGCCATGCGTCGGGCGGCGGCCCGGGCGGCCAGTCGGCGGGGTTCGAGGACGACGATGCGGCCCTCAGCCCAGGGCTGGTCGAGAAGGGCCAGCGGGACGACGGTGGTCTTGCCCGCTCCGGGCGGCGCCACGAGCACGGCGTTGGGAGTCGAGGCCAGGGTTGCGGTGAGTTCGGGCAGGACGGCGTGGATGGGGAGAGTCACAGGTCCTGCTTACCCCTTCTCCCCGCGATGCGGGGAGAGGGCTGGGATGAGGGGCGGGCCGGGCTGGCCTGAACCGGCGAATCCGCCGACGCGGAGAGTCTCCTCACCCCGACCCTCTCCCTGCATCGCGGGGAGAGGAGAAGACAGGCTTGACCGACCGCAGAGAACCAGGTCACGTCGGCGGCTGAGGGATCGGCCGCAGAGCCGACCGGATTATTGGGGGAAGACGCTTAGATGGCCGCAACAACGCCGACATGGCGAGGCGGGAGCTGCACGCTCCATGATGGCATCCACCCGACGAAATCAGCGGGAGACGGTGTGCAACGGCAGGGAGGGCCGACGCGATGATTCTTGACCGGGTCAAACCGCTCGACGCCATCTTGGCGACCGCGGAGAAGAAGTCCCTCCACCGCACCCTGGGCTGGTTCCAGCTGACCCTGTTCGGGATCGGCTGCGTTATCGGCACGGGCATCTTCGTGCTGACCGCGGCCGGCGCCCAAAAGGCCGGGCCCGGCCTGATGCTGGCTTTCGTGATCGCCGGCCTGATCTGCATCGTGGCGGCGCTCTGCTATGCGGAGATCGCCTCCATGGCCCCGGTTGCGGGCTCGGCCTACACATACACCTACGCCGTGATGGGCGAGATACTGGCGTGGACCGTCGGTTGGGCCTTGGTGCTGGAGTACGCGGTGGCGGCCTCGGCGGTCTCGGTGGGTTGGTCCGGGTATTTCAGCGGAACGATCCTGAACGAGTTCCTGGGGGTTCAGCTACCGCCATGGTTGGCGGCCGGACCCTTGGCGCTGGGCGGGGCGCCCGGCGGCTTCATCAATCTTCCCGCGGTGCTCATCGCATTGCTGGTCACCGCCCTGCTGGTCAGGGGAACCAGCGAGAGCGCCAAGGTCAATGCAGTGCTGGTGGGCATCAAGGTGCTCGCGCTCACGGCCTTCGTCATCCTCACCCTGAGCTCGGCGCAGTTCGACATGGCCAAGTTCAACCCGTTCCTGCCCGCCGGCGTGTTCGGCGGCTTCGGCACGGGTGTGGGCGCGGTCGGCGCGGCGGCCACGATCTTCTTCGCCTATGTGGGCTTCGACGCCGTCTCCACCGCGGCCGAGGAGACCAAGAACCCGCAACGCAACGTCCCCATCGGCCTGATCGGCTCGCTGCTGTTTTGCACCATCGTCTACATCCTGGTGGCGGCCGGCGCGGTTGGAACGATTGGGGGCCAGCCGGTCATGGGGCCGAACGGCGTGCCCTTCCCGGCTGGATCGGAAGAGCTGGCACGGCAATGCGCTCTGCCGCAATACGCCGACGCCCTGGTTTGCTCCAACGAAGCCCTGGCTCACGTCCTGCGTCAGATCGGGTTTGGAGCCGTCGGGAACATGCTGGGCATCGCCGCCTTCCTGGCGTTGCCGTCCGTGATCCTGGTGCTGATCTTCGGCCAGACGCGGATCTTCTTCGTGATGAGCCGCGACGGGCTGCTCCCGGACGTTCTGAGCCGCGTGCATCCCAAGTGGAAGACCCCGCACATCGTCACCATGGCCACCGGCGCGGCGGTGGCGTTCGCCGCGGCCTTTCTCCCCGTCGGGCAGCTCGCGGACATCGCCAACGCCGGCACGCTTTACGCGTTCATGATGGTGGCGGTCGCGGTGCTGATCCTGCGCCGAACGGAAAAGAACCGGCACCGACCGTTCAAAACGCCGCTGATCTGGCTGGTCGCTCCCGCCACCATCGCGGGCTGCCTGTTCTTGTTCTTCAACCTGCCATCGGCGGCGATGCTGGTGCTGCCCGTCTGGGGGGCCGTCGGCATGGTGATCTACTTCCTCTACAGCCGGTCCCACAGCCATCTCGGTCGCGGCCTGGTCGAGGTCCATGAGGACGACCCGGACGCCCCGCCCGTGCCGGGCGTGTAGGCGGGGGGCTGCGCGCCTGCGAGGGTGTACAGCTTGAGCGGAGCGGGGCCCTTCCGGGCCCCGCTTTCGTTTTGGGGCCGGGCGCGGCTAGGACCCTGGGGGCATGACGGTTCTGGTCACCGGCGCGGCGGGGTTCATCGGCTACCATGTGGCCGAGCGGCTGCTGGCCCGGGGCGAGCGGGTCGTCCGGCTGGACGACACCAACCCTTCCTACAATCCCAATCTGAAACAGCTCCGGGCCGGGCGGTTGGCCGCGCATTCCGATTTCGGGATAGTGCGGGCCGACATCGCCGACCCGGGAGTGGTCGTCGGCTGCCTGGAGCGGGCCGGTTGGTTCATCTGGCGGCTCAGGCGGGGTGCGCTGGTCCCTCGAGCATCCCTTCGCGAATGAGCAGGCCAATGTGGCGGGACACCTGGCCGTACTAGACGCGTGTCGGCGCCGGCCGGTGAAGCACCCGGTCCATGCGTCGTCGTCGTGCGTCTGTGGGGACCGGCCGCTGGGCGGGGAGCGCTTTCGCGAAGACGACCCGACGGATGCGCCCGTGTCGCTGTACGCGGCGACCAAGCGGTCAGGGGAGTTGATGACCGGAACCTACGCCCCGGCCGTACGGGATGGCGACGCCGGAGCTGCGCTTCTTCACAGCTTACGGGGCCTGGGGTGGACGACGTCTTGGACGCGGTGACGGGGGTGCTGGACCGCCCTCCCCCGCCGGGCCAGCACCGGCTGCTCAACATCGGCGACAGCCGGCCGGTGGAGCTGATGAGAGCATGATCGCCGCTCTGGTCGGCGGAGAAGGTCTTCCCGCCGATGCAACCCGGCGACGTCACCGCGACCTACGCCGACATCAGCCGGATCGAGGCGCTAACGGGTCACCCACCGACCGTGGCCCTGGAGGATGGTCTGGTCCGCTTAGTCCAGTGGCCCCGGAAGTGGACCGGCGCGCGACTTGCATGACCGCGGACAACACGCGTGAGGCGAGCTGTTCGCCCCGCCGCTCAACTGTGAACCGTCATGTCGCGCCCCGTCTCCGTCGCTGCGAACCCTCCCGAAAGCGTTCCTCCCGTCCCCGCCGAGGCGCCCCGGCTCCGGCTGGTCCAGGGCCGGCGTAAACGGGGCCCGCTGCGGCCTGCACGGCTGGTGCCGGTGCGCTCACGCATCGGCCCGCAGACGGCGGCCAGGGCCTTCCAAAGCCTGGACATGACCGTGCTGACCGTGTTGGCCGTGCTGGCCGCTGGCGGGGCGACGGGAGGTCCCCTCCTTACAACGGAGCTGGGCCATGTGGCGCCTTTCGTGGTTGGGGCAGTGGCTGCGGCGATCGGCCTTCGAGCTTCGGCCGCCTATGCCTACAACCGCTCGGAGCGACCGCTGGGCCACCTCCTGCGAGTGACGACGGCCTTCGCGGCGGCGGGCGTCGCTGCGCTGGCGGCGGCCTGGCTGTTCACCGACGGACGCAGTGCGCGGGCCGTGCTGGTCTGGACGGGATCGGCGGCCTTGCTCGTGGGCGTGCTCCACCTGGGCGCTTACGACCTGACCCGGGCCTGGCGGCGAAACGGGCGGATGACGCCGAATCTGGTTTTCGTGGGGGCCACCCCCGCCGCCGGCGGGTTGATCCAGGCGGCGCTCGCCACGCGGGAAGTTTCGGTGCTGGGCGTGTTCGACGACCGGGCGGCGCGCGCGCCGGTGACGCTGCATGGCGTGCCCGTGCTGGGCGACCTCGAGGCCCTGCTGGAGCACCGGCTGCTGCCCTATGTGGACCGGATCGTGATCACCGTCACCGACGCCACGGAGGCGCGCACGCGGGCCCTGGTGGACCGGCTGCGCAACCTGCCCAATGAGGTGACCCTGCTGCTTCCCGGCGACGGGCGCTCGCTGGAGCGGATCACGGACGCGCCCCTGGCCTTTGTGGACGGACAGCGCAGCGACGACAGCCGCGCCTTCGGCAAGCGGGTGCAGGACGTGGTTCTGGCCGTGATCGGCCTGCTCTTGACCGCGCCCCTGTTTGCGGCGGTGGCCCTGGCCGTGCGACTCGACAGCCCGGGGCCGATCCTGTTCCGGCAGAAGCGGCACGGCTTCAACAACGAAGTCATCACCGTGTGGAAGTTCCGCTCCATGCGCGTGGAGGCCTCGGACGCCAACGCGCGGCGCCAGGTGACCAAGGATGACGACCGGGTCACCCGGGTCGGTCGGTTCATCCGCAAGACGAGCCTCGACGAGCTGCCGCAGATCTTCAACGTGCTGCGCGGCGAGATGAGCGTGGTGGGGCCCCGCCCGCATGCGATCGGAATGATGACGGGCGAAGCGGAAGCCTCCAAGCTGGTGGCCCACTACGCCCACCGGCACCGGATCAAACCCGGCATCACGGGATGGGCGCAGATCCATGGCTCGCGCGGTCCGGTGCACACCTCGGAGGAGGTGGCCGCCAGGGTGGCGCTGGACGTGGAGTACATCGAGCGGCGGTCGCTGTGGCTGGACCTCTACATCGTGCTGGTCACCGTGCCGCGCCTGCTGGGCGACAAGGCGGCGATTCGCTGAAGCCTTCACGGCTCCGCAACGGGCGGCGCGATAAGGCTCGAACTCGGATACGGAAAAGGCGCGCATGTTCTGGCGAGGGGTGATGGGCTACCTGCCTGTGCAGATCGTGCAGGCGCTGGCGGGCTTCGGGGCGGTGATCGCCTTCACCCGGTTGCTCACGCCCGAAGCCTATGGACATTTCGCGCTGGCCTACTCCGTGGCCGCGCTGAGCCAGACGATCTTCCTGACCTGGAACGAGGCGGCGACCGCCCGATTCACCGCGGCCGAAACCGCGGGCGGGGGGCTGGCGACGCATCTGCGCACCCTGCACCGAGCGATGTGGATCATGGTCGCGGTGGTGCTGACGCTCGGCGCGCCTCTCCTGCTCGTGCTGCCGCTGGACCCGAACCTGAAGCTGGCCGTCGGGGCCGGCGTGCTCGCTTTCGCTCTGAAAAGCGCGCTGCGGCTCGTGATGGAGCGCATGCGCGCCACCGGCGACGTGCGCGGCTTCGCCACCATCGACATCGTGATCACGGGCGGAGGGTTCCTGGCGGGCATGGCCTTGGCCCTGGCCGGCTGGGGAGGCGCAGCGCCCATGGCGGGTTACGGCGTCCTCGTGGCCGCCTGCCTGGCCTGGTTCTGGCCGCGCGAGATGCGACGCGCCCGGGGCGGCGGGATCGATCCCGAGCGGCTCCGGCGCAACATCGGCTACGGTCTGCCGGTGGCTCTGGCGCTGGTGGCCTCGCTGGCGCTGGCCACGGCCGACCGCTTTCTCATCGCCACCTTCCTCGACGAGGCCAGTGTGGGCGCCTATCACGCGGGCTATTCGGTCGGGAACCGCCTGCTGGACGTGCTGTTCGTCTGGCTTAGCCTTGCGGGAGGGCCGGCGCTGGTGGCCGCGCTTGAGCGCGGCGGGCCGGAGGCGCTGACCCGCGCGGCTCGCGAACAGGGCGAACTGCTGATCTGGTTGACCTTGCCGGCCGCAACGGGCTTGGCGCTGGTTTCGGAGCCGCTGATCGGCATCCTGGTGGGCGAGGAGCTCAGGACGCAAGCGGCGTCCGTGACGCCCTTGATCGCCATGGCGGCCTTCTTCGCCGGCCTGCACACCCATTATTTCGGCCAAGCCTTCACCCTCGGGCGCCGCACCGGCCTGCTGGTGGGCGTGATGACGGCGCCGGCCCTGCTCAGCATCGGGTTGAACGTCCTGCTGGTGCCGCGCTTCGGCCTGATCGGCGCGGCCTGGGCCACCACCGTCGGCTATGCGCTGGGCGCGCTGCTGTCGGCGACCCTGGGGCGGACCGTGCTGATCTTGCCGGTTCCCTGGACGGCGCTGGCGCGCGCCGGGCTGGCCTCGGGCGTGATGGCGGCCTGCGTGGCGGCCCTGCCCTCGCCCGGAGGCTGGCTTGAACTGCTTGGCAAGGCGGCGGTGGGCGCGGCGACCTACGCCGCGGTGATGCTCCTGTTGGACGCTCACCTCCGTGAGCGTCTCGGGCGCCTGCGGAGCGGCCTGCGCGCGAGGACGGCATGAAAGAACATACCACCGAGAGCCCGACGTGGGCGGGCGCGGAGCCCGCCCTGTCCGTGCTGATCCCCTTTCACGGCGATGATCCACGCCCGCTGCTCGAGGCGCTCGATCGGCAGGCCGCCGGGCTCGACGGCCGGATCGAAATCGTGGTGCTCGACGACGGCGACCCGGACCGGGTCCGGGCGGGCGCCGTGGCCGCCGATGTGGCCGTTCTGCGCGCGCCGGCGCGGCTGGTCAGCGTGCCCAACGAGGGCCGCGCGCGCGGCCGCAACCGCCTCGCCCGCCATGCCCGATCCGAGCGCCTGCTGTTCCTGGACAGCGACATGCTGCCCGACGACGAAGACTTCCTGCGGCGATGGGCGCATGTGGAGGCGCCGGTCGCCTTTGGCGGCTTCACCGTGGACGGCGCGCCGGTGACGCCGCACACCGTGCTGCACCAGGCGATGTCGCGCGGCTCGGACTGCCTGCCTGCCGCACACCGTTCGCGAGCCCCGGAAAAGCACGTCTTCACCAGCAATCTCCTGGTTCGCCGCGAGGTGTTCGAGTGCGAACGCTTCGATGAGAGCTTCACCGGCTGGGGCTGGGAGGATGTGGAGTGGGCCATGCGGGTGGGCCGCCGCTGGCCCATCCTGCACATCGACAACACCGCCACCCACCTGGGCCTGGACACGGCGGAGACGCTTACGCGCAAATACGAGCAGTCCGCCGGCAACTTCGCCCGGGTGCTTCAGGCCCATCCGGAGATCGTGGCCCGTTACGCCAGCTTCCGCGCCGCGCGGGTGCTGCGCCGGGCGCCCCTGCGGGGCCTGTGGCGGCCGATGCTGAAGCGGCTGGCCGTGGCCACCGCCGTGCCCTTGAAGCTGCGGGTCGCGGCCGCGAAGACCTATCGCGCAGCCTGTTATGCGGAAGTCCTGTGAGCCCGCCCGACATCAGCCCCGCCATCAGCCCCGTGATCAGCCCCGTGATCAGCATCGTCATGCCCACCCTGCGCCGGCCCGACAGCCTGGCGCGGGCGGTCCGCTCCGTGTTCGCCCAGACCGATGCGGGGCCCCTGGAGCTGGTGGTGGTGGACAACTCCCCGGAAGGCTCGGCGGGACCGGGGGTGCAGGCGCTTGCGGCCGAGGCGCCCTTCCCGCTCCGCTTCGTGCACGAAGCGACGCCAGGCGTGGCGACCGCGCGCAACAGCGGGCTCGCCGTGGCGTCGGGCGAGCTCGTCGCCTTTCTTGACGACGACGAGGAGGCGCCGCCGGGATGGCTGGCCGCGCTCGTCAGAGTGCACCGGGAGCACGGGGCCGACGTGACTTTCGGCCCCATCCGCGGCCGGGCGCCGGACGGCTCGGGGTGGGCGACCGCCTATCTGGAGCGGCTGTTCTCGCGAACAGGGCCGGCCCAGTCCGGACCGGTCTCCACCCACTGGGGGTGCGGCAACTCCCTGCTGACGCGGAGCACGGCCCTGGCCGGGCCGGCGCCCTTCGACCCGGCGATGGATCAGATCGGCGGCGAGGACGACCTGCTGTTCACAAAGCTGGCCGGGCTCGGCCGCCGCTTCGCCTGGGCGGCCGAGGCCTGGGTCTGGGAGCATCCCGCACCGCACCGCGCGACCCTGACCTATGCCGTCAAGCGCGCCTTCGCCTATGGGCAGGGCCCGTCGCAGACTGCGTCCTACCGTGGCGACCGGCTGGCGGTGGCCCGGTGGATGGCCATCGGCGCCATGCAAACCGCCGTGTTCGGCGCCGCGGCGGCGGCGCTGTGGCTTCTTCGCCGGCCGGAACGCGCCGACATGCTGGACCGCGCGGCGCGCGGCCTGGGCAAGGTGCTGTGGATGCCGCGGTTCGAGCCTCGCTTCTATGGGGCGGCCGAGGTGGCGCGCAGCGGCGGCGCGGCGCTCTGACCCCCCTTCCCCGCCGCCATCTCCCCCATGCCTGTGGCGGTGTGTCCCGCAGGGGCCCTGATGGGATCCCGACCGCGGTCCGGCGCCGCCGTTTCCGCGACAAGGCTCGCCCCAGAGGCCGCAGGAGTTCAGCGTGGCGGGGTGGGGGCGGCGACCTGGAGCAGCTTGGCCGAGGTCATGACATAGATCACCCAGATCAGGTTGTTCTGCTGCATGATGGTGCTCTCCGACAGGCTGAAGAGCGTGAACAAGGCCACGGCCAGCACCGCCCAATAGGCGTGAGCGCCCCGTCCCATGCTGGCCGCGGCGGCCAGCACCGTCACGCCCAGGTGCACGCCGAACAGGATCACGCCCGTCCAGCCGAAAGACAGCAGCAGCTCGAGCCAACCGTTATGGGCGGTAGGCGCGCTCCAGTTCACCTCGTTGCGGACGAAGCCCACCGGACCTTGCTTGTCGGCCCAGAAGGCGGCGTAGCCGTAGCCCTGCCAGGGTCGTTCCTCCACCCGCCGCAGGACCGCCGCCCAGATGTCCGTGCGGCCGGTCAGGGTGGGATCCTTGCCCAAAGCCTCCAGCACGATCTCCGGCGCGAGCACGGCCATCGCCATGACCCCCGCCACACCGACCAGGGCCAGCCAGCCGGTCAGCACGCCCAGCAGGCCTCCACGACGGAAGCCGGCCACCACAGCCAGGCCCGAGCCGACCAGCATCATCCCTAGGAGCGAGGTTTTGGAGGTGGAGAACAACACCAGGGCTCCGCAGAGAACCGCGCCCACCGTCCACAAGCGGCGCCGTTCGGTCGTCAGCAGGGCCGCGCAGCCGCACGCCAGCACGCCCCAGGTCATGACCTGACCCAGACCGTTCTTTTCGAACCACAGCGCCTTCCAGGCTCCGGGGTGGACCGTCGCGTGGATCGCCCAGCCCGGCGCGGCCAGCACCGACAGGTAACTCCCCAAGGCCAGGATCAGGAACACGCCGGCGAGAAGCTCCATCAGCTCACGCCAGGCGAAGCGGGCGGCGAGATAGAGGCCGAAAAGGCTGCTCAGGCTCAGCGCCACCGCCCGTCGCACGGTGATGTCGGGAAGCAGCGACCATTCCGTGGACAAGCCCGCCAACAGCAGCAGGGGCGCGAGCAGGAGCGCGCCCCAGAAGACCTGGGTCATGCAGCTCAGCCGCGCCGCGACCATCAGGGCGGTGAGGCCGTAGACCGGCAGCCAGATCTGGCGAAGCCAGGGGGCGGCCTCCGAACTCTGGGTGGGGTTGAACAAGGGGCCGAGCAGGGCCTCGGACAACATCAGAAGCACGACCCCTGCAAAGGCGTACTCCAAGGCCGTCGGCAGGGTTGTGCGGGCCTGCGGCGTGCGGACGAGCGCTGCCGCCGCGACGGGCGCCGGCGCGGGAACCGCGGTCACGACAGCAGCTTCTCGAGAAAGCGCGGCGTGTGGCGGGCCCGGTTGAACACCAGGCCGGCGATGCGGCCGCCGTGGCTTTCCAGCGCCTGTTTCAGGGCGGCGGGCGCGCGGGCGTCGACATCTTCGGCGGCGACCACGAGAATGGAGGCGTCCACCTGGCCCGCGAGCGTCAAGGCCGCGGTCGAGCGGTCGGCAGCCGGAGTGTCGATGATGACGTACTCGGCGTGCGCGGACAGCGCGCGCCAATAGGCGGGGGATCCCGACAGACGAACCTGTTGGCCGGGGCGAATGGCCTCCTTACGGAAACGCGTCACCCACAGCCGGCCCTTGAGCAAGGCGTGGGCGGCCAGGTAGCGGGCGTCGGAAAGGACCTTCCCCTCGGCGGTCCGGGCCGAAGGCTGGACGGAAACGAAGCTGGAGCCGTCGGGCGAGGCCTGGGAGGCCGGACCGAGCGCGCCGAAGCGCGGGTCGGCGCTCAGGGCCGCATGCTGCGGCGCGCCCATCAGGTCCAGATCGACCAGCCACACGGGACGCCGGGCCTTTTTGGCGGCGCAGAGAGCAAACTCGCGCGCCAAGGTGGAGCTGCCCTCGCCGCTGGTGGCGGCCACGAACTGGAGCACCCGTCCCTCCCCTTCCGGCACCGGGCCGAGCGCGGCGTGCAACTGCGCCATGGCGGCCTGGAGCTCGGCGTGTTCGGCCGGCCCGGACTTGGCCGGCCCGGGCTGGGGCGACGCGGTTTGGACGGAAGCGGGCCTGACCGGCTTGGCTGTTTCTTCCCGTCGCCATCTGGGGAGGAAGCGGCCTCGCGGCTTTTCATCGATGAACAGGGAGCTCGCCGACGGCGGTGCGGCGCCTAGCCCGCGGGTGGACATCTTCAGGCGAGCGCTCATGCGGCGGCTCCACGAGGGGCGGCCGGCGCCGTGGCCAGCACGGGAAGATCCAGGGTGCGCGAGGCGGATGCGGGCGTGGCGAACCCGCGCCGCAGGAAGATCCGCGTAAAGGCTACGGCCAGCGCAGTCCCGAGGGCCAGGAGCAACGACAGGATCAGGATTTCGCGGCGGAGGCTGTTTCCGCGCACGGGAGGTAGGGCTCGCTCGACCACCCGGACGTTGTCGCTGGCGCTCTGAGCCACGGCCTGGGCCGCCTGGCTCTGCTGTTCGCGCGCGGCGAAGGCGCGGACGTTTGCGGCCAGCACTTCGCGCTGGCGCTGAAGCTGCTGGTAGCGGGGTTCGAGAGCCGCGAGTTGCTGGCGCCGGGCGGCGATCTCATTCAGTTGCCGAGCGATGGCTCCCAGGCTGTTCTCCAGGCTGGCCGCTTCCGCGCGGGCCTGGGCGCGGTCGGTGGCCACGGTCTGATAGATCGGATTGACGCCGATCCGGCGGAGCTGCTCGCCCCGACCCTTGCCGGCGGCCACGGCGGACTCGAATTGCGCGATCTGGCGATCGACCTCCCGTACAGGTCCGGCTTCCGGGCGGTAGCGGGTGAGGAGCTCTTCGCGCTGAACGCGCAAGGCGACGAGACGGTCGGCCGCCGTGTCGTCCACGTCTCGGTAAAGCGCGATCTCAGGGGCCACGCCGCTCAGCGCGGCGGCTTGGCCGCTCAGCCGCCCGCGCACCTGTGAAAGCGCGGCCTGGTTGCGGTACCGGGTGTCGTTCAGCGTGGTGTAAAGCGTGTTGAGGGAAGCGCGCTCCGCGTCGAAATCGCCGATCCGGTTGTCGGCCAGGAATTGCTGATAGGCCTGCTCGGCCTGGGCCAACTGGTCTTCGAAGGCTTCGCGCTGGCGGCTGACCGCCGGCAGGGTGACGTCGGCGAAAACCTCGCGGCGATACTCCAGGTATTCGTCGATCAAGGTGTTCAGCACCAGGGCGGCCCGATCAGGGTCGGTGTCCTCGTAGGTGACCCGCAGCACGTTCTGGTCGGGCGCCGCTTCGGCGCCCAGGCGCTTCTCCATGGTCTCGGCGCCCGCCGCGATCAGCTGGCTGCGGCGCGCCGGCGAGGCGGTCCGCCAGCGTTGGGCCTTGTCCGGAAAGACTGTCGCGTAGCCGAGCTCTTCGATCACCCGGTGCCGGAGGCCGGCGCTGGACAGGATCTCGCGCTCGGACTGCAGCACCTCGTTGATGTTGGCGGCCGTGGTGGACTGGGGGTCGGCGCCAGCGCGAGGCTGATAGACGTATTCCTGGCCCAGACGGACCAGCAGGCTGGCCCGCGCGGGATAGGTCTTGTCCATGCGCCAGGCCAGGGCGACCCCCAAGGCGAACAGCGCCAGGAAGACGCCAAGCACCAGCCAGCGCTCCCGCCACAGCAGCTGGGCCATGTCCGCCGCCGTGTAGCGCGGACGCAGGCTCCAGTCGCTCAGCTGGGCGCCGGACAACGTGGAGGGTTTCGGCCCTTGTTTGGCGGCGCTCATGCCCGATCGGCTCCCACCTGTCCTCAGGTTCAGCCGGTAGACTCGCGAGTTCGCTTTAAGAATCGCTTACCTCTCCCCCTTAAGGATCGTGGCGAACCTTCACGGTGTGCCGTCGATGCTCCGCCTCCCCGCCCCGTTCAGGGCCGCCGCTCTCGCCCTTTTGCTGGGAGCCTGCAGCGTGCCGGCGCCTGCGTTCGAGCCGTTCACGCCCCCAGCTCGGCCCACCGCCGAGTTCGCCGACGTCGACTACGCCGACTGGACGGAAGCCGAGCCCGACTATCGCTTCTTCCCGGGTGACGAGCTCGAACTGGTGGTGGCCACCGCGCCCGAGCTGAACCGCAGCGTCCGCGTGGGTCCGGACGGTCGGGTGTCGCCCGGCCTGCTGCCGTCCGTCATGGCGGCCGACCGTTCGGGTCCGGAGCTCGAGGCCGAGCTGGCCGCCCTGTATGCGCCGGTGCTCGTGCGGCCCGAGGTCCAGGTGGCCCTTCGCCAGGCCGCCCCCATGCGGGTCTATGTCGGGGGCGAGGTCCGCACGCCCGGTGAATACGAGATGCCCGGCGACATCGACGCCCTCCAGGCCGTCGTGAAGGCCGGCGGCTTCACTCCGACCGCCCGCCGCTTCGAGGTGGTGGTGATCCGTCGCGGACCGGACGGCCGGCCCATGATGAAGACCGTCGACCTGCGTCACGCGGTGACGAACGCCGGCGTCACGGACGCCGTGCCCTTGCGGCGGTTCGACATCGTCTACGTGCCGCGCACCCGGGTCGCCGAGGTGGGTCTGTTCACCCAGCAATACTTCAACGAAGCCCTGCCGTTCACCTCAGGCTTCAGCTATGTGCTGGCGGACCGGATCCTGGGGCGGCGCAACTAGGCTTCTGTCGGCAGGGGCGTTGCAGGAGCGCGCACGCCCCGCTTAGAAGCTCAGCCATGAGCGACATCCAAACGAACCGCCCCGCCGTGCTGGTGGCGGGCGGTGCAGGCTTCATCGGCGCCCAGACCTGCAAGGCGTTGCACCGGGCGGGCTATCTCCCGGTCACTCTGGACAACCTGTCCAAAGGCTATGCGCCGCAGGTGAAGTGGGGTCCCCTCCACCAGGGCGACCTGCGCGACGGCGAGCTCGTGAAGAGCCTGGTGCGCCAGTACGGGATCGTGGGCGCGCTCCACTTCGCAGCCTTTATCGAGGTGGGAGAGAGCGTCCGCGATCCCTTCAAGTACTGGGACAACAATGTTTCCGCGGCGAACGCCTTTGCGGGCGCCTTGATCGAGGCTGGGGTCCAGGCCTTTCTGTTCTCCTCCACCGCGGCGGTCTACGGCACGCCTCAATATTCCCCCATCCCGGAGGCGCACCCGACGCAGCCGATCAACCCGTACGGCTGGACCAAGCTCGTGTTCGAACGCGCCTTGGCCGACTTCGGCGCGGCCTATCCGTTCCGCTGGACGGCGCTGCGCTACTTCAACGCCGCTGGCGCCGATCTGGATGGGGAGATCGGGGAAAGCCACGAGCCGGAAAGCCACCTGATACCGCTGGCGGCCAAGGCGGCGCTGGGACGGGCCAAGCCGCTTACGGTGTTCGGCGACGACTACGACACCCCCGACGGCACGCCCATCCGGGATTACATCCATGTGGTCGATCTGGCCGAAGCGCATGTGGAGGCGCTGGCGCGGCTCATCGAAGGCGGAGAGAACCTGATCCTCAACGTGGGCACCGGCGCGGGCCACACCGTGCTGGAGGTGCTGCAGGCGGCGGACCGGGTCACGGGCGGGCGGGTGCCCTACTCCGTGGGTCCCCGTCGGGCGGGCGATCCGCCCGCGCTGGTGGCCGACGCGGGCGAGATCCAGCGCCGGTTCAGCTGGCGGCCCCGCTACTCCGATCTGGACACCATCCTGCGCACAGCGTGGCGCTGGCAGACCGAACGGCCCTACTGAGCCCGCGGATGCGGGGCGCCCGCATCCGCGACAGTCAAGTTTTGTTGCAGCGCAGCAATCCGCGGCGCCCACTCTGGGCGCACGTGTCCGTTCATCTCGCATTCAGCTTGCTCAACCCTTTCCGAAGCAGCGATTTGCTTAAGCAACGTCTTTGGGCTTCATGTACTCTTTAAGTATATTCTTTAGTCGTGAGGCCGACACTTTCGGGGGGCGCAAGGCTTGCGCAAGACCGCCGCCTTGCATTTCCCCCTTCCTCTTGCTATATTTCCCAGGCGTTGTCGGGAACCACTTGGCGTTGCTCGCGTTTTGTGACTCGACGCTTCCCCGTCTCACCAAGAGAGGACACCGAAACCCGTGGCCCCCCCCATGCGAGAGTCGGCGCTGAACGTTGCGCCGAAGACCATGATCACCGCGGCGTCCGGCAAGGCCGGCGAGACCCTGATCTGTTTCTCGCACCTCCGGTGGGACTTCGTCTTCCAACGGCCGCAGCACCTGATGACGCGCTTCGCGCGCACGCGGCGGGTGTTCTATTTCGAAGAGCCGCTGGGCTACGAGGCCGGCCAGACTGAGCCGGACCTTTGGATGAAGACCTGCGAGCGCTCCGGCGTGATCCGGGTGGTGCCTCGCTTGCCGGAGGGGCTGGACGAGCGCGCGCGGGAGGAAGCCGTACGCCGCCTGCTCGACGGCATGATGATGCGCGAAGGAATCCGGCGGCCGGTGCTCTGGTATTACACGCCCATGATGCTGAGCTGCTCGCGGCATCTGCCCGCGGCGGCGGTGGTTTACGACTGCATGGACGAACTGGCCAACTTCAAGGGAGCCTCGGCCGACCTGATGGGCCTGGAACGCGAGCTGTTCGCCAAGGCCGACCTGGTCACCACCGGGGGGTACAGCCTTTACGAGGCGAAACGTGAGCAGCACGGCAATGTGCATGCCTTCCCCTCCTCGGTGGATCGCGAGCACCTGGCGCAAGCGCGAACCATGGCGGACGGGGATGAGCCTTCCGATCAGGCGGCGATCGAGCACCCGCGGCTGGGCTTCTACGGGGTCATCGACGAGCGGATGGATCTGGAGCTGATCGGCAAGATCGCCGACGCCCGGCCTGACTGGGCGCTGGTGATGGTGGGCCCGGTGGTCAAGATCGACCCGGCCGACCTGCCGATCCGACCCAACATCCACTACCTCGGCGGCAAGAGCTACGCCGAACTGCCGCGCTATCTGGCGGGCTGGGACGTGGCCCTTATGCCCTTTGCGGTGAACGAGGCCACCAAGTTCATCAGCCCCACCAAGACGCCCGAGTACCTGTCGGGCGGCGCGCCCGTGGTCTCCACCCCGATCACGGACGTGGTGCGCAGCTACGGCCATCTGGATGCGGTGCGCATCGCCAACAACGCGGACGAGTTCGTGGCCGCTTGCGAGGCGGCGCTCGCCATGCGGGCGTCCGGAAACGACTGGCTCAAGGCGGCTGACAAGCTGCTGGCCGACAACTCCTGGGACAACACCTTCAAAGCCATGTCAAAGCTGGTCGAAGACGCCGCCAACCGCCGGACCGAAGCCTCCGAGCGGCGCTACGGAGAGACGGTGGGCAACGTCGTGCCCGTGATTGGCCGCGCCAAGGCCTACGACTATCTGATCGTGGGGGCGGGCTTCGCCGGGTCCGTGCTGGCCGAACGGCTGGCCGCGGACGGCGGCAAGAAGGTGCTCGTGATCGACCGGCGCCCGCACATCGCGGGCAACGCCTTCGACCTGAAGGACGAGGCCGGGGTGCTGATGCACCAGTACGGCCCGCACATCTTCCACACCAACTCGGAAGATATCTTCAACTACCTGGGTCGCTTCACCGAGTGGCGCCCTTATGAACACCGGGTGCTGGCCAGCGTGCGCGACAAGCTCATGCCGATGCCGATCAACCGGACCACGCTGAACATCCTGTTCGACCTGAACCTCCAGACCGACGAGGAAGCGGACGCCTTTCTCAACAGCCGCGCGGAGGAGGTGGCCAAGATCGTCACCTCTGAAGACGTGGTCGTGTCTAAGGTGGGCAGGGAGCTCTACGAGCTCTTCTTCCAGTGCTACACGCGCAAGCAGTGGGGCATGGACCCCTCGGAGTTGGACAAGAGCGTCACCAGCCGGGTGCCGACGCGGACCAACACCGACGACCGCTATTTCACCGACAGCTTCCAGTACATGCCGCTGAACGGCTACACAGCCATGTTCGAGAACATGCTCGACCACGATAACATCGACGTGCAGACGGGCGTGGACTTCCGCGACGTCCAATCGGAGGTCAAGCACGACAAGCTGGTCTTCACCGGACCGATCGACGAGTACTTCGGCCACCGTTACGGCAAGCTGCCCTATCGCTCGCTCAAGTTCCAGCACGAGACGTTGGATCAGGAGTGGTTCCAGGAGGTGGGAACCGTCAACTATCCTGCGGAATCCTTCCCCTACACTCGGATCAGCGAGTACAAGCACCTGACCGGGCAGTCCCACCCGAAGACCACGATCACCTATGAGTATCCGAGCGCGGAGGGGGATCCCTATTATCCGATTCCCCGTCCGGAGAACCAGGCGCTGTTCAAGCGTTACGAGGCGCTGGCGCTGCAGACGCCCGAAGTGACTTTCGTGGGGCGTTTGGCGACCTACCGGTACTACAACATGGACCAGGTGGTGGGTCAGGCGCTGGCGACCTATCGCCGGCTGTCCGAGAAGGCGCAAGGCGAGCGCACCGCCGCCACGGCCACTCAGGCCGCCGCCACGGCCTGACAGACGCCGGCTCCGCCTTGGCGGAGCCGGCTGCTCTTTTCAGAGACTTCAAAGGCGACAGGCTGGCCCGCCTGTCGCCTTTTGTCGGACTTGCTCAGAGAGTCTTGAAAGAGAGCGAAGCAACGCGCCTTGACGATAGCGGGGGACCATCCGTGTGGTCTGAAGGACACTCGCCGTTGTCTGCGTCGAGGGGGCGACCTGCTCGCATCCGTTCGTGTTCCGCGATTGTGAACCTTTGCGGTAGATGAGGCTTAACAGTTCGGGTCGGGAGAGAGCTGGCGGTGACGGATACGGCGGAAACGAGGCCCCTGGAGCTCTGGGGCGGACACGAGTGCACGGTGAACCGGGTGGGAGACCAGTGGTTCGACCAGACGGTCCGCACGGGCCATGAGCACCGGCCGGAGGACCTGGACCGCTTCGCCGAGATGGGGATCAAGGCGCTGCGCTACCCCGTGCTGTGGGAGCGCGTATCGCCGGAACGGCCCGATCGGCACGACTGGCGCTGGAGCGATGAGCGGCTGCACCGCATCCGCGACCTGGGCGTGCGGCCGATCGCCGGGCTCACGCACCACGGCAGCGGCCCGAAGTACACGAGCATGGTCGAGGACAGCTTTGCGACCGGGCTGGCGCTCCACGCCGCGGCCGTCGCCGAGCGTTACCCTTGGGTGGAGGCCTACACGCCGGTCAACGAACCGCTGACGACCTCACGGTTCAGCGCCCTTTACGGGCACTGGTACCCGCACCTGAGAGACGAGGCGGCCTGGTGGCTGGCTTTGCTCAACCAGATCGACGCCACGCGGCTGGCCATGCGCGCAATACGACGGGTCAATCCCGCCGCGCAGCTGATCCAGACGGAGGATCTTGGACATACGCTGTCCACGCCCGAGCTGGCTTCTCAGGCGGAGTTCGAGAACCAGCGCCGTTGGCTGACCTGGGACCTGCTCACCGGGCGCGTCACCCCCGGGCACTACTTCTGGCGGCGGCTGGAGTCGCTGGGCTTGGCCGACCGGGCGCGGGCCATCGCCGACGACCCCTGCCCGCCCGACGTGGTGGGCGTGAACCATTATCTCACCAGCGAGCGGTTCCTTGATCACCGCCTGCCCCGCTATCCGGAGCACACGCACGGCGACAACGGCCAACAGCGTTACGCCGATGTGGAGGCCGTACGCGTGGCCGACCCCGGGCCCTTGGGGCTGGAGCGGCTGCTGGAGCAGACCTGGGCGCGATACGGCCTGCCGATGGCCGTCACCGAGTCGCACAACGGCTGCACGCGTGAAGAGCAGATGCGCTGGGTGCACGAGGCTTGGGAAAGCGCGCACCGGCTCCGCAGGCGCGGCGTGCCCATCCAGGCGGTCACCGCCTGGGCGCTGCTGGGCGGCTATGACTGGAACCGTCTGCTGACGGCCGCGGTGGGCGAATATGAGCCTGGGCCGTTCGACCTGCGCAGCGCGGACGGCGCCCCGCGTCCAACGGCCATCGTCAGCACCCTGCGCACGCTGGCGACGGGCGAAGGCGAGCCGTCGCCTGTGCTGGGCCAGCCGGGATGGTGGCGGCGCGAGATCCGCTACGTCTATCCCCGCGTGAAACCGGCGCAGAAGCTGGGCGGCGTCCCCACTGCGGAGCTCGACGAGACGCGCCCTCCCCTGCTGATCACAGGAGCCACGGGCACGCTGGGCCGGGCCTTCGCCCATGCCTGTGACGTTCGCGGGATACCCTACCGTCTGACCGATCGTCGGACCCTGGCGCTGGACGACCCGGCCTCCGTGCGCGCGGCTCTGAAAAGCTTGCAGCCCTGGGCGGTGATCAACACGGCCGGCTGGGTACGGGTGGACGAGGCGGAGCAGGACCCGGACGGCTGCATACGGGCCAACGCGGACGGGGCGGCCAATCTGGCGGAAGCCTGCGCCGAAACGGACACCCCCTTCCTGACCTTCTCGTCGGACCTCGTGTTCGACGGTCGGCGCGACCGGCCCTATCTGGAGAGCGATGCGCCCTCGCCGCTGAACGTCTACGGGCGGAGCAAGGCGGAGGCGGAACGGCGCGTGCTTCTGGCCGGTGGCCGTCCCCTTGTGGTGCGCACAGCCGCGTTCTTCTCACCCTACGACCCCCACAACTTCGCGGTGTGGGTCGGGCGCGAGCTGGCGGCCGGCCGGCCGGTTCGGGCCGCTTCCGATTGCGTGGTCTCGCCGACCTATGTGCCGGACCTGGTGAGCACGTCGTTGAACCACCTCATCGACGGGGAGACGGGCCTGCGTCATCTGGCCAACGCCGGCGCGCTCAGCTGGGCCGAGTTCGCGATTCGCGTGGCTGGAGCGTTGGGTCTGGACCCTGCCGGCGTCCAGCCCACGCCCGCGAAGGATATGGGCTGGCCGGCGGAGCGGCCGGCTTACGCCGCCCTGGGCACGAGCTTCGGCCAGCGCATGCGCAGCTTCGACGCCGCCCTGCAGACGTTCGCCGAACACGCCAGGTCCGAGTTTGCTCCCGACAAGGGAGAGGGTCGGGCGGCCAAGCGCGGCTCGGGCCTGCGCGGCGATCGCGCCACGCCCGCCGCGACGGGCTGAAGACTCAGGCCCCCGGCCCGGCCCCAGCCGTGGTCGCGGCCCAGGCGGCGACCTGATCCAGCGCCTGGCGGCTCGCCGCGTCGTAAGCCGCTACTATGGCCGGCACCGTGTTGGCGGTGGCGGGCACGCTGGCGGCGGCGCGGGTGGAGCCCAGGGGGCCGCGCTCGCCGGTGGTGGAGGCCAGGGCCGCCTCCACTTCCACAAGGACGGTCGGCGCCGCCTCCAAGCCGCCAAGGTAGCGGGCTTCGAATACGGGCACGGTGAGGTTCAGATTGGCCGTGGGCGTTTGCGGCTGCCCGCGCCGGATCAAATCCATGCCGGCCCGGTCGAAGGCGCGGTCGGCGGCTTGGGTGAAGAGCTCGCGCGCCGGGGACACCCAGCGCGACTGGGCTAGGTAGAAGGCTTCGGAGCCGTTGACGGCGAGCAGCCGATCGCCTTCCGCGGCGGGCTGGAACTCCAGGCCGTTCAACTGCACCACGCGCGCCGTTGCGGGCGTGGGCGCCGCCTCCGCAACCCCGAAACGATACAGCTGCGCGGGCTTGCCGCCGCCCAGGAGGCTGCAGCCTGCCAGGAGCCCAGCCGCGGCGCCCACGACGGCGGTGGTCAGGATGGCTCTCATTGCGGCACCTCGAGCTCGCGCGCGGGACGCCGCGTCAGCAGCCCCCGCGGACTTTGATTGATCTGTTCGGTCAAGCGCTGGACGCTTTCGGCCGCCTCCTGAAGGGAGGCCACAGCCGTGGTGATCTGGGGCAGACCTGTGCGAGCGAACTCGGTGCTGGGCTCGGTCACCTCCTGGATGCTGGTGCGCACCTCGGCGGCGGCGGTTTTGATCTCGGCGGCGGCGGAGGCGACGTCGGCCAGGGCCCGCTTCGCATCGCCGTTGACCAGCCCCTGGCTGTCCTCCACCAGTTCGATCACCTCGGAGGTCGTCCGATCGACCCCCTGCAGGGCCACCTGGGCCTGCTGCAGAGCGCCGCGGGTGTCGGCGATGGCCAAGCGGGTTTCGCCGATGATGGCTCGGTTCGCGGCCGCCTCGGAGGTCAGCGTCTGCACGTCCGCCACGCTCCGGCTGATGGTGCGCAGGTTCTGGTCGGACAGCAGCAGGTTCACCCTGTCCAGCGACTCCACCGTCCGCTGCAACACCGTGCCCCCGCCTTCCAGCAGGCCTGCAAAGGCGCTGGGCGTGCTGCGGATCACCGGGATTTCGTTGCGCCGGCGCGGTTCCAGCAGGGGCTGCCGGGGCGAGCCCGCCGTGATCTGGATGTAGTTCACGCCCGTGATGCCCTGGGGCTCGAGTTGAGCCCGCGAGTCGACGCGCACCGGCGTTTGGCCGTCCAGCCGCACTCGGGTGACGACTCGGTTCGGGTTCACGGGGTCGAGCTTGATGTCGGTCACCTCGCCCACGCGGATCCCGTTGAAGAAGACGAAACCGCCTTCCGACAAGCCGCGCACCGGCTCGGTGAAGACGACGTCGTACTGGTCGAAGTCATCCGCCGACGACAGCCGGGCCAGCCAGATCACGAAGATGACCAGGCCCACGAAGAGCACGGTGGTGGCCAGGCCCACCAGGGCGTAGTTGGCGTTGCGTTCCATGAGGTCCTCAGGAGGCTCCCTGTTCCGGGGCCTTGCCGCCGCGCGCCGCGCGGCCGCGTGGCCCCAGGAAGTATTCCTTGATCCAGGGGTGGTCGGACTTTTCGAGTTCGGAGATGGGGCCGACCGCGACCACCTTCTTGTCTGCGATCACGGCTACGCGGTCGCAGATGGCGTACAGACTGTCGAGATCGTGCGTGATCATGAAGACCGTAAGACCCAGGCTGTCCGACAAATTGCGGATCAGGGTGTCGAACGCCTCGCCGCCGATCGGGTCCAGGCCGGCCGTGGGCTCGTCCAGGAACAGGAGCTCGGGATCGAGAGCCAGGGCGCGGGCCAGGCTGGCGCGCTTGCGCATGCCCCCGGACAACTCGGCCGGGAACTTGCCGCCGGCCTCGGCGGGGAGGCCGGCCAGCGCGATCTTCAGCTCGGCCAGTTCGCCGATCAGGTCCGTCGGCAGGCGCGTGTGTTCGAAGAGCGGCGCGGCGACGTTATCCTTGACGCTGAGGGAGGAGAACAGCGCACCCTGCTGGAACAGCACGCCCCAGCGCCGGTCGATGGCGGCGCGCTCGGCGGTGGACCCGTGCGGGTTCATGCCGAAAACACGCACCTCCCCGGCATCGGGCGGGCGCAGCCCGATGATGGTGTTGAGCAGCACGGTTTTGCCCGTGCCCGAGCCGCCCACCACGCCCAGCACCTCGCCCTTCCGAACCGTGAGGTCGAGGCCGTCGTGGATCAGGTGCTCGCCGAAGCGGCTCTGCAATCGGCGCACCAGGATCGGCGGGGCGTCTTCGGGTCGAGGCTCCGGTGGGGCCTGACGCGCGCGATCCAGCAAGGTCACAGGCCGAGCTCCGTCAACAACACCGCGAAGATGGCGTCGATCACGATGATAGCGAAGATCGCCTGAACGACGGCTGAGGTCACCCGAGCCCCCAGGCTCTCCACATCACCGCCGACCTGCAGGCCCTGCCGCGCGCCCACGGCGGCGATC
Source organism: Pseudomonadota bacterium (assembly GCA_019348195.1). Taxonomy (GTDB): domain Bacteria; phylum Pseudomonadota; class Alphaproteobacteria; order Caulobacterales; family Caulobacteraceae; genus JAHWJX01. The sequence continues at coordinate 23,667 of JAHWJX010000001.1, read as the reverse complement.
ACGCCCGCGAACACGGGGGCTTTCACCAGGCCGGCCCAGAAGTGATTGATCCCGACGTTGTCCACGACCCGTTGGAGGAAAAAGGCGGGCGACAGGTCCAGCGTCGTCCAGCTCACCATCATGCCCCCGAAGAGTCCGGACGCCGTGGCCACAAAGGCCAGCAAGGGAAACATCAACTGCATGGCGATGAACCGCGGCACCACCAGTGCGTCGAAAGGATCGACGCCCATCACCTCCATGGCGTCGATCTCCTGATTCATCTTCATGGCGCCGATCGCAGCCGCGTAGGAGGAGGCCGACCGGCCGGCCAGGAGGATGGCGGTCAGCAGCACGCCGAATTCGCGCAGCATGGCGATGCCGATCAGCTCCACCGTGAACACCTGGGCGCCGAACTGACCCAGCAGGCTGGCTCCGAGGAAGGCGATCACCGCGCCTACGAAGAAGCTGAGCACGGCCACGATCGGCAGGGCGTCGAGCCCGGTGGTGTCCATCTGGTTGATGATGGGGGACACGCGAAAACGCCGCGGCTTCGCCAGAGAGGCCAGCAGGGTCACGGTCAGCCGACCGTTGAACACCGCGTTGCGACGGAGCTGAGCGCCGATGTCCGAGACGCCCCTGCCGGCGCGCTCCATGACGTGCACGCCGGGCGCGCGACGCCGCCGCGAGGCCTTTGAGGGCTGCGGGCTTGCGGTGGCCACGAGATCCAACAACCGACGCACGTCCGGCCGGCTGTCGAGATCGGCTGCGACATCACGACCGGCTATGGCCTGGTTCAGCGCATAGGCCCCCGTGGTGTCGAAGCGACCCAGGCCCGAGAGGTCCAGCTTGACCTTCCCCACGCCGCCGGCGTCGCGGCGCAGACGCTCGGCCGCGCGGCCAAGATCGGCCGAGGTCCAATCGCCGGTGAGGGCGAGCAGGGCGTCGTTGGCCCGGCGTTCCAGCGTGTAGGCCGCTTCGGCCATGCGACTCCAAGGGTTAGCGCCGCGCAACCATCGCGGCGGTGGCAGTTGGCGTCAAACAGCGGCCCTTGCAAGGCGGGCGCCGGTTCAGAGGGTCACGCCAAGGCCGAGGCGAGCTCTCCTGCGGTGCGCAGATCCGCGACGAAGGTCTGAAAGGCCGCGGCCTTGGCCGCCTCGTCGGGCAGACGCAGCAGATAGCTGGGGTGGAAGGTGACGAAGCCCCGCCCTCCCCCGCTGACGGGCAGCTCCCGCCCGCGCTCCCGAGTGATGGCCACCGTCCGCCCGAACACGCTGGAGGCCGCCGTGCCGCCCAAGGCCACGATCAGATTGGGCTTCACCAGTCGGGTTTCCTGCTCCAGCCACCAGCGGCACGCGCGGATCTCGCCCGTGTCGGGCGTCTTGTGCAGCCGTCGCTTGCCGCGCGGCTCGAATTTGAAATGCTTCACCGCGTTGGTGACATAGGCCTGGGTTCGATCCACGCCGGCCTCGGCCAGGGCGCGGTCGAGCAGTTGGCCGGCGGGGCCCACGAAGGGTTCGCCTTTCAGGTCCTCCACGTCGCCGGGCTGCTCGCCCACGATCATCATGCGCGCATCGCGCGGGCCCGCGCCCGCAACGCCCTGGGTGGCGTTGCGCCACAGCTCGCAACGGCGGCAGCCCTGGATGGCCGCAGCCACCTCCTCGGTGGAGGAAGCGATGAAGCCGCCCTCGTGCGGCGCGTCGCGATTGGCGGCCTGCATGACTTTCAGGGCTCGCTTGGGTGGAACGGTTGCGGGCGCGGCGACCATGGCTTCAGTGCGTGCGCCCGCCCCGGCGATCAGATCGGGAATGAGCGAAGCCTCCGGCAGGTTGCCCCAGTACTGTTTGGGCATCTCGGCGCGCATCGCCGCGAGCTTCATCCGCGCGGGGTTGAAGATGTGGGCGTAGTAGGTGCGCCAGAGCGCCTCCAAATCGTCGGGCGGGGGCGCCGCTGAGCGCGGGACGCCGGGGCCGAAGAGCAGCCGCCGCCCGTCCCAGTAGGCCGACCGGTCGGGCCCGAGGATCGACCAGCGCATCGCGGCGAAGCGGCGCGCGAAGAAGGGGGTGGCCCCCTCCACGATCAGGTGCTCGGGACGGAACCAGGCCACGTAGGTCTCGCCCGCGGCACCGGCGACGCGACGGAAGCGCACGAAGGCGTGCATCTTGTGCACGGCCTTGACCACGTTCCTGCGCAGCTCCAGGGCGCGGGCGACTTCCGGGTCCGTGACGATCTTCAGCAGCTGGGGCTCCCCCATGAGCCGCCAGAGCAGGCTGTAAAGCAGGGACCAGCGGTCTTCCGCCCGGTGGCACACCACCTCCTGGGCGAGCTCGATAAAGTCCCGCGGCACGTTGAAGGGCGGCGCAGGCCCGTCCAGCGGGCGTGGAGGGGCGTTCCCGGCCCACAGGTCCCCCTGCCCTTCGCCCACCGTCCAAACCGCCCGCTCCGGGGGGACGCCCGCCGAGCGGAGTGTGCGGGCGGCCGTCCGCCAGCCGTCAAAGTCGGTTTGGTGCGCGAGGCGGATCAGCTCCATGGCATCCTCCAACGCACGAGATCGCGTTGCCGTTTCGTTCCATGACCGGATCGCCCCCGGTCCATCCTTGGGCCGCTGCGCCCATCGGTGTCCGCGGGGGCGATCGAGCCAGCACCCTGCTTTGGACCCCTTGTACTCGCCGTTGCGCGCCATGCTGCTCCAAACCGGGACAGGTTCGTCTCACAAGCGATCACAGGCGCGGTCAAGCCCGCTCTTCAGGCCGTCTAAAGGCCTGTTCCCCTAGAGAGCGAGCCTCTCCCAACCCGTTCGCCTGCTGGCACGGGGGTTGCTGAATGGGACCCAAACCAACCGGAGCGCCGCGATGGGGCACGACAACAAAACCAAGCTGCTGCGAGCCCAAAGGACGGGCATGGCCGCAGGCGTGCTCCTGGCGGTCGTCGCCGGCGGCGCCGCCTCCGCGCAGTCGTTCAACACCAACAGCGCCGAGTTCAACGGCGGCTACGGCCGGGGTCCCGGCACGGAGAACCTGCCGATCGACGTGGACACCCGCGACGTTCGGGGCAACCGCCTCATCGTGGACGGCCTGATCCAGGACGCCGGCGACGACAGCACCTTCACCCGGGCCGAGGGCCGCGGCGCGGCCTACGGCAACGGCTCCACCGCCATCGGCAACAACTTGGTCGTGGTGACCCAGGGCTCCTGGAACACCGTGATCGTCAATTCCACCCAAACCAACAACGGCAACGTCACCGCCACCAATACGGCGCCGGTGATCAACGGGGAGCTCGACCTCAATGACTAACCGCTTCTTCGCCATCGCGAAGGCGCCGGCCGCCGTGCTGCTGGCTTCCAGCATGCTCACCGCCTGCGTCTCGCCCATCGCCGGTCCGGGCGGCAAATACGCCAGCCCCATCGGCAATGCTCCGGTGACGTCCAACCCCACGCCCTATTCCAAGGCGCTGGTGTGCCTTGGCGGTTGGGCCCGCCAGCAGGGTCTGGGCGCGCCCCGGATCGCGGTCGGCCGCATCGCCGACTACACGGGTAAGGCCGAAGCCGACGGTTCGGGCCGCAAGATCACCCAGGGCGCCTCCCTGATGGCCATCTCGGCCCTGGCCAAGTCCGGCGCCCGGCTGGTCGAGCGCTACGACACCTCCGTCTCGGAGCTCGAGCTCAAATATGCGAACAACAAGCTGATCGGCGATGAGATCGCCGGCGACTTCCGCAAGATCCATGCGGGTCAGGTCCCGGGCTCCGACTTCTACATCGTGGGCGGCATCACCGAGCTGAACTTCAACATCCGCTCGACCGGCCTGAACGCGGCCGGCGCCGACCTCGACGCCACCGACTTCAAGGGCAATGTGGGCGCCCGTCTGTTCGTCATGAACGTGGGCCTGGACCTGCGCCTCGTGGAGACCAAGACGCTCGAGGTGGTGGACGTCATCTCCTACCAGAAGCAGGTCATCGGCCGCGAAGTGTCCTTGGGCGTGTTCGACTTCCTGAACGGCAACGTCTTCGACGTGTCGGCCGGCGAAGGCGCGCTGGAGCCGCTGCAACTGGCGGTTCGGGCCACGGTGGAGCGGGGCGTGCTCGAGATGATGGCCAATCTTTACGGCGCTCCGGGGCCGGAAGTCTGCCTCGAAAGCGATCCTCTGCTTACCGCCGGCGCCACCGGCAACTTCTATCCCGCCTACGACAATCTGGGGACGAACAATGCTGCGACCCGCGAAGACCCTTCTCGTTGGAACGTGCGCCGCGACCGCGCTGTTCGCAACGGCCGCTTCTAGTCAGGAAGCCGGAAGCCGGATCGACAACAGCCAGTTCTCGCTGGGCGACGTGTTCGCCGGGCAGACCCTGAACGTGATCGATCCGGCCGAGGGCGTCTCGGCCACCACGGGGGCGAACGGCTCCGCCGCCTCCGTTCAAGTCGAGGACGAGGACGTGACGCTGGATTCGCTTCAGCGCACGGGCAACGTCTCCGCCCGAACGGACGTCACGGTTCACGGCTGGTCCCCCTCCACCCAGGTCACCACGGCCGCGGTGGGCCAGACCTTGCACACCACCACCTCGGGGGGCCGCCTGACGGCGTCCACCGACCAGGCGGTGGACGGGGATCCCGACGGTCCGGCGGGCGCGATCGAGGCCCGTACGCGGGTGACGGCTGAGCTGAGCTCCTCGGGGGACACCTCCGGGCTGGCGCTGGCGGTCGGCAACGATCAGGCCAGCCACGTCCGGGGCGGGAGCGCCGACATCCGGACGGGACAGTACCACTACGGCGCCGGCTCCACGGCGCGCACGGAGGCCTCGCTGTTGCACGTCAAGGGCGAAGCCCAGCTGACGGCGATCGCGGGCGCCAACCAGGCCTCCGTGGAAGGCGCGACGGACGATGTCCGGTTGGACGCCGCCCAGGTGTCGACCGGCTCGACGGAGGCCTCCGTCGGCGCCGAGGTCGACAACGGGCAGACCGTGGCGGCTTTCAGCTCGGCGGCGGCCAACTCGGTCACCCTGGCCAACCAGGGCGCCTCCACCACCGCGGCCGTCGCGCAGGAGCACCTGGGCTATGTCCGGGCGGAGTCGGCGCTCTATGTGGGCGAGTTCGGCAGGGCCAGCGCCAACGCCGCCGGCGTGGGCAACACGGTCTCGGCCGCCGTCTACGGCGACACCCTGACCCTGGACACCGACCAGCTGAACAGCGGCGGCGTGGACGCCTACGCCTCCTTCGACGGCTCCACGGGCTACGACCTCGACGTGAACGCCTCGGCCTACGGCAACGCCGTCTCGGCCCAGGCTTGCAGCGACTGCGACGGCGTGCTCGACGCCCGCAACACCCAGGTCAACGACGGCGACGTATCCGCCGTGACCCGGGCCGACGTCGGCGGCGCACGTTCGGTCCTGGCCAACGCCACTGCGGTGGGCAACCAGGCCAGCTACGTCGTGAGCCGGCCCAGGCCCTAGGCCGCCGTCCGGCTGAGCGGACATGGAGAGGCGGCGCGAAGTCTGCGACCTCGCGCCGCCCCCACTGTCTGAACTGTGACTTGCGCCCGGCGTCCGCGTCGGGCGTTTGTTCTTCCTCGTGCTATGGGCGCTTGTGCTAAGGGCCGATCGCCCCCGAGGAACCCTCCATGCGACCGCTCAATCACCTGCTGACCGCGACCGGCGTCGCGGCCCTGCTGGCGGGCTGCGCCGCCGCGCCGCTCGATCCCGAGAAGGCCTATGAAGCGGCGGTGGCCGCCGCTCCCGCAGCGCCGGCCGCCCCCGGGGTCCCCTCGCCTGCTCAGGGCGGCCCCGCCGGCCAGCCGGCGCCCGCGGCTTGGCCGGTCAGCGATCTCAAACCCGACCCGGACGTGCGCTTCGGGCAGCTGCCCAACGGCATGCGCTATGCGGTGATGCGCAACGCCACCCCGGCCGGCGAGGCGTCCTTCCGTCTGCGGGTCGACGCAGGCTCGCTGATGGAGCGTGACGATCAGCTCGGGCTGGCCCACTTCATGGAGCACATGATCTTCAACGGCACCAGGAACGTGCCGGAAGGGGAGTTCATCAAGCGGCTGGAGCGCGTGGGCCTGGCGTTCGGCCCCGACACCAACGCCTACACCAGCTTCGACGAAACGGTGTACATGCTGGAGCTGCCGGACACGAGGACGGAGGTCGTGGATACGGCGCTCCTGCTGATGCGCGAAGCTGCGGGCGAAGCCACCCTGGCCACCGAGGCCATCGACAGGGAACGCGGCGTGGTGCTGTCGGAGGAGCGCACCCGCGACACGCCCGGCTTGCGGATGGTCAAGTCGCAGTTCGACTTTCTCATGAAGGGCCAGCTGCCGCCCAAACGCTTCCCGATCGGGGACGTCAGCGTACTGAGGACCGCCCCGCGCGAGCGGTTCGTCAGCTTCTACGAACAGTACTACAGGCCGGAGAACGCCACCTTCATCGCCGTGGGCGACTTCGACCCTGCGGAGATGGAGGCCAAGATCCGCAGTCGCTTCTCCGACTGGCGCGGCCAGGGCGCCGCGGGGGTAGGTCCCAATCTGGGGCGGGTGGCGGAGCGGGGAACGGAGGCGCGCGCCTTTGTGGAGACCGGCGCGCCCGCACAGCTCACCATCGCCTGGATGAGCCCGCCCGAGCTCGATCCCGACACCCGCGCCGAGCGGCGTGAGGAATGGATCGAGAGCCTGGGCCTGGCCGTCCTGAACCGGCGGCTGGAGCGGATTTCGCGCGGCGACAACCCGCCCTTCATCAGCGCCAGCGCGGGGCACGGCACCTCTCTGGACGCGGCCGACCAGACCCAGATCAGCGTCGGGTATCAGCCTGGCCAGTGGCGCCGCGCCCTCGAAGCCGCTGAGCAGGAAGGCCGGCGCGCCGTGCAGCACGGCGTCACCCAGCGCGAGCTCGACCGCGAGATCACCGAGGCTCGCACCAGCCTGCAGGCCTCCGTCGCGGGCCAGGCCACCCGCCGCTCGCCGGCGCTGGCCAGCGCCATCGCCGCCCAGGTCAACGACGACGATGTATTCACCGCGCCCGATGAGAACCTGGCGGTCTTCAACGAGGCCGTGCGCGGCCTGACCGCCGAACAGGTCAATGCGGCGATTAAACCTCTGTTTGAGGGTGAAGGTCCGCTGGTGTTCGTCTCCAGCCCCCAACCGATCACCGACGCCGACCGGGCGGTGGCGGCCGCCTTCAACGGCTCGCGCCAGGTGGCGGTGGCGCCTCCATCGGCCCAGACGGGCAAGGCCTGGGCCTACACCAACTTCGGGACGTCGGGCCGTGTGGCCGAGCGCCGGGAGGTCCCTGATCTGGGCGCCACCTTTGTGCGGTTCGAGAACGGCGTACGCCTGACGGTGCGGCCAAGCCGGAACCGCAAGGACCAGGTGTTGGCGGCCGCCAGGATCGGTGACGGCGAATTGGACCTTCGCCGCGACCGGCCCAGCCCCGCCTGGGTGGCCGGCGCAGCCCTGACGGAGGGCGGCCTGGGCAAGCTCACCACCGAAGAGATCGAGGAAGCGCTGGCGGCCGAGGTCTATGGCGCGAGCTTCAGCATCGACGACGACGCCTTCGTGCTGTCGGGCGGCACGCGGCCCGAGGACCTGGACACCCAGCTTCAGGTGCTTGCGGCCTACGCCACCGATCCGGGTTGGCGTCCGCAAGGGGTGGAGCGGCTCAAGGCTTTCGCCCCCAATCTGCACAATCAGCTGGAGGCTTCGCCGGGCGGGGTGCTTGGGCGCGACCTGCCCCGGCTGCTGCGCTCCGGCGACCCGCGCTTCGGCCTGCCCTCGCGGGAAGCCATGGCGGCCGCCACGCTGGACCAGGTCCGGACCGAGATCGGCGCCCCGCTCAGCCGTGAGCCGATCGAAGTGGTGATCACGGGCGATGTGACGGTGGAGGAGGCGATCCGGCAGACCGCCGCCACCTTCGGCGCCCTGCCCCGCCGGACGGACGACACCGTCTCGGCAGCCGCCACGCGCACCCCCTTCCCCGCCGGCACCCCGGAGCCCGTGCGGCTGACGCACAAGGGTCGACCCGACCAAGCGGTCGCCTATATCGCCTGGCCCACGGACGACTTCCCGAGCAATCCTCAGGACGCCCGCGCCCTGCGCGTGCTGGAGCAGGTCATGCGCCTGCGCCTGGTGGACGAGATCCGTGAAAAGCAGGGCGTCACCTACTCGCCGGGCACCTCCTACGAAGCCGCCTGGGTTTATCCGGACTACGGCTACCTGGCCGCCAGCATCGAGGCCCCGCCGGACAAGCTGCAGCCCTTCTTCGCGGATGCGGAGAAGATCGCGGCCGGCCTTCGCGACGCGCCGGTCACGGCCGACGAGCTCCAGCGCGCGGTGCAGCCACGGGTGGAGGCGATCCAACGCTCGCAGGCCGGCAACGAATACTGGCTGGGCCAGCTCGCGGGCGCCCAGACCGATCCGCGCCGCCTGAACGTGATCCGCGAGGCCATCACAGGGCTGCAAAAGGTCACGCCTGCGGACATCCAGCGCGTGGCCCGCCAGTACCTCGTCAACAACAGGGCCTACCGCCTAGTGGTGGCGCCCGAGGCCAGGCCCGCCGGGGCGGCGGGCGGCTCCAACTGACGCGAAAGGCCCCGGCGATCGCTCGCCGGGGCCTCTACAGTGTTCAGAGCGGAAGCTTAGTGGACGAAGCCGCCCACGCCGCCGTCCAGGGCGATCTCGCTCTGGCTGGCGATCACTTCTTCCTTGAAGGAGGCGTACTCCTCGATCTTGGTCATCTTGAAGATCTTCACCCCGGCGCCGTGACGGCGCAGAAGCGAACGCTCGAAGCAGTTGCGCTGGGCGGTCTGCTGGCGGCAGCTAAGCGCGCCGCCCTCGAGGTAGAGGGCCTGGCCCTTGGCGCAGTCCATGGTCTGGCCGCCGTCGAAGCCCACCCTGCCCATGTAATCGGCGTAGGTGGCCTGCAGGCGGGTACCGGCGATGCAACGGAACAGCTCGCCCTTGAAGGTTTCGCCGATCTCCACATCGGGGTTCAACCGCGAGGCGGGGTGCGGGACGCTGCGGTCGTCGAGGCAGAAGGCCTGAACCACGACCTGCTTGTGCACGGTGCGCTTTTCCTTGATCGCGGTCCGGACGGTGTCGCCCTGCACGTTCAAGCGCTGGATGACCGGGAAGCCCGGGGTGGCGATGATGTTCGAGCCGCCGCCGCCGAAGAAGAAGGTGTCCCCCTCCGACCCGCCGTTGGAGGCGGCGTTCGCCGTGGCGTTCGCCGTCGAGATAGCGGTGGCGTTGGCGTGAACATTGACGTTGACGTTGAAATTGTTCGCCGGCGGCGTCGGTTGCTGCGGCTTGGGCATCGGAGGCTTGGGTTTAGGCGGCTGCGGTTTGTGCGCGCCCGGCTTGCAGACCGGTTCGCAGTCGGCGGACGCCGCCGAGCCGAACGCGAGCAGCATGCCGCCCGCCAGAAGAGGTAGAAGAGTCTTGTAGTGTGCGGACATGGGACAGCTCCCGTTGGATCGACGGAGCACTGAGCAAGGTGCGGGCCAGAGGCGGGCCCCCGGCGGCCGGAGCCGAACGCGAGGGCCTGCCCCGCGGCGACGAAGCCAGTCCGGGCCGCCGTCGCGCATGGGATGACGCTCCGGCTTTCAACCACCGCACCTCACCACCCCCGGCTCAGCCGACAGCAGGTCGTCAGGTGCGTCGACCAGGTGACTTGGCGCCTTTGACAAGGCCAAGGAACACAAGCGTGCATCATCTGTTCTGTCCAAAGCCGTCTGACCGTCCGAAGGAGACACCTATGAAAGTTGCTGACCTGATGAGCCGCGATGTCCAGGTGGTGTCCGCCGACCAGACGGTGGCCGAAGCCGCTCGCCTGATGTTGAAGGCCGACACCGGCGTGCTGCCCGTGGGCAGCCTGGAGCGGATCGAGGGCATGGTCACCGATCGCGACATCGCGGTGCGCGCAGTGGCCCAGGACCGCGGCCCCGAAACGCCCGTCCGCGAAGTGATGAGCACCGACGTGCTGGTCGCCCGTGAGGACCAGGACGTGGACGACGTCGCCATTCTGATGAGCGATCATCAGGTTCGCCGCCTTCCCGTGCTCAATGGCGAGCAGCGGTTGGTTGGCGTGATCTCGGTCGCCGACCTGGCTCGTTCCGACGACACGAGCACGGCGGAAGCCGCCCTTACCGGCGTGGTCCGGCCAGGCGGTACGCACGACCAAACCATGAACGACTGAGCTGCGGTCCGACCGCGCCTGAGCCGGCGAAGGGCGAAGGCGCGCCCCGGCCTATGGTCATCCCGGGAGATCAGGGGCGGGCGTCGGCGCTTGGCGAAGATCGCGAGCGTAGCGCTTCCAGTTCTCCACGTAGTGCAGGGCTGAGAGGCGCAGCATCTGCACTTCGGCGTCGGTCAGTTCCCGGACCACCTTGCCCGGCGCGCCCATCACCAGGCTGCGGTCGGGGATGGTCTTTCCCTCGGTGATCAGGCTGCCCGCCCCGATCAGGCAGTCGCGGCCGATCACCGCCCGATTCAGGACCACGGCGCCGATGCCGATCAGGCTGTTGTCGCCCACCGTGCAGCCGTGCAGCATCACCCGGTGGCCAACGGTCACGCCCACGCCGATGGTCAGCGGCACACCTTCATCCGTGTGCAGAACGCTGTGGTCCTGGATGTTGCTTTCCTCGCCCACCGTGATCGGATCATTGTCGCCGCGGATGACCGCTCCGAACCAGACGCTCGCGTCGCGGCGAAGTTCAACGGAGCCCACCACCACGGCGTTCGGGGCGATCCAGCACTGGCCGCCGGGCGGCAGCTTGGGACGGCGATCGCCAAGATCGAACAGAGTCATGGATCCGTTCCCCCGTTGCACATCCGTGGCTTAATCTCCCGGCAACACCCCTACAATCATGCTCGCAGCACGATTCGAGTCCGCAACCTGCGGGCCCGAGTCGCGCCCGGGTGGAGCATCGGCGTGGTTCACGCAGCGTCCCGGCGGCCCCATGGGCCGCCAGCCAGGCCTGACCCGGACGGGAACCCTCCCGCCGTCACGACCGACTCCACCCTTCCCCCGCGACCAAAGGGCGAGCCTTCCGGCTCCGCCCTTTTTTCTTGGCCCGTCCGCAACACGGACTGCGGCCCACAGGAGCCTCCCATGACCAAGCGCGCCCTGAAGCGGATGATGCGTGAAGGCGAGTTCGATACGGCTCGCACGCACGATGACGACAACATTCGTCGTCTGCCGGTGAACCGGGGCTGGTCGCCCCTGCCGGGAGAGGAACGCGACCAGGGCTATCTGAAGACGGTCAAAGCCCAGTCGCCCGGCCAGGCGGAACTGATGGCCGCCATCGACGCCAACAACCTGGTCCTGGCTCTGGGGCCCGCCGGCACAGGCAAGACCTATCTCGCCATCGCCAAGGCCGTGGAGGCGCTGGAGGCGGGTCGCGTCGGTCGCATCGTCTTGTCGCGTCCGGCGATCGAAGCCGGCGAGTCGATTGGTTTTCTGCCGGGCGACATGGAGGACAAGCTCGCGCCCTATCTCCGGCCCCTCTACGACGCCCTGTCCGACCGGCTGTCGATGAAGCGAGTCCGGGCGCTCATGGCCGAGGGCCTGATCGAGATCGCACCGGTGGGCTATATGCGCGGGCGCACGCTGAACAACGCCTTTGTGGTCATCGATGAGGCGCAGAACTGCACCTATGTGCAGCTGAAGATGCTGCTGACCCGCCTTGGCTGGCACTCGACCATGGTGATCACCGGCGACCCCGGCCAGACGGACCTGCTGCCCTCCATGTCGGGGCTGGGCGACGTGGCCGAGAAGCTGGAGCGCGTGCCGGACATCGCCGTGGTGCGCCTGCGTGAGATGGACATCGTCCGCCACCCGCTGGTGGCGTCCATGCTGGGCGTGCTGTGACCTAGGAAGCCGAAGGCTGGGGCGGCCATGGGTTCAGCAGGGGCCCGCCCCAGCCCTCGAACTCCCGCACATTGCGCGTGACCAGAGTGAGGTTGTGCAGCGCTGCAGTCGCCGCAAGCATGGCGTCCGCGGTGGACAGAGTGCGCTGGTGCACCTCCGCCGCGCGCCGCACCGCCGCCCAACTCGCCGCAGCCTCGGCGTCGAACGGCAGAACACGTCCCTCGAAGGCTTCCTCAAGCTCGCCCACATAGGCCGTGAGCAAGCGGCGTTTCCGCCCGGCCGGCAGACGCTCCGCACCATAGCGAAGCTCGCCCAGGGTCAGCACCGACAGATGGAGCTCGCCCGCAGCCTGCCGGCCCAGCCAGTCCATGACGCGGGGCTCCGGCCGCGCCCTGACGCGTTGGCACACGACCCCCGTGTCCAGCAGATAGGTCAAAGCTCCGGCGCCGGACGCTCCGGGGACCGATCGCGCGCGAACAAGGTTTCGGCCTCGCCCTCGTCAAGCACCCCGTAGGTGGGATCGGTCAACACCTCGACGGAGGATCGTCGCCGTTCCAGCTTGGACCACTGCTCGGCCGAGACGACCACCACGGTCGGCTTGCCGTGCCGCGTCACATACTGCGGCCCCTCGGAGAGGGCCTTGGCGATGATCTCGCTGAGCTTCGCCTTGGCCTCGGCGGCGCTCCATAGCCGAGTTACACGAGTGAGTTTGGTCATTCAGGTCACAATGACCAAACGGGTCGGAACTGCAGTCCTCAACTCTCCAGGTCCTCCGCCAGGATGGCCATCTCGAACATGAAGCTGCCGTCGTCGTCCTCGTCCTGAAACACCACGCCCAGGAACTCGTCGCCGATATAGAGTTCCGCGCTGTCCTTCTGCTTCGGGCGGGGCTTCAGCGTCAGGGCGGGGTTGCCGAAGGTGCGCTTCAGGTGCGCCTCGACCCGCGAGATGTCTTTCTGCTCCACGAGCTGATCCCTCCGTTTGAGCCGGGGGTAACACCCAGAAGGGCGGCCCGGTTCAGATCACGTAATCATAGACCACTTCGGCCAGGGTGTGGTCCATGGTGCGTGAAGGCTCCGCGCCCGGCGGGCAGCCGACCAGCCGCGCGGGTACCCCCGCGGCCGTGCAGTGCGGAGGCACCGGACGCAGCACGACGGAGCCGGAGGCGATCTTGGCCCCTTCCCCGATCTCGATGGCGCCCAGCACCTTGGCCCCGGCGCCCAGCAGCACGCCGCGGCCGATTTTGGGATGGCGGTCGCCCCGCTGCGCGCCCGTGCCGCCCAGGGTGACCGCATGCAGGATGGACACGTCGTCGCCGATCACCGCGGTCTCGCCCACGGTGATGCCGGTCCCATGATCCAGGAAGACGCCGGAGCCGACCCGGGCGGCCGGATGAATGTCCACCTGGAACAGCTCGGACATGCGGCTCTGGAGATGGAAGGCCAGCGTCTCGCGCCCCTGACTCCACAGCCAGTGCGCGACGCGGTGCGTCTGCAACGCTTGAAAGCCTTTGAAATAGAGAAAGGGCTGGAGGTAGCCCTTGCAGGCCGGGTCGCGCTCGAACACGGCCTGGAGGTCGGCCTCGACCCGTGTCATGGCCTCGGGGTCGCCGTAAAAGGCCTGCCAGCAGATGTCGCGGACGGACATGGCGTTGAGCTCGCCGTCCCCCAGCTTGCGCGCCAGCTGAAAGGCCAGGGCGTCCACCAGCAACTCGTGGGACAGGACGGCGGCGTAGAGCAGGGAGGCCAGCGCAGGCTCCTGGCCCGCGGTGCGTTCGGCTTCCGCGCGCAGGGCGGGCCATACCGGGGGCGGGCCGGACGGCTGAACGACTTCGAGATGGGCCATGCGGGTCTCCTAGGCCGACCGCTCCAGCATGAGGCGGGCCAGCTCGGGCGGCAACGCGCCCTCCGCCGCCATGTGGTGCGCGCGCAGGAGCATCGCCACCGTGAGGAGGTCGGGCATCCAGCCGGCCAGGGCCGCGTCCAGCGCCTCCTGAAAGGGGACGCGGGCGACCGCAAGATCCTCCGTGGCGTCCGGGTCGGTCTCGCCCTGTTCGAAGCTCATGGCCAGAAAGCCGATCCCCCGTTCGTCGGTGGTGGAGTTCGACAGCTGCAGCTTCGGCAGGACGCACCGCCAGTCGCGAGCCAGCAGCCCTGTCTCTTCCCGAAGCTCGCGCCGGGCGGCCTCCAGCGGGTCCTCGCCAAGCGGCGCGCCGCCTTCCGGGATCTCCCAGACGTAGTCGCCGTGCGGGAGACGGTTCTGGCCCACCAGCGTAACCGCGCCGTCCTCGTGCAGGGGCAGGACAGCCACAGCCAGGTTTTTGAACCGCACCACGCCGTACGCCGGCGTGAACTGTCCCGACGGCGCGATCGCCTCGTGCTCAGTCAGGCCGATCCAGGGATTGTCGTAGATGGGCCTGGAAGCCGTGATCTCCCAGGCGCGGCCGTGCGGGATCAGCCAGTCCGGCTTCTGGGCGGGCTTGCTTTCAGGCATGGAGGCTCCTTCATGGGGCCATGTCCCCGAACCACCCGTCCGGCGCAAGCCTGGCCCCGCCTCCGCCCGGATTCGGCGAGCCGTTGCCGATTCAGCCCTCGCCGGAAACGGTTGCGCTGCTGGCGCGTCGCCGTTCGGCCTCGGCTTCGGTGCTGGGCCCGCCCGGCCCCTCCGGCCAGGAGATCGAGCTTCTGTTGCGGCTGGCCTCGCGGGTGCCTGACCACGGCAAGCTGGCGCCCTGGCGCTTCATCCTGCTGGCGGGCGAGCACAAGGACGCCTGGGTCGCGCGCCTGGGCGCCATCGCTCAGACCCGTCCCGATGCGGAAAAGGCCTCCGCCGCCCTGGGCAAGGCCGGCCCTTCCCCGCTCTGCGTGGTGATCGTCTCCCGCGCGGCGCCCCACCCCAAGATCCCCGAATGGGAGCAGTTCCTGTCCGCGGGCGCCGTGAACATGAACCTTCTGCTGGCCGCGCACGCCCTGGGCTATGGCGCCAACTGGATCACAGACTGGTATAGCGAGGACGCTGGCGCGCGCGCCCTCCTGGGCGTCGCGGCCGGAGAGCAGATCACTGGACACATCTACATCGGCGCGCCGGCGGCCACCCCGCTGGAGCGTCCCCGCCCGGACCTGGAGCAGCTCGTGACGGTTTGGCGCGCCGGGGATCAGCCCCGACCGCGATAGGGCGGCACGCCCGGATCGGGCAACCACAGGCCCTCGGGCGGCGCGCCCGTCTGCCAGAAAACGTCGATCGGGATGCCGCCTCGTGGATACCAGTAGCCGCCGATCCGCAACCAGCGCGGCTGGGCCGTCTCGGCGACCCTTCGGCCGATGTCCAGCGTGCAGCCTTCGTGAAAGGCCCCATGGTTGCGGAAGCTGGTCAGGTAAAGCTTCAGCGACTTGGATTCGATCAGCCAGTCGCCCGGCGCATAGTCGATCACCAGATGCGCGAAATCCGGCTGGCCGGTGACGGGGCAAAGCGAGGTGAACTCCGGCGCCGTGAACCGGGCGAGGTACAGCGCTTGCGGATGCGGATTGGGCACGCGCTCCAGCAGGGCGTCCTCGGGCCGCTCGGCCGGGCGTGCGTCGCGCCCGAGTTGGGTCAGGGTGGTCGTGTCCATCGCGGGCAGGTAGCTTCGCCCCGCCGCCCCCGCAACCGGAGAGCCTCTCATGGCGACCGCGCCCGAAGCCTTCGACGTGGGCTTCCTGCTGTTCCCCGACCTGACACAGTTGGACCTCACGGGACCCTATGAGGTGCTGTCCCGATTGCCCGGCGCTCGCACCCATCTCGTATGGAAGACGCTGGAGGGCGCGCGGTCGGAGAAGGGGCTGACGATCCTGCCCACCGTTACGCTCGAGGACTGCCCGCGGCTGGATCTGCTCTGCATTCCGGGCGGTCGGGGCGTGAACGCGCTTCTGAACGATCCCCTGATCGTGGAGTTCGTACGCCGAATCGCCCTCCATGCGCGCTACGTGACTTCGGTTTGCACCGGCTCGCTTCTTCTTGGCGCCGCCGGCCTGCTCCGAGGCCGACGGGCGGCGACGCACTGGGCCTTTCGGGATCTGCTGCCCGCCTTCGGCGCCACCCCGGTCGCCGAGCGGGTCGTTGTAGACGGAAGGCTGATCACAGGCGGCGGCGTGACCTCGGGCATAGACTTCGGGCTTCGCTTGGCGGCCGAGCTCGCGGGCGAGAAGGTCGCACGCGCGATCCAGCTGGGCATCGAATACGATCCTCACCCTCCGTTCGACTCCGGCTCCCCGGAGCGGGCGGATCCGGCCCTGGTCGAGCTCATCCGCGCCACGCTCAGCCCCGAGCGGGCCGAAGCCGTCGCGCGCGCCGCAGCCGCTCTCGAAAGCCGACAATGAGCCGACCCTGGGACGGACTCCCGCTCAAAGGGCGTCAGCAGGACCGGCTGGTGGCCGCCTCGGGGTCGAGTTCTAGCCCCGCTTCAGACGGGAGGCGGCAGGTGGCCCTCCTTGACGTAGATGACGCAGCCTTCCCGGCTGAAGGGCGCATGCGCGCTTCCCGCGGGCTCTCTCACCCAGGTTCCCGCCGGATAATCCCCGGCCTCGTCCGACAGCACGCCTTCCAGCACCAGGATCTCCTCCCCGCCCGGATGGGGATCGTCGGGCACACGAGCGCCCGGTGCGAACCGGACGAGGGCGACCTTAACGTTCCGGTGCTGATGCAGGACCACGCGCGACAGCCCCGCCTCCGAGGCCACGGACCAGTTCGCGGTGGTGGTGTCGATCACCACGCGCTGGAGGTCGCTCTTGGCGAACTGGTGCAGCTTGACGAACAGGGTGCAGCCGCCGCGGCTGAAGGGCCGATGCTTGGAGCCCGGCGGGTTGCGCACATAGGTTCCCGCCGGATAGTCGCCGCGCTCGTCGGAGAAGACGCCTTCCAGCACCAGAAGCTCCTCCCCGCCTCCATGGACATGGTCGGAGAAGCTGGACCCGGGAGCGTAGCGCACCAGACTGGTCGCCCGGGCGACCTCGCCGCCCAGCCTGTCCAGCAGGCGCCGTTCGACGCCGGGCTGGGGCGAAGGGATCCAGGGCTCGGCCGCCGTGTCGATCACCACCCGCCGGCTGAAATCAGCGTTGACTTGAGATAGGTCGGACATCACGCCCCTAACGCCTGTTCCAGATCCGCGATCAGATCCTCCGCATCCTCCACGCCGACCGACAGGCGGATCAGGCCGTCGCCGATGCCCAGCGCCGCGCGCTGTTCGGGCGGGATGGACGCGTGGGTCATGATGGCCGGGTGCTCGATCAGGCTCTCCACCCCGCCCAGGCTCTCGGCCAGGGTGAAGATGCGGCACCGTTCCAGCACGCGCCGGGTTCCCTCCAGGTCCCGGTCCAGCACCGCCGTGATCATCCCGCCGAAGCCGTGCATCTGCCTCCGGGCGAGCTCATGCTGCGGGTGGCTGGCCAGCCCCGGATAGATCACGCGCGCCACGTCGCTGCGCGCCTCCAGCCACTGCGCCAGCCTCAAGCCGTTGGCGCAATGCCGCTCCATGCGCAGGGCGAGGGTCTTCAGTCCACGGAGGGCCAGGAAGCTGTCGAAGGGCGACGCTATTCCGCCTACGGAGTTCTGCAAGAACTTGAGTTGGTCGGCCAGGTCGCCGCGGGTCTCGCCCACCACCACCACGCCGCCGATGATGTCGGAGTGCCCGTTCAGGTATTTGGTCACGGAGTGCAGCACCAGGTCGAAGCCCAGCTCCAGGGGCCGCTGCACCCAGGGCGAGGCGAAGGTGTTGTCCGCCACCGTGATGATCCCGCGCCGCCGGCCGATGGCGGCCACGGCTTCGAGATCCACCAGTTTCAGCATGGGATTGGTGGGGCTCTCGACCCAGATCATGCGCGTGTTGGGCCGGATCGCGGCTTCCACCGCCGCCGGATCGGTCAGGTCGACATAGGAGAAGTCGAGGCCGGCGGAGCGACGCCGCACCCGCTCGAACAGGCGGTAGCTCCCGCCGTAAAGGTCGTCCATCGCCAGCACGTGGTCGCCGGGCCCGAGCAGCTCCAGCGTCGTGGACGCCGCCGCCATGCCGGAGGCGAAGGCGAACCCCGCCCCCCCGCTCTCCAGGTCCGCCACGCACTGCTCAAAAGCGAAGCGCGTGGGGTTATGCCCCCGCGCATAGACAAAGCCCTTGTGCACGCCCGGGCTTTCCTGGGCGTAGGTCGAGGTGGCGTAGATGGGCGTCATCACCGCCCCGGTGGTGGGATCGGGGTGCTGCCCGGCATGGATGGCGCGCGTGGAGAAGCCCAGGCGGTTGGGCCGGCTGTTGTCGGTCATGGTTGGATGCTCAGGCTGCCGCCAACCGGGAGTTCGAACCCTCCGGGTGCAGACGAAGATAGTTGATCAGGTCCACGCGGGTGATCAGGCCCACGAAGTCTTCGCCGTCCAGCACGATGGCCACCCGGTCGCGGTCGAAGATGGGGATCAGGTCGTCCAGCGTCTCGTTCACCTGCAGGGTGTCGAGTTCGCTCGCCATGGCGCTGCGCACCGGTTTCGCGAAACGCTCTTCGCGGCTGATCTCGTCGGTATCCAGCACATGGACGATGTCGCTGTCGTCCAGGATGCCGACCAGCCGGCCGTCCTGCATCACCGGCAGTTGCGAGATGTCGGCCTGGCGCATGCGGTTATAGGCGGTGAGCAGGCTGTCGTCCGGTCCCACGGTCACCGTGCCCCCTTCGGCGTATTTGCGCGTGATCAGGTCCGACAGGTCGCCGTGCATCGGCCGATCCGCCAGTCCCTGCTCGGCCAGCCAGCTGTCGTTGTACACCTTGGACAGGTAGCGGGCGCCCGTGTCGCAGACCAGGGTCACGACCCGCTTGGGCTCCGTCTGCTCCCGGCACCAGCGAAGCGCTGCGGCCACCAGCGTGCCCGAAGACGAGCCCGCCAGCACGCCCTCTTTCTGCAGCAGGGCGCGCGCCGTATCGATGGCCTCGCGGTCCGGGATCGAATAGGCGCGGTCCACCAGGCTCAGGTCGGCGTTGTCCGGCACGAAGTCCTGGCCGATGCCTTCAACCGTGTAGCTGCCCTTGGGCCCGGGCTCCCCCGTCTCGACGATGCCGGCCAGGACCGATCCGTGCGGGTCGGCCAGGACCACCGTCACCCCAGGGTCCTGGGCCTTGAGGTAGCCGCCCACGCCGGTGATGGTGCCGCCCGAGCCGATGCCGGCCACAAAGGCGTCGATCCGCCCGCCCATCTGCTCCCAGATCTCCGGGCCGGTGGTCTTCACATGCGCCGCCGGATTGGCCGGATTGCCGAACTGATTGACATAGAACCCGCCAGGGATCTGCTGCGCCAGCGTCTGGGCCAGGTCCATGTAATAGTCGGGGTGCCCCCGCGGCACGTCCGAACGGGTGAGCCGCACATCGGCCCCCATGGCCCGAAGGTGCTGAATCTTCTCCTTGGCCATCTTGTCGGGGATGACCAACAGGACCTTGTAGCCTTTCAGGATGCCGACCTGGGCTAGGGCCAGCCCGGTGTTGCCGGCGGTGGCCTCCACGATGACGCCGCCGGGCTGGAGCCAGCCCTCGGCCTCGGCGGCCTCGATCATGGACACGGCGATCCGGTCCTTGATGGAGCCTCCCGGATTGGCCGCCTCCAGCTTCAAAAACAGGCGGCAGGGACCGGTGTCGAACCGGGTCACCTCCACCATGGGTGTGTGTCCAATGAGGTCCAGGGCGGAGCGCACGGGCGGAGGGGTGGGGACCGTGTCGGCGGGGGCGGGTTCCATGGTCGGTATCTAGGCCTGCGGGCCTTCCGGGGGAAGCCGCGCAAGGCTGACGCAGCGCCGGCTCGCGCGGGTTGGTGAGAACCCGACGAAGCAACCCATGGACCTGCCCCGTGTTGACCCGAGATGGACGACCTCGCCGCGCTCATCGCCCGCACCGCCGAGCCCCTCCCCGCGCTGGACTCTCCCACCTTCGCCGAAGCCTTTGACCGTTTCGCCGACCGACGCGTGGTCCTGTTGGGCGAGGCCAGCCACGGGACGGCCGAGTTCTACCGGGCCCGCGCCGCCATCACCCGCCGGCTGGTCGAGCGGCATGGGTTCAACATCGTGGCCGTCGAGGCCGACTGGCCGGACGCCTCGGCCATCGACCGCTACGTCCGCGGCCGCCCCGCCCCGGCCGACACCGAGCCGCCCTTCAAACGCTTCCCGACCTGGATGTGGCGCAACACCGAGGTGGCCGGCCTGGTCGCCTGGCTGCGGGCCCACAACGCCGAGCTCCCGTTCGAGCGCCGCACGGGCTTCCACGGCCTGGATCTCTACAACCTGGGCTCCTCGATCACCGAGGTCCTGGCCTATCTGGACAAGACCGACCCGGAGGCCGCCGCCGAGGCCCGCGTCCGCTACGGCTGCCTCACCCCCTGGGCCGCCGAACCGGCCCGCTACGGCCGGCGAGCGCTCAGCGAGGGATACAGCCGCTGTGAACGCGCCGTGGTGCAGATGTGCCAGGACCTGCTCCAACGCCAGCGCGCGGACGGCCACGACGACGACCTGCTGGACGCGTCCGCCAACGCCCGCCTGATCGCCTCCGCCGAGCGCTATTACCGGGTCATGTACTACGGCGACGAGGACAGCTGGAACCTGCGCGACACCCACATGGCCGACACCCTGGACCAGCTGCTCCAGACCCGCGGCCGGCAGTCCAAGGCGGTGGTCTGGGCCCACAACTCCCACATCGGCGACGCCCGCGAAACCGACATGGGCTGGAGCCGCGGCGAGTTGAACCTGGGTCAGCTCTGTCGCGAGCGCTACGGCGACGCGACCGCCCTGATCGGATTCGGCACCCACACCGGCACGGTCGCCGCCGCCAGCGACTGGGGCGGGGAGATGGAGGTGAAGCGGGTCAACCCCTCACGCCCCGACAGCGTGGAGCGGTTGTTCCACGAGGCGGGCCTGTCCCCCGCCCTGCTCGACTTCAGCCGCGCCGACGGCCTAGTTCAAGGCCTGGCCCAGCCCCGGCTGGAGCGCTTCATCGGCGTCATCTACCGCCCGGACACGGAACGCTGGAGCCACTACAGCGACGCCCGCCTGTCGCGCCAGTTCGACGCCTGGGTCTGGTTCGACGAAACGGAAGCCGTCCAACCGCTGGACGGCGATAGCGAAGAGGGCCTGGCGGACACCTTCCCCTTTGGGCTGTGAGGCCCTTCAGGCTGTGAGGCTCAGTCCGCGTCCAGATTGGCGAACATCAGAACCTTGCGCTCCAGATCGAAGGTCGTGTTGTCCGAGCGCTGCAGCAGCTTGAGCAGCCCGTCCACGTCGTCGGCGTGCAGCGCCAGGATGTACTCCTCCACCCCGTTGTCCAAGATCAGCTGCACGGTGAACCACCCGGGTTGTCCCCGCTCAGCCTCCGTCCAGGACGCCTGATACTGGGTGACCTGACGGACCAGATAACGGCTCTGCAGCCGGTCGGATTGGGCGTCGCGTTCGTCGGGCATTGGGAGACTCCTTTGACCCCCAACAAGCGGCGGAGGCCGTCGCCTGTTCCCGGCTGAGCATCGCGGCGCGGCAGGTTGGACCGGCTCAAGCGCCCGCTGCGGGGCCGTCAAGCTCCGAGCTCCAGGGCTCGCTCTCGGAACTCGCTCGGCGTGCAGCCTTCCGCTTCCTTGAACGCGCGGTTGAACGGAGCCAGGCTCCGAAGCCTGCGTCCAGGGTGATCGTCAGGATCGGCACGGTCCGCTGAGTTGGATCCGCGAGAGCCGCCCGGGCCTCCGCCAGGCGGAAGCCGTTGAGGTAGGCGTTGAAGTTGCGGGCGCCCAGTCCTTGGTTGATCGCCCGGCGTAGCCGGTATTCCGGCACGCCCAATCGTGCCGCGACCGCCGTGAGCGTCAAGGCGTCCTAGCGGTGTAGCCGTTCCGGTTCATCTCGGCCGCGAGCAGCGCCGAGTCGTCGTGCCCCGCTCGGCGCCCGGACGCAGGCGACGCTTTCGACAGTTTGGGCGCTGGCGCGAGCAGGGCCGGGTCCCGCCAGTCAAGGGTGATTGCGGTGAACGCCGCCGCCAAGACCAGCATCGCCGCGGCGGTGAGCAGCCGCCAAGCCTCCTTGGAAACGACAGCTAGCCACGCCGCCAATGCTTCAGAGAGGGGCAGGTCCTCAGAAGATTAGACCGCGCCAATCAGAAGGTCCGATCAGAACACCCATTCTGTTGCCGGCGGAACGGCCCTCACCGGATCGATCCACATCACCGCAGCCTCCTCCGAACCGGGAGACCCGGCCGTGAGAACAGCGTGGTCGGACTGCAGCCGCTCGATCCCGAACAGGGTGTCGGGCCCGTCCAGGCCCGACACGGTGGTCACGCCGTTGCTGGGGGCGATGGTGTAGCCGGAGCGGGCGCCCCGGAAGATCGCCGTGTCCAGCCCGGCTCCGCTGTCCAGCCTGTCGTCGCCGGCGCGGCCGACCAAGCGGTCATCGCTCGCGGACAGCCGTTGTCGGCGCATAGGAGTGCGAAAGCCAGGGCGACCACCTCACGCGGGTTCGTGTGAGCCGCAACAAGCCGTTGCCGGCCTGGAGAGCGGGCTTACACGGCGCAGGACGCCCTCAACCAAGAGCCAGACTTAGAACGGCAAGGACGACTCGGGCTAGACCACGAAGCCGTCCAGCAGCAGCGTCAGCATCCCGCCTTCCGGGTGGATGGTGTTTGGGGCCACGAAGGCTGGTTCAACGAGGCCGTCGTCATCCACCGTCGACGCCGTGGTCGCATCGTCGTCTTCGGCCGGGGGGGACGACAGGGTCACGATCTGGTCCCCGAACTGCAGCCGCTCGATGTTGATCAGGGTGTCCAGCCCATCGGCGCCGCGCACGGTGGTCACGCCGCCCGAGGTGGTGATGGTGTAAGTGGAGCGTGCGCCGCTGAAAAGCGCCGTGTCCGCGCCCGCGCCGCCGTCCAGGAAGTCGTCGCCCGCCTGGCCGATCAGGGTGTCGTCGCCGGCTTGACCGAACAGCCCGTCGTTCCCGGTCCCGCCTAGGAAGCTGTCGTTCCCTGCGTCGCCGAACAGCACATCGTTCCCGTCGCCGCCGTCCAGAAAGTCGTCGCCGTTCTCACCGCCCATGAAGTCGTCGCCGGCTTGGCCGAACAGGGCGTCGTCACCTTCCCCGCCCCCGATCAGATCGTTCCCGGCGTCGCCGAACAGGACATCGCGGCCCGCGCCGCCGTTGATGACGTCGTTGCCGTCCTCCCCGCCCATGAAGTCATCGCCGTCCTGGCCGAACAGGCCGTCGTCGCCCGCTCCGCCCCCGATCAGATCGTTCCCGGCGTCGCCGAACAGCTGGTCGCGGCCCGCACCGCCGTTGATCGCGTCATCGCCGCCTTCACCTCCAACGCGGTCGTCCCCGTCGCCGCCCTGGATCAGGTCGGCGCCGTCCCCTCCGCCGATCAGGTCCGCGCCCGAACCGCCGAACAGGCGGTCGTTCCCGCCGGCGCCGGACAGGGTGTCCGCCCCCGCCCCGCCGAAGAGGTCGTCGTCGTTGATCGTGCCCACGAGGCGGTCGTTGCTCAGCGGGGCGAAGATGAAGTCCGACGCGGTCAGGTTGGCGCTCGTCACGTTCTGGAACACCAAGGTGTAAGCCTGCCCGTTCGACCGCGTCGTCAGATGGGCGGAGCCCCCCACGTCGGTCAGCAACGCCCGCACGGTGTCGAAGTCACCGATGCCCACGCTGCTGAGGTCGACCCGGTCGCGGCCGAAATCGACCGGCAGGATTTGGCCTCGAACCTCCCCGCCCGGAAAGGCGGTGGTGTGGTAGTTGATGTAGACATTCCCGGAGGTCAGGAACGACAGTTCGCCCGCCAATGTGGTGTTGTTGCCTTCGCCGGCGTCCCACTGGCCGCTGACGGTTC
>JAHWJX010000019.1 GCA_019348195.1 Pseudomonadota bacterium | reverse complement strand
AGAGTGAACATGGTCCGGAGCTCGTCTATGCTGGCTTCGTACGAGCCAGACGTGCCCCGCACGAAGATGCGGTTCGTCTTGCGAGCACTTATCCGATGCGGGGGATAGGAGCTTCGCGCGACTCGGATCCCGATCACGAATCCAGTTCCTGTAGGGATCGCGCGCACGAACGCCGTTAGTCGAGGCTCAATGCCATCGCGAATGAGGTTCTCCAGCCGCGCGACCTCTTTGTCAGGGTCCCCAGGAAGGGGAGCTAGCGCTGAGGCAGCGCCGGCGCTCTCATCAACTCCGATCAAGAGGTGCCCTCCCTGGCTGTTCGCCAGAGAAGAGACGTCCTTTAGGAACTCCTTTACGTCCGCATCAGAGCCGCCGTACATGTCGCGCTTGTACTCGAGGTCGGCGCCTTCCGGCGTTCCAGCAGCTATCAGGCTGCGGAGATCAGCTTCAGAGACATCTGCGAAGTTCGATCGGCTGACGGACACGGGGCTATGCGTTAGCTCGTTGTTCGACTGACCGCAGTTCCACCCGTCACCCCCGCGCGACGAACGTGTCGATCACCTTCTTCTCGCCCGCCTTGTCGAAGGCGACGGTGAGCTTGTTGCCCTCCACCGCACCCACCGTGCCCATGCCGAACTTCTGGTGGAAGACGCGGTCGCCGCGCTTGTAGGCCGAGGCGCCCGCGGCGGGGTCGCTGGTGGCGACTAATCGCCCCTCGCCCTCGATGGGCACGGACGACACGCGCTGACGGGGGGTGATCGGCTGGGCGGTGTTGGCCCGTTCGCTGGCGCGGCGCCAGCCCGGGGAGGTGTAGCCGCCGGCCGCGAAGACCGGGGCTTCGTCCCAGCGGGAGCGGGCTTCCTGCATGCCGGGGCCGCCGCCGTAGTAGCCGGTCTCGCTGCTGGCCTCGACGTTGGCGAGGGGGAGTTCGTCGACGAAGCGGCTGGGGAGCTGGCTGGTCCAGCGGCCGTAGACCTGGCGGTTGGCCGCAAAACTCACGCGGGCTTCTTCGCGGGCGCGGGTGATGCCGACGTAGGCCAGGCGGCGCTCCTCCTCCAGGCCCTTTTCGCCCTTCTCGTCGATCGACCGCTGGGAGGGGAAGACGCCTTCCTCCCAGCCGGGGAGGAAGACCAGGGGGAACTCCAGGCCCTTGGCGGCGTGCAGGGTCATGATCTGGACGGCGTCCTGCGCTCCGTCGCCCCGGTCGAGGTCCATGACCAGGGAGACGTGCTCGAGATAGGCCCCGAGCGTGTCATAGGCGCCCATGGCCTGGACCAGCTCCTTGAGGTTGTCGAGCCGGGTGGGGCCGGTGGCGCGGTCGGCCTTCCACATGTCGGTGTAGCCGGACTCCTCCAGGATGGTCTCGGTCAGCCGCGCGTGGTGCTCCCCGCCGGCCGCCATGGCCCGCCAGCGGTCGAGGTCGCGCAGGAAGGTGTTCAGCGCGGTGCGGGTGCGCGCCGGAAGCTCGTCGGAGTTGACCAGGCCGCGGGAGGCGGTGGATGCGGAAACGCCGTTGGCGCGGGCCAGCTGCAGGATCTTCTGCACGGAGGCGTCGCCCAGACCGCGCTTGGGCGTGTTGGCCACGCGCTCAAAGGCCAGATCGTCGTCCTCGGACTGGACCAGGCGGAGATAGGCGTGGGCGTCGCGGATCTCCTGGCGCTCGAAGAAGCGCGGACCGCCCACCACCGTGTAGGGGATGGCCTCCAGGACGAAGCGCTCCTCAAAGGCGCGCATCTGAAAGGAGGCGCGGACCAGGATGGCCGCCTCGCGGAGGCGCCGCGGGCCGTCGCCGGAGCCGCGCCTGTGCCAGGTTCCGATCTCGTCGGCGATCTGGCGCGCCTCGGCCTCGCCGTCCCAGACGCCGCGGACGCGGACCTTTTCGCCGCCGTCGGCTTCGGTCCAGAGCGTCTTGCCCAGGCGGTCCTTGTTGGCGCTGATCAGGCCGCTGGCCGCGGCCAGGATGTGGCTGGTCGAGCGGTAGTTGCGCTCCAGGCGGATGACCTCCGCGCCGGGGAAGTCGCGTTCGAAGCGCAGGATGTTGTCCACCTCCGCGCCGCGCCAGCCGTAGATGGACTGGTCGTCGTCGCCGACGCAGCACACGTTGCGGTGCGCCTGCGCGAGCAGCCGCAGCCACAAGTACTGGGCGACGTTGGTGTCCTGGTACTCGTCCACCAGAATATAGCGGAAGCGGCCGTGGAATTCCCCAAGCACGTCCGGGTGCTTGGTGAAGATGGTGATGTTGTGCAGCAACAGGTCGCCGAAGTCGCAGGCGTTCAGGATGCGCAGGCGGTCCTGATATTGGGCGTAGAGGCTCTGGCCGCGGCCGCCGGCGAAATCCTCGGAGGCGGGAAGGCGGTCGGGGGTCCAGCCGCGATTCTTCCAGTGGTCGACCAGGCCGGCGAAGGTGCGCGGCGTCCAACGCTTGGTGTCCAGACCCTCGGCTTCGAGGATCTGCTTGATAAGCCGCTCCTGGTCGTCGGTGTCCAGGATGGTGAAGGTGCTCTTGAGGCCGACCAGTTCGGCGTGGCGGCGCAGGATCTGGGCGGCGACGGAGTGGAAGGTGCCCAGCCAGCGGAGGCCCTCGGCGCTGGGCCCGATCAGATGGGTGATGCGCTCGCGCATCTCACGCGCAGCCTTGTTGGTGAAGGTCACCGCGAGCAGCTCCCAGGGCCGGGCCCGGCCGGTGGCCAGGATGTGCGCCAACCGGGTGGTCAGCACGCGCGTCTTGCCCGTACCCGCGCCGGCCAGAACCAGGACGGGGCCGTCGACGGCCTCGACGGCTTGGCGCTGCTCGGGGTTGAGGCCTTCCAGATAGGCGGGGGCCGAGGCGCCGACGGGAGGCTGGGCGCGGGCGAGGTCGCTGAGTTTGAGGGCGGGCTGAGTCACGGAACAAACATAGACCGGCCGGAGCCGGATGGGGAGGGCGGCCCGGTGTCTCGCCTCCCGGGCGAAAGAGGAACCTGGGTCGCGGCTTGGCCGTTTCAGCGGGATGGAGACCACCGACCCCACGCCGGAAACCCTGGCCGCCAGCCCCGAAACGGGCAGCGAGGCCTCGGTCGCGCGCACCTTGCATGCGCGGCGGCGTAGCCCGGCGGTGGCCTTCCTGATCGGGGCGGCGGTGATCGGCGCAATCGGGGTGGCCGCCTATCTGTTCTGGCCGGACGCCGCGCAGACCCCTGTTACGCCCACCGAGGCGGTGATCACCGACGAGCTGCCCGACATGCCCGTGCCGGACGGAGACGTCATCCGGGCTCAGGTGGATGCGGCCCTGGCCCAGACGCCCAGCGACCCCGACGCCCCGGCCGAACAGGCCGCAGCCTCGGCCCAGGCGCAGACCGGGCCGGAAGCCGACGACACCCCCGCCGCCGCCCGTCCTGCCTCGCCGGACCAGGCTGAGGCCGCCATTCAGCGCGACGCGACCCTGAACGTCCAGGCGCGCCAGTAAGGACCGAATTTGATGACCGACGTTCCCCGCCGCCGGCGAAGCAAGAACTCCACCCTGGCCGTGATCGTGATCGCCCTGCTTGTCATGCTGGGGATGATCGCTTTTGTGGAGGCGGACGGTCGCCGCCGGGCCGCCGACTCGGGCGTGGCCGCTCCTGTGGACGAAGGCGGGGCGGGGGCGATCATGCCCACCCCGGTCCCAGGCCAGCCCGCACCGGGCGAGGGCCCCGAACCCAAGTAGCCCCCCAACCCAAGTCGCCTAAGACTCCACCGATCGGTCCAGGAGGGCGGCCACGCGGCAGGCGGAGGCCAGCGGACGCTCGCCCCGGCCCGCGTCCACCGCCGCGATCAGGGCGGCCAGGCTCTGGCCGCGGTCGCGGGCCATGGCCTCCAGCGCGCTCCAGAACTCCGGCTCCAGCGCCACGGAGGTGGAGTGGCCGGCCAGCAGGACGGAGCGTTTGCGCAGGCCGGCGCTCAGGACTCGGGCTCGCGCTTGTGACCGTCCAGACGGGCGGCGGCCCCGGCGGCCTCGGCCGAGGCCTGGGCGCGCTCGGCCTTGGTGCGGCCATGACGGACGCGGTTCTCCGCCGCCCCGGCGCTCTCGGCCGCGCGGGCGCGGGCCTTTCGCGCCCTAGTCAAGTTCACGACCTTGCTCATGGCGACTCCTGGCCTCCGCCCCATGTTGTGGAGGCTGTCCCCCTCTAGAGACGAAGCCTGCACCATGACCGGCTTCAACAGCAATCCCGGTCCGCTGAAAGCCCGTGATGGACGGCGACCTCGGCGACGCCGGCTCGGGCGCGACCGGCCTGGGCGGCACGGCGGGCTTGGACCTGACCGCCACCCGCGTGGGCGAGATCGACGCTTCCGCGACGGCCAGCTCGAGCTGAAGCGCCAGGGCAGCAAGCCCGGGACGGGCAGCACCATCTCCTGCCCCAGGTGGACAGCAACGCCAACGGCGTGCTGCTGAACCTGAGCGACGCGTGTGGACTCGGCGTCAGCTTCCCGCCGAGCCCACGCCGGTGCATGTGGGCCGGCCCCAAGGTCAAGAGCCTCGCTCGATGCGGTCCAGGCCAGCGCGTCTTTGGAGCACGACGTAGCCCGCGACGGGCTCCAATCTGTTCCCGCGAAGACGGTATACGCCCACGACATAGTCGTCCGTGGTGCGCCACCCGAACATGGCCGGGCTAAGACGGACGAGGTAGCGTTCGCGCGCAGTGTCGAAGCCGTACAAGGGACGATCGCTCAGGAATTGGGTGGCGGCCTCGCCTGCATACTCCCGCCCGAACGTCGGAACGGACCCGCCGCCGTCCTCCCATCCCGGCTCTCCCTCGAAGGGGCTGCAGCAATAACCGCGAGGATCGTGCCGGCGGGTCCGCTGCAGGCCTGAGGGCGGAGGTGCGTCCGCTGACGATCCGGCGTGTGCGTCCTCGTAGACGTCCAGCTCTCGCACCCAGGCCAGAACGCGGGAGCGGAAGGGAGCGCAGTCAGCGCCGCCGCAGAACTCCGCGTCGACCTGGAAGTCGGTGCGGTAGTGAGCGGTCAACTCGCAGGTGGTCCGCCAGCCCGAGGCTTGCCGTTGAACGATCTTGGCGTAGTCAGCGTCCTCGCCGGTGACTTCCTGGACGAGAGCCGGGGTCGACCCCACCCGGGCTATCTCGGTCGACTGCATGCAGTATTCGTCCGTTTCGGGCTCAGGCGCCTCGATGCGCCGAAACGATCCTTGGACTGGCTCGTAGAACTCGAAGCTGCTGCACTGCATTGTGCCGCCCGTTTCGACCACGGCGGTCAGAAGCGGCGAAGCGCCCGTTGCGCGAATGATACGGGTGTTGATCCCGACCGTGTCGAGGAGCTTGCTTTGGGGGAGCCGGTTGGCCCACTCCGGGTGGTCCTCCGCAGACTGCTGGTCCTCCTCCCGATCGAAGATGCGGAAGCGGTCGCTCGCGAGATCAGCGCTGTGGAGGCTGAAGCGCGGCTGCTTCAGGCGATCAGCGGCGCGCCAGGCCTGTTCCAGGTCTTCGCAGAACGGCCCTTCTCCGCCCCTTGTGGCCTCCAACCAAACGGCCCGGGCCGAGTAGGCCTCTCTGAGACACGGCAGGGCATCCTCGGTCGGGTGCTTCGCGCAGGCCAGATCGCGCTCACCAAGCCAGCCACGCTGCGCCGTGAGCAGGGCCGAACGTTCACCGCCCGTGGCTGAAGCGAGGACGGTCCGGAAGCGTTCGGCCAAGTCGGCGTCCAGGCGCGAAAGCTCGGGATCAGCGCAGATGGCGCGCTCGATCGCGGTTCTAGCCCCCGTGCAATGGAAGCTCGGCCCTTCGGTGGAGGGTGAGGCGGCTGCAGCCGCCGAAGCGGGCCGGGCGGGCGCCTCCTGCTCCGATGCTGGAAGCTTCAGGCTTAGTCCTCGGAGCGAGACGGCGGTCAGCCCGAGGGCGGCAGCCCCGCCCACGAGAATCAACTTGCTTGCAGTGCGCATCGTCTTCCCTTTCACCGCAGGCGGTAGCTGACGCTGGTGACCACCCGCACGCGCTTGTGCAGCTGGCTGCCCTCTTCGTAAGTCTCGTCCACGCCCACGATTTCGAACGAGCCCTGGGTGGCGTCCTGGATGCCGTCCAGGCGTGAGCCGGAGTCGCGGGCGAACTCCTCCGCGCCGGAGCGGGCGCTGGCTGTGGCTTCGCGGATCATGGGCGCGCGGATCTCGTTCAGGCCGTTGAAGCTGAAGCTGGCCGTGCTGGCGCTGGCCGAGATCACCCCTTGGCGGACCAGGTCGTTGGTGGCCGCGAGCGCGCGATCGACGCGGTCGACCTCGGCCGTATTGGCCGTGACTGTCTGGGCCACGCACCAGCGGGGCGGCCGCACCTCGCCCTTCTGGAAGGTGCGGTCAGCGTGCTGGTCGGTGATGGAGAACTGGCTGAGACTGATGTCGGTCGGCTTGAAGCCCTGCTGGAGGAGGAAGCTGCGGGCGGCGGCCACCTCGCGGTCCAGGGCGGCTTGAGCCTCCGGCAGGTTGTCGGCTTCGGCGCTCAGGCTGATGGGCAGGCTGCCATGGTCGGCCTTGACGTCGCGCTCGGCCAGGCCGCGCACCGAGACGGTGCGGTCGTCGGAGGTGGCGTCGGCCAGACCTCCGCCGACGGAGGCCCCCGCGCCCAGGAGCCCCACCGCGAGAAGACCGCCGAAGATGGCGGCGGGAAGGGGAAGGGGGTCTTTCAAGGCTCAGCTCCGTGTGTCGGAGCCACCGTCGCTGTCGGGCGAGCCCGGCGCCAGCGTCGGTCGCGGCCCCCTCCGGCCAAGTCCATCACGGGTCCGCCTTGTGGGGCGGCGAAGGACGCAGCTATGCAGGCGTGTGCGCAATTGTGCGGAGCCATGACGTCGCAGTCCGACCCGGACCTGTCGGAAGCGCAGAGCAGGGCCATCGCGGCGGAGGTTCGCGAGGCGCTGGCGCGCCGCCGGATGTCGCGCGAGCAGCTGGCCCACGCGGCTCGCATCAGCCTGTCCACGCTTGAAAAGGCCTTGGCGGGGCGCAGGCCCTTCACCCTGGCCACCACCGTCCGGCTGGAGGAAGCCTTGGGGGCGCCGCTGCGTCCGGAGCCGGACAAGGCGGGGCAGGGCGAGCTGGCGCCGGAGTCGCTGGGCGCCTATGCACGGCCGGCGGTGGCCTGGCTGGAGGGGCCCTACCTGACTCTGCGCCTGTCGTTCGACACGCCGGGCGCCGTCTACGCCTACCGCACGGAGATCGCCTGGGACGCGGGAGCCTCCTGTCTGGCCTTTCGGGAAGCGGACCGGCTGGACGCGGGTTTCACCCAGAGCGGGGTGGTGGCCCTGCCCAATCAGTCCGGACACGTCTACCTGGTCACCAACCGGCAGGGGCAGCACAGGATGATCGTTCTCGGCCGGCCGACGACCGGGGGCGAGTTGCACGGCCTGATCGCCACTCTGCACGCAGGACGGGGCTCGCAGCTCACGCCGGTATCGTCGCCCATGGTTCTAGTTCCGTTGCGGGGACGGGAGGCGCCGTCCTATGGCCTGGTCGGGCCGGCGGACGCCGCCTTTACGAGCTACCGCCAGCAACTCCGGCGCACGCTGGACGGGGGCTACGCGCGTTTGCTGGCGGAGCTCGACTGATCGCGTGGCGATCTCTCGCCTAAACGGCCAAGCTGGCCTATCTGCGGCGCCATGACGTCTGCGATCTCCGTCCGGGGCCTGACCAAGACCTACCGCTCGGGGCACCAGGCCTTGAAGCGGGTGGACCTCGAGGTCCGGCGAGGGGAGATCTTCGCGCTCCTGGGGCCGAACGGGGCCGGCAAGACCACGCTCATCAACATCATCTGCGGGATCGTGACGCCCACCAGCGGGACGGTGTTGGCCGACGGGCACGACGTCGTGCGCGACTATCGCGCGGCGCGCTCGCGGATCGGCCTGGCTCCGCAGGAGCTGACCACCGACGCTTTCGAGACGGTCTGGGCCACGGTCAGCTTTTCGCGCGGCCTGTTCGGCAAGGCGCGCAACCCGGCCCACATCGAGGCGGTGCTGCGGCGCCTGTCGCTGTGGGACAAGAAGGACAGCAAGATCATGACCCTGTCCGGAGGAATGAAACGGCGGGTTCTGATCGCCAAGGCCCTGTCGCACGAGCCGGACATCCTGTTTCTGGACGAGCCCACGGCGGGGGTGGACGTCGAGCTCCGGCGCGAGATGTGGGAAGTGGTGCGCGGGCTGCGGGGGCAGGGCGTGACCGTGATCCTGACCACCCACTACATCGAGGAGGCCGAGGAGATGGCCGACCGGATCGGGGTGATCAGCAAGGGCGAGATCATCCTGGTCGAGGAAAAGGCGGCGCTGATGGCCAAGCTGGGACGCAAGCGGCTGACCCTCCAACTGCAGGAGCCGCTGGCCGCGGTGCCGCCGGAGCTGGCGGATTGGAGGCTGGAACTGGCGGACGAAGGTCGGGCCCTGGTTTACGGGTTCGACAGCCATGACCCGCGCACGGGCGTGCCGTCGTTGATGCGGCGCCTCTCGGAGTTGGGGGTCGGGTTCAAGGACCTGAGCACCCAACAGAGTTCGCTGGAGGACATCTTCGTGGACCTGGTGCGCGCATGAGGCTTCGTCGATGAACAGGCACGCGATCGAGGCTATCTATCGCTTCGAGATGGCGCGCAGCCTGCGCACGCTCTGGCAGAGCCTGGCCTCGCCGGTGATCTCGACCTCGCTCTATTTCGTGGTGTTCGGGGCGGCGATCGGCTCGCGCATCACCGAGGTGGAAGGCGTGCCCTACGGCGCCTTTATCGTGCCGGGGCTGGTGATGCTGAGTCTCTTCACCCAAAGCATCTTCAACGCCTCGTTCGGCATCTATTTTCCGAAGTTTACGGGGACCATCTACGAGCTGCTCTCGGCCCCGGTGAGTTATGGGGAGATCGTCATCGCCTATGTAGGGGCGGCGGCGACCAAGTCGGTGGTGCTGGGGCTGGTCATCCTGGCGACCGCGGCCCTGTTCGTGCCGCTCAGGATCGAGCACCCGCTCGTGATGCTGGCCTTTCTGGTGCTGACGGCGGTGAGTTTCAGCCTGTTCGGCTTCATCATCGGCCTGTGGGCCAACGGCTTCGAGCAGTTGCAGTTCATCCCCATGCTGATCGTGACCCCGCTGACATTTCTGGGCGGCGCCTTTTACTCGATCGACATGCTGCCCCCCGTCTGGCGCACGGTCACCCTGTTCAATCCGGTCGTGTACCTGATCAGCGGATTCCGCTGGAGCTTCTTCGGCCTGTCCGACGTGGGCGTGGGCTGGAGCCTGCTGGCGACCCTGGGCTTCTTCGGCCTGTGCCTGGCGGTGGTGGCCTGGATCTTCAAGACGGGCTGGCGGCTGAAGACCTGAGCCGAGCCCCGGGGCCTGCCAGTTCCGCCAAGCTGTGGCGCCCTGTCGTTCTCGTAGGAGAAACGCCATGAGAATGCTGGTCCTGGCGGGCGTAAGCCTGCTCTCGGCCGTGGTCTTTGCCGATGATGGATGAACCCAGCCCAAGCCGAGCGCGACGGTCGCCGCGGCGGCCAAGCCGGCTGTTCAGGCCCGGGCGGACCGGGTCGTGTGCCGCGCGAATGATGTGACGGGCAGCCGGGTTCGCAAGCAGAAGACCTGCCTGACGCAGCGCGAGTGGGACCGCCGGGGCAAGCGGGGCGAGAGCGTCGCCGAGGAACTGGGCCGTGAGCGCGAGAATGACGTCAATCCCCGTCCCGCCGGGTGATGAGGGGTCCGCCGGCCCGTGGTCAGGGGCGCGGACCCTAGGCGGCGTCCTCCTCGCGGAGCAGACGGTGGGTGACGCCCGGGGCCTCCACAGCGGTGAATCCGCACGCCTCGAAAAAGGCGCGGCTCGCGGGAGCGCTCGCTTCGGCCACCAGGGTCGGAGCGTGGCGCAGCCCGTGCTGCACCAGCCTTCGGAGGAGCGCCCGGCCCAAGCCGCGGCGACGGTAGTCCGGCCGAACGTATAGCCGCTGCACGCGAAGCACCTCCTGCGGCGGCAGGACAGGGTCGTGGGCCAAGCCGCCGAAGCCGCACAAGCGGTCCTCGAGCAGGGCGGCGAAGAGGGCTTCGCCCTCGAGCTGGAACCGCTGGGAGCGGTCCTCCCAGCCGGCGGCCAACTGCTCCAACTGGGAATCGCCTTCCGCTTCCGCCTCGGCGCGCAGCTGGCCGAAGCCGATGGGCGGAAAGCGCGTGAGCAGATGGATGGAGATGCTCATCCGGGGCCGATCATCAGCTCCGGGCGGACCACCGCGTCGAACTGTTCGTCGGTGACATAGCCGCCGCCCACGGCTTCCTCGCGCAAGGTGGTGCCGTTCTTGTGCGCGGTCTTGGCGATCTTGGCGGCGTTGTCGTAGCCGATGGCGGGGGCCAGGGCCGTGACCAGCATCAAGGAACGGTCCAGCGCGGCCTTGATGTTGTCCTCGCGGGGCAGGGTCCCCACCACGAGGTTGTCGGTGAAGCTGACCGCGGCGTCGGCCAGGAGGCGCACGGACTGCAGGAAGTTGTAGGCCATCACCGGGTTGAAGACGTTCAGCTCGAAATGACCCTGGCTGCCGGCGAAGGTGATGGCCGCGTGGTTGCCGAACACCTGCACGCAGACCTGGGTGAGCGCCTCGGCCTGGGTGGGGTTCACCTTGCCGGGCATGATGGAGGAGCCGGGCTCGTTTTCAGGCAAGGCCAGCTCGCCCAGGCCCGAGCGCGGGCCGGAGCCCAGGAAGCGGATGTCGTTGGCGATCTTGAACAGGGAGGCCGCCACCGTGTTGATGGCGCCGTGTGAGAACACCATGGCGTCGTGCGCGGCCAGGGCCTCGAACTTGTTGGGGGCGGTCTTGAAAGGCAGGCCCGTGATCTGGGCGATCTTGTCGGCCACCTGTTCCGCGAACCCGACCGGCGCGTTGAGGCCGGTGCCGACCGCCGTGCCGCCCTGCGCCAGCTCCATCAAGCGGGGCAGGGTTTGTTGAATGCGTTCAAGGCCAAGCTCCACCTGGGTGGTGTAGCCGCTGAACTCCTGGCCGAGCGTCAGCGGGGTGGCGTCCTGGGTGTGGGTGCGGCCGATCTTGATGATGTGCGACCAGGCCTGGGCCTTGTCGTTCAGCGCGTTGCGGAGCTTCTGCAGCGCGGGCAGGAGGCGGTGCACGATCTCCTCGGCGCAGGCTATGTGCATGGCTGTCGGATAGGTGTCGTTCGACGACTGGCTCATGTTGACGTGGTCGTTCGGATGAACCGGCTTCTTGCTGCCCATCTCGCCGCCCAGCAGCTCAATCGCGCGGTTCGAGATCACCTCGTTGGCGTTCATGTTGGACTGGGTGCCGGAGCCGGTCTGCCACACGACCAGGGGGAAGTGGTCGTTCAGCTTGCCCTCGATCACCTCGTCGGCCGCGCCCACGATGGCCTCACCGATCTGCGGGTCCAGGCGGCCGAGCGCCATATTGGTTTCGGCGGCGGCGCGTTTGACGATGCCCAGGGCCCGGACCACGGGCAGGGGCTGGCGTTCCCAGCCGATCTTGAAGTTGCCGAGGGAACGTTGAGCCTGGGCGCCCCAGTAACGGTCGGCGGCGACTTCGATCGGGCCGAAGGTGTCGGTTTCGGTGCGGGTTTCGGCCACGGGGTCAGCCCTTCGTCTTGCGGGGGCGGGCGGTGTAGCACAGCGGAACGGCGGCGGAAGGCGGAGCGGGTGAACGCGGCGGGCTGGGTCGGTTCGGGGAAGGTGCGGGCGCGGGAGGTCGGGGGCGGGCTGCATATCGTCTGCGACGGGATCACCACCCAGGCGCGCTATTACAAGCCGCTGATCTATGAGTTCTTCCGCAAGGAATGGCGGGGGACGCGGCCGACCTATGGCGATTACGCCGTCGAGATCCGCATGGAGCATGTGGGGGAGCCGCCGCACATCGACCTCGACAACCTGGCCAAGGCGGTGCTGGACGCGATCAAGGGCTACGTCTTTCACGATGACGCCCAGGTGGCGCGGCTGCTCATCGAACGCACGCCCGGTGATCGCGAGCGGGTGATGATCAGCGTGCGCGCCCTGTGAGCAACGCCCGGCGGAGGTCGGCCGTTAGGCGGAGGTGAGCGAGCGTCCCGATCCCCGGCCCGTCGTGCGCGAGGCCTTCCGTGCGGCGGCCGATCGCTTCGACCCCGGCAGGCCCGCGCTGATCCTGGGCCACTTTGATGCGGACGGGCTTTCCGCCATGGCGCTGCTGGCGCGGGGCTTCGAGCGGGCAGGGCGGCCGGCGCGGCTGCGCGTGGTCGGCCGCGGCGAGAACCCGTGGTCGGAGGCCGTGCGTGCGGAGCTGGCGCGCGAGGAGGTAGGCGGATTGATCGTGACGGACCTGGGCGTCCGGGAGGGGCCCCTGAAGCCGGGCACGCCCACGGTGGTGATCGACCACCATGTGCCGACGGGAGTTCCGGGCGATGCAGTGGTGATCAGCGGCGCCGGGCTGGAGCCGGAGCCGACCTCGGCGCTGCTGGCCTATTGGTGCGCCGGCGTGCTGGCCCCAGTCGACGATCTGGTCTGGATCGCCGGGCTGGGGCTGATCGGGGACATGGCCGAAGGGGCCGGCTTCACCGAGATGGCGGAGGCCCAGGCTCTGGGAAAGACGGCGCTGCGGGATGCGGTCTCCCTGCTGAACGCGCCGCGGCGGGCGGCGGCGGCGGATGCGGCGCCCAGCCTGGCGCTGCTGCTCAAGGCCAAGGGTCCGAAGGAGATCATCGGCGCAGTCCATCCCGAGACGGCGCAGCTGAGAGCCGCCAAGGCGGAGGTGGCCGGTGAACTGGACAGGGCAAAACGGATCGGGCCCAAGGTGCGGGGTGATGTGGCCCTGATCCGCTTCCACTCGCCCTGCCAGATCCACCCGCTGGTGGCGCAGCAGTGGCGGGGGCGGTTGAAGGACAAGGTCGTGCTGGCGGCCAACACGGGCTACCGCCCGGGGTGGGTGCACTTCGCCGCGCGCACGGGCGGGGACCGGGACCTGATCGCCTTTCTAGCCGAACGCCGTCCGCCTGGGGCCGACGAGCAGTACGGCTCAGGCCACCGGCAGGCGACGGGTGGGGCGCTGCGCATCCCCGACTGGAACCACTTCGCCTCGAGCCTCGGCTTTCCCGAGGAGCGCATCCCTGAACAGGCCGCCGCATGAACGACGATAGGACGAAGCCGCTACGGCTGGGGTTTCCCGTCAAGGTGATGGGGAGGCCGGATCTGAAGAGCAATGACACCCGGGGCTGGCGGAAGAACCCGCACCTGAAGACATCGCTCGAATACGTCGACCAAGTGCTGGATCACCTCGCCAAGGTGAAGCTCACCATGTACCGGCTGAGCTCGGACCTCGCGCCCTACGCCACTCATCCGGACATGCCGCAGTTCCACGGCATGGTGGCCGAAAGCGACGCGGAGCTGCGCGCATTCGGCGCCAAGGCCCGCCGGCTGGACATACGGCTGAGCTTTCACCCGTCGCAGTACGTGCTGCTGAACAGCCCGAACGCCGAGCTGACCCGCAAGAGCATCTGGGACCTGGCCAGCCAGGCGGAGATGCTGGACCGCATGGAGCTCGGGCCGGAGGCGGTGCTGGTGACCCATGTGGGCGGGGTCTACGACGATCGGGAGGCCAGCCGGGCGCGCTGGATCGACGGCTGGAACGCCTGTCCCGAGCACGTGCGGCGACGGCTGGTGCTGGAGAACGACGATATCCGCTTCTCCGCAGCCGATGTCCTATGGATCCACGAACGGACGGGCGTGCGGCTGGTGTTCGACTACCAGCACTTCTGGTGCCTCAATCCGGAGCGATTGGAGATGCGGCCCACGCTGGAGCGCTTCGTCCGGAGCTGGCCGGACGGGTGTCGGCCCAAGCTGCACTTCTCCTCGCCCCGGACGGAACTGCGGGAGGTGAAGCGCAAGATCACCTCCAAACAGCGCGAGGCGGCCAAGGCCGGCGCGGCCAAGCCACGCAAGGGAGAGGTGACGCTGGCGCCCGTGAAGCCCACCGCACGGACCAAGACGGTGTTGCTGCCGCCCATCTGGACGGGGCACGCCGACTTCACCAACCCGTTCGAGTTCGCCCGCTTTATGCGTGATGCGGAGGGGCTGGAGTTCGACGTCATGATGGAGGGCAAGGCCAAGGACATCAGCCTGCTCAAGCTCCGCCCCGACCTGCTGCGTTTCGCTCCGGACGTGGCGGCGCGGTTCGGGATCTTTCCGGACGCCGCCAAGCAGTTGGAAGCGGACGAGAAACGGCTGGACGAGGGAGTGGACGCCGAGGCGCAGTCCGACGTGGACGAGGGCGCGCCGGGAGAGGTCGAACAGGCGGCCTAGTTCAGCGCGGGGGTTCGACCAGGGGAATGAAGTTGACGTCCAGAAGGCGTTCGGAGCGGACGCGGCCGTGGGCGTCCTTGCGCACCAGGGTGAGGCGTTGGGAACGGGACGAGGCCCCGACGGGGATGAGCATGCGTCCCCCGGGCTTCAGCTGGCGGACGAGGGGCGCCGGGATACGGGTGGCGCCGGCGGTGACGATGATGGCGTCGAACGGCGCGTGTTCGGGCCAACCGGCGTAGCCGTCGCCGGCGCGAACGGCGACGTTGTTGTAACCCAACGCTTTGAGCTGGGCCGCGGCCCGCTGGGCCAGCTGCGGCACGATCTCAACCGAGTAAACCTGGCCGGCCAGCTGGGACAGGATGGCGGCCTGGTAGCCGGAGCCGGTCCCCACCTCCAGGACGACATCGTCGCGCTCGACATCAAGCAGGTCCGTCATCAGGGCCACGATGAAGGGTTGGGAGATGGTCGCCTCATAGCCGATGTGCAGCGCGCCGTCGGTATAGGCGCGGCTCTGCTGCGATTGGGGCACGAACAGGTGACGCGGCGTGCGGCGCAGGGCCAGCAGCACATCCGGATCGAGACGGCGAGACCGTCCGGAGCCGGTCGCCGCCCCGGCGGCCGCGAGCTGGGCGATGTTGGCGACCATGCGCTCGCGTTCGGCGCGCCGGTCGTCTTGGGCGGCTTGGGTGGAAGCCAGGCAGAGCAGGGCGGCTGCGAGGGCGGCGAGCGCTGTGCGGACCGGCATTCTGCCTCCTCCTACCGCAGCGGCGTCACCGCCCGGGTGCGGTCAATGTAGACCACGGCGTCGAATTGGCGAGAGAGCAGGGCGTCGAAGTAGTGGCTCTGCCGCTCGGTTCGAGGCTGGTAGATCACGCCCACCGCGCGTTCCAGGCGCGGCCCCGCCAAGGCCGCCGATACGGCGGGATCGCGGCTGAGGAGCAGCGCCCGCTGCAGGCCCTGAGCGTGGAGCAGGCCGGCGAAGCTTTCCGGCAGGGCGGGTCTGAGGTCGTAGACACGGCCGGGGATGTCCCATTCGGGCGCCGCCATGACGGTTCCCGAGTGGGTCAGGAAGCCCACCAGGAAGGCGCCCCGGCCATTCCGTTCGCGCAGCAGTTGGCCGAGGTTGAGCTCCCCGCGCTGGCTCATCGCCGTGCTGCGGGCGTCGCCCACGTGGGTGTTGTGAGCCCAGACTACGACCTTGCCCGGTTGGCCGGAAAGGGCCTGGGCGTGAGCGGAGATCTCGGCCACCGCGTCCGCCATGTGGCGGTCGCGCACGTTCCAGCTGTAAGCGCCCGCATAGGCGGCCCGGAAGTAAGCCTCGGCCGCTACAACGGCCGCAGCGTTCCGCTGGGCGGAGAAGAGAGCTTCCGCAGCTTCGGGGTCGGCGGGCCTGGGGCGGCCCCGGAACTCCGCCAGCACGGCGGCGGCCTGGCGTTCGCACGAGCGGTTGGGGCGGCGTGCGGCCTCGCCATAACGGCTGGACTCGCCTCTATAAGGGGCGAAGCACCGGTACTGGGTCCGGGCGCGGGCGGCCGCCGGCGGATCGTGGCGAGCCAGCCACTCCACGGCGGCCTCCTGACCCTCGAACAGGTTCTGGACGTCCATGCCATAGACCCCGACACGGCGGCCGGCCGGCTGGGTCAGATTGTAGGCGCGCAGCCGCTCGACGAAGCCCTCGAACTCGGCGTTCCGCCAGGTCCAGCGGGGGAACCGCTCGAAGTCGGACAGAGCTTCGGCCGCGGTGCGGTCCGGGCCGATGCCGCGGACATAGCGGCTCAGTCGATCGGCGTCGGGCCAGTCACCTTCGATGGCCACGGCCAGGGCGCCGCGTTCGCGGACGAGGCGCTCGGTGATGCGGGCGCGTTCGGCGTAGAACTCGCTGGTGCCGTGGGTGGATTCCCCAAGCAGGACGAACCGGGCGTCGCCGACCGCGGACAGCAGCGGGTCGTAGTCGGTGGCGGCGCCCGTGAGCCGGTGGTGCGGCGGAGCGGCCGCCGCCGGCGCCGCCGGGCGCTGGGCGGCGGCGTCTGCTCCCTCTGCGCAGGCCGCGAGAAGGAACGACAGGATCACGGTGATCCAGAGCGCCTCCCGGGCCTTGCGCAACGCCCGCATCATTCCGCGGCCTGGAGGTGGGTCTCGTCGGCGCGGCGCTCGATGTCGGGGGTGCCCGTACGACGGTCGTGACGGCTTTCGCGTACGAAGCGTTCCACCGTGGTCTCGAGCGGGGGCAGGACGGGTACGAAATTCCAGCGCGCCTCTGGTTCGGGGGAGGCGTAGCGGATCGTCGGCCGGGGACGCTCCACCACCAGGCTGGGATCGGCCTCCGCCACATCGGCCACGGCGCGCACGAAGTCGGCCACCGACCACCGCTCGTGCGAGACGACCGCGAGCGGTCCGGCCACGCCGTCCATGAGGGCGTCGAGCACGGCGTCCACCACGTCGGGCGCATAGGTCTCGTCCCAGCGCTCGTTGGGATTGACCTCGACAGGCAGGCCGAACTCCAGCCTGTCCAGCGCGCTGGCCGCGAAGCGGGCGCGCTCCCAGGGCATGAACATCCGCTCTGTCCCAGCCAGCAGGAACTTGGGCCCGCCCAGCTGGAGCAGCCGTTGGTCGATCTCTTCGAAGTCAGTGCTGGCCGTGAACACGACGCATGGAACGCCTGCGGCGGCGCAGGCGCGGACCAGCGCCTCCGGCGGCGTGAAGCGGCGCTGAGGACCCGCGCCGTCGAAGGCCGATGCGTCCTCGCAGACGCCCGCCCAGTCGCGGCCGTCGACCACGGCCCAGGGCGAGACAGCGCGGATCAGCGCCTCGTCAGGCCGGGACGTCCGGCGGTAAAACAGCCCGCGGGCTTCGGAGAACCCGACCAGCAGGCGGGTCAAGGGGCTGTCGGCGCCCACGATCAGGAGGGGGCGCTCCCCTTTGGGGGCCACCGCGCCCAGACCCAGATCGTATTCGGGGCCGGTCGGGCTGGCGTCCAGGAAGCGGTTCGACCTGCGCCACCAGCCGGGAGAGCCCAAGCCCACAGCCTGCGGCCGCCGGCCTTCGGCCAGATCCTTGAGAACGGGCGCGAGCATGGTGGGGCGCGGCGTGCCGCTGCGCACGTCATAGACGCCCACCTCGTAGTGGCCCACGAAACGGGTCACCATGCGGTTCCAATCGTGCGAGCCCAGCAGGGACCAGGCGGTCACGGCGGGGATGTTCACGCCCTCTCGGCGGAGCTGGACCACGCCGTCCCACACCTCGACGAACCAGCGGACTTGTTCTTCGCGGCTGGCGCCGTTGTGCACCTCGGTGACCGCCACCGGGATCCCGTAGCGCTCCCACGCCTGGCGCAGCAGCCCCGGCAGACCGACCATGGGGGTGCGCAGGTTCCGGATGGCGTCGATGTCGACGTAGGGGACGCCGCCGCAGTCGCCGAGCTCGCGATCGGCCAC
Organism: Pseudomonadota bacterium; assembly: GCA_019348195.1. GTDB lineage: Bacteria > Pseudomonadota > Alphaproteobacteria > Caulobacterales > Caulobacteraceae > JAHWJX01. The sequence continues at coordinate 18,557 of JAHWJX010000019.1, read as the reverse complement.
GGCGCGGTCCGGGTGAAGTTCGACGCGATGGTCGAGCAGGCGCTCGCTGGCGAGATAATGGTTCACGCCGATGACGTCCGGCGGGCAGGGATCGTCGGCGATCATGCGCAGGCGCTCTTCGAGCCCGAAGGCGGCCAGCCGTTCCCAGAGCGCATGGCCGGGAACGACCATGCCGCAGAGCAAGTCCCAGCCCACCCAGCGACGTTCGTTCTGGAAGTCGGCCTCCTGCTGCAGAGGCGGGGTGGCGTGGCAGAAGCCCAGGTCGTCGGTGGCGATGAGCCGCGCTTCGGGGTTCACGGCGCGAATGGCGCGCATGGACAGTCGCGTCGCATCGATCTCATTGAGCAGGGCCGTCCAGAACAGGCCCTCGTCCTGGGTGTGCGGGTACCAGTAGCCGTACAGCGCGCTGAAGCGGGCCGTGGTGAGGGGCTCGTTCACGGGCGTGTAGTCCCGAACCCAGGGGTAACGCTCGGCCACGGCGGCGGCGTGCAGCGCCAAGCCCGGGGCGAAGCTGTCCTCGATCATGCTGGTGTAGTGCGGGCCGCTGCCGTGATGGCAGAGCGTGAGGATGGGGTTCAGGCCCAACTCGCGCAGGCGCGGGAGCCGCTCATCGGTCCAGCGGAAGTCGCGCACCTGCGGATCCTCGGGCGAGATGCGCTCCCATACGGCCGGGTAGCGGACCGAGGTCATGCCCAACTCGGCGAACAGGTCGAGGTCGCTGATTCGATATTCGTGGCCGTTCCGGGGGGTCTGGTCGAACCAGGCGTCCCCAACCCGGTTCACCGTGCATTCGAGGCCGCCCCAGAGCTCGGGGCGGGCGGGATCGGGGGACTCGGAGGTGACAGGTCCCTTTTCGCTCAAATCCAAGACGTCGCCCATGATAGTCCCTCTTGCCCAGCGAATGAACAGAATGCCGCAACAGCTCAGCCGTTCCTTGGACGGGGCCGTTTTTTGCTTCGCTTTAACATTTATTAAACTGCAGCAGTCGGATTGTCGACCTTGGCGTCGGTCTCTTGGCGTACGGATGCTCAAGGGCGGCTCCCGAGCCTTCCGCCCTCGTCAGGGGCTGGGAGGAACCCCTGCACGCGTCGGAGCCTTGTCAGGGCACCTGGGGGGACCGAGCGAGTGTGGCATTTTCTTTTCGCGACCGGCATCGAGAACAGCTACCCGACCATCGACGGCGGGCGCGTGCGTCAGGACCAGATGGAGTCCTGCGGCCACTACGAGCAGTGGCGCACGGATTTCGAACTGCTGGATGAGATCGGGACCAACGTCCTGCGCTATGGGCCGCCGATCCATCGCACCTGGCTGGGCCCCGGCCGCTATGATTGGGAGTTCTCCGACCTGACCTTCGGCGAACTGCGCCGGCGGGGGATCATCCCGATCGTGGACCTGTGCCACTTCGGCGTGCCGGACTGGATCGGTAACTTCCAGAACCCAGATTTCCCATTGCTTTTCGCAGGTTACGCGCGCGACTTCGCTCAGAGGTTTCCTTGGGTTCAGCTCTATACGCCCGTGAACGAGATGTACATCTGCGCCATGTTCTCGGGGCGCCATGGCTGGTGGAACGAGCAAGGGACCACCGATCGGACCTTCGTCACCGCCCTTAAGCACGTCACCGCGGCCAACGTTCTGGCCATGGATGCGATCCTGGAGGTTCGGCCCGACGCGCTTTTCATCCAGAGCGAGTCTTCCGAATACTTCCATGCGGAGGAGCCTCAGGCCGTTCGCCGGACGGAGATCTACAACGCCGAGCGGTTCCTGACGCTGGATCTGAACTACGCGCGGCCGGTTAATTCGACCATGTACCAGTACCTGCTGTCCAACGGCATGACCGAGCAGGAGTACCAGTTCTTCATGAACACACGGCTTAAACACCACTGCATTCTGGGCAACGACTACTATTGGACGAATGAGCACCGCGTGCCCGTCCAGGGCGGCCATTCTCCGGCCGGCGAGGTGTTCGGCTATTATGAGATCACGCGGCAGTACTACGACCGCTACAAGCTTCCGGTGATGCACACCGAGACCAACTTCCCGGAGGGGTACTCGGGCGACGAGGCGGTGAACTGGCTGTTCAAGGAGTGGTCGAACGTGGTCAGCGTCCGCAACAGCGGCGTGCCCATGGTGGGGTTCACCTGGTACTCGCTGCACGACCAGACCGACTGGAACGATCTGCTCCGGACAAAGCGGGGCAGCGTGCACGCGGTCGGGCTCTACGACCTGGACCGGAACATCCGGCCCGCCGGGCGCGCCTACAAGCGCATCATCGAACAGTGGAGAAACGTGCTGCCGATGCAGAGCGTCTGCCTGCAGCTGCCCATCGTAGAGCCCGGCGAATATGACGAGCCCTGGGCCGTACGGCGGCGCGAAGCGATGCGCGGCATACGCCAGCACCGCTCAGAGGCGCCCTTGGCCTGAGGCGGCCCCGTCGGCCCGAGTCGGGGAGCGTGGCAGGGGAGCTCCACGAGGCGAGCCGTCGGAGGTCCACCCACTTGGCGGCCTCGGGATGGCGAGGATCGCCCGATGTCGTGATGGGCGCGTCGCCTCGGGTCGTTCCCGGTCGGCAACGCCCCGTTAACCTTTAGGGCGGCAATTCCTGCCTACCTGTCAGGCGGAGTGCATGGAATGTCCGGCGCGGAAGTTCTCGATGTCGGGCGCGATGCGATCTGGCTGACCATCCAGATGTCGCTGCCCATCCTGCTTGTGGCGGTGGCGGTGGGCGTGGGCATCGGGCTGTTGCAGGCGTTGACCCAGGTTCAGGAAGCCACGTTGGTCTATGCGCCCAAGATCATCGCCATCTTCGTGTCCCTGCTGATCTTTCTGCCGCTGATGGGAGCGCTCATGAGCGGCTTCATGCGCTCGATCGCAACCCGCATAGCAGGGATGTGATGTTCGGCGACGCCCTGCCCGTCGAGATCTATACGGCGGGGCTGGTGTTCGCGCGCGTGGGCGCGATTGTGATGCTGATCCCCGGGCTGGGCGAGGCGGCGGTGCCCCCGCGCATCCGGCTGGCCTTCGCCTTTGTGCTCACGCTGGTGCTGTTTCCGCTGGCCGCGCCCACGGTGGCCGCGATCCCGGCGCTGGCGAGCGGGCTGGCCGGAGCGGTGATCAAGGAAGTGCTCATCGGGCTCATGATCGGGGGGCTGCTGCGCTTGTTCCTTTCGTCCCTGGCCGTGGCCGGGGAGGCGGTGTCGCTGCAGACCACCTTGAGCTTCGCCCAAACGGCCAACCCGCTGGGCGGGGCGGCCAACACCTCCGTGGGCGCCTTTCTGGGCCTGCTAGGGGTGACGCTGATCTTCGCCACGGACCTGCACCACCTTTTCATCGGGGCCATCGCGCGCAGCTATGCGCTGTTTCCGCCGAACCGGGCCGTGCCGCTAGGAGACGCCGGGGACCTGGCCATCCGGACGGTGGGCGAGGCCTTCGCCCTGGGAGTCCAGCTGGCCGCGCCGGTGATCGTGTTCTCCCTCGTGCTGAACGTCGCGGCCGGGCTGATCGGCCGGGTGCTGCCCCAGTTCCAGATCTTCTTCGTTTCGACGCCCATCAACGTCCTGGTGGGGCTGTCGGTGTTCGCGCTGAGCCTAGGCCTGATCGGGCTGGTGTGGATCGAGCGGTACGAAGCCTACTTGCAGCGCTTCGTTGGAGGCGGCGGGTGAGACGTCCGGCTCTGAACCGCCTTCCGGCTCCCCCTTCGGCCCCGCACGAGACGGGTCACGCGCTGCGCCTCCCGCCAGCGGAGGCGCACGGTGGCTGAGGAGGCCGACAAGGAGTCCAAAACAGAGGACCCCACATCCACACGGCTCGACGAGGCTCGCAAGAAGGGCGACGTCGCCAAGAGCATGGACCTCCCGCAGTGGGCCTCGCTGGCTGCGGCGTTCAGCGTCATGGCGGTGGCGGGCGGGTGGATGGTGCGGGATCTGGCCGGGGCCATGGTGCCCTTCATAGCCAGCCCGGAGGCCTTTGAGGTCACGGGCGAGGGTCTGCGCCAGGTTATGGGGACGGCCATGCTGGCCGTGGGCGTGCCCATCGGGGCGGTCATGCTGAGCGCGGCGCTTGCGGGGGCGGCGGGGAGCCTGGTGCAGACCGGCCTGCTGTTCTCGCCGGAGAAGATCAAGCCGGACTTCAAGAAGCTGTCCCCCATGCAGGGGTGGAAGCGGCTGTTCGGGGCCGACGCCCTGTTCCAGTTCGGCAAGTCCTTCGTCAAGCTGATCGCCATCGCCGTCGTGGTCTGGATCATCTTCAAGCCGCACGCGCGGGAGCTGGAGACCCTGGTGGCGCTGCCGCCCTCGGCGCTGCTGCCGCTGGCGCGCGAGCTGCTGATCTCGATGTTCGGCGCGGTGCTGATCCTGCTGCTGGCCGGGGCCGGGTTCGACTGGTTCTGGCAGCGGCTCCGCTGGATGAAGCGGATGCGGATGAGCAAGGAGGAGGTCAAGCAGGACTACAAGAACTCCGAAGGCGACCCGCACGTCAAAGCCAAGCTCAAGCAGATCCGCATGGAGAAATCCCGTAAGCGGATGATGCAGGCGGTGCCGACCGCCACGGTCGTGGTGATGAACCCGACCCACTACGCCGTGGCCCTGAAATACGAGCCGGGCGAGACGGCCGCCCCCATCTGCGTGGCCAAGGGGGTGGACGCCCTGGCCTTGCGCATCCGCGACCTGGCCCGGGAGCACGGCGTGGAGGTGGTGGAGGATCCGCCGCTGGCCCGCGCGCTCTACGCCGCCGTGGACGTGGACGAGACCATACCTCGCCAGCACTTCGAGGCGGTGGCGACCATCATCGGATTCATCCTGGGCAAGCGGAAGCCGCGATGAGCGACGCCGCATCCCGACCACCTCAGCTATGGTAGATTCAATGACAGATTCGCGGGCGGCGGACGTGACCCTGAACACCCAGACCGAGCGGCCGGCCGGCAAACGCAGCTTCGACGCGGTCGGCGCTTCCGCTGCGGCCTTGTTCGTGATCGCGATCGTGGCGGCGGCCTATCCCGCTTTCCGCGCAGGGCCCACCACAGGGCCCGGGCTGCTGCTGCTCATGGGACTGGCCGGGGTGGCCTTTATCGGGATCTTCGCCTTCGGCTCGTCGGAGCCCAAAGGCGCCGTCGAGCGGCAAGGCTGGGGGGAGATGCTGGACGCGCTAGGCGAGCCTGCGGCCGTGCTCAGCAACGATGGACGTGTGCTTCACGCCAATTCGGGGTGGGCGGCGGCGTTCGGCGGGGCCAAGCGGCTGCCCAAGACTTCGGAGGCCGGGGGGCTGTACGCGGCCCTGAACGCGGCCAAGCGAGGCGACATCGGCCGTGCGGAGCTGATCGGAGGCGCGGGAGAGCGCGCCTCGTCCGTGACGCGCTTCGGCGACCGGCGTTTTCTGATCCGGGCCGCCGAGCCTCTGCCGGCTCCCGCATCTCCGCAACGGGGCGAGGCCTCCAACATCCGCCCAGCCGAGATCAAGGAGCCCATGGTCGCGGCCATCGCCGCCAGCTTCGACGGCTTTGCGGCGGCGGCGCCGTTCGGGGCGGCGGCCCTGGACGGGGGCGACCCGCTGGATGCGGTCATCGCAGAGGCCAACACCGCGCTGGAGGTCATGACCCAGGGCCGGGCCAAGCCCGGCGTGCGCTTCGGCGACCTGCTGGACGCGGGTTCGGCGGCGGAGGCGCGGGCGCGGCTGGAGGCCAAGCGGGGCGGGCCGGTGGAGGTGAAATTGGCGCTGGATCCCCCGCGGCCGGCGCACCTGTACGTCGCCGGCGGGGAAGGGCGTTTGCTGGCCTACCTCGTGGACGTGAGCGAGCAGAAGCAGCTGGAGCTGCAGCTGGCCCAGGTGCAGAAGATGCAAGCCATCGGTCAGCTCGCCGGGGGAGTCGCGCACGACTTCAACAATCTGCTGACCGCCATCCAGCTGCGCCTGGACGAGCTGTTGCAGCGACACCCGGTGGGCGACGCCTCCTATGAAGGGCTGAACGAGATCCGCCAGACGGCGACGCGCGCCGCGGATCTGGTGCGCAAGCTGCTGGCTTTCAGCCGCAAGCAGACGGTGCAACGCGAGACGCTGGATGTGGGCGAGCTGATCACCGGCTTCGAGGTGCTGCTGCGCCGGCTGCTGCGTGAGGACACTAAGCTGGAGGTTAATTACGGCCGCAACCTGCCCATGGTGCGGGCCGACAAGAGTCAGCTGGAGACGGCGGTGATGAACTTGGCCGTCAATGCGCGCGACGCCATGCGCATGGCCGGGATCACGGGCGTGGTCACGATCCGCACGGACCGGGTGAGCAGCGAGGAGGCGCGGCGGCTGGGCTATACGGACGCGCCCGCGGGCGAGTACGCGCTCATCGAAGTGGCCGATACCGGACCGGGCATTCCGCCCGCCGTGATGGAGAAGATCTTCGAGCCCTTCTTCACCACCAAGCCCGTGGGCGAGGGAACGGGCCTGGGGCTGGCCACCGTTTACGGCATCGTGAAACAGGCCGACGGCTGGATCGCCGTGGACAGCCCGCCCTCCGGCGGGGCGGCGTTCCGCATCTTCCTTCCCGTGTACCACCCCCCGGCGGGCGAGGCGAAGCCGGCCGCACCCGAGAAGAAGCCGGCCGCGCGCGACCTGTCCGGAGCGGGGCGCATCCTGTTCGTGGAGGACGAGGACGCGGTGCGCGGCATAGCCGCCCGGCTCCTGCGGGCGCGGGGCTATGAGGTGATCGAGGCCAGTGATGGAGAGGAAGCCCTGGCCATCGCTGAGGAGCAGGGGGGCGGGATCGACCTGCTGATCAGCGATGTGATCATGCCGGGGCTGGACGGGCCGACCATGCTGAAGCGCGCGCGGCCCTACCTGGGCGACATCCCGGTGATGTTCATCAGCGGTTACGCGGAGGCCGAGTTCAGCGACCTGCTGGAGGGCGAGACGGGCGTGAGCTTCCTGCCCAAGCCGATCGACATCAAGACGCTCGCCGAGCGGGTCAAGCAGCAACTCCAGGCGGCCTAGCGGGTCCGGGCTTGCCGCGAGCTTCTCCGCCGCGCGGCTTGGCTTGATCACGCCGCAGTGAGGCCGCTTGCTCGGCCGGAGCATGGGGCTACGTAAGAGGCCTCATCGGAGATCATCATGCTGAACCGTCGCGCGCTCATGCTGTCGGCCGCCGCCGCGAGTCTGGCGGGGTGCACGGCGACCGGCGCGCGGGCGCCCGCGCCCACAGCGGCCGCCGGCGGCAGCGGCGGGGCCGCGCCCCGTCTGAACGCTCTGCTCGACCAGTTCGCGCAGGAGGTGCTGGCGGAGAGTCCGGAAAGCCGGACCTCCCTGGGGCTGGACAAGGGAGAGTTTGCGGGCGCCAAGGCCCAGTTGGACGACCGGTCGGACGAGGCGGCGAGCCGTCGCATCGCCCAATTGGAGAGCCGCGGGCGGCGCTTGCGCGAGGTGCCGCGCACGGCGCTGAGCGGGCCGGCGGCGGTCAACTACGACGTGATCGCCTACGCCCTGGAGAGCGAAGCCCGGCTGGCCCGATTTCGGCGGCAAGACTATGTGGTGACGCAGCTGGCGGGCGCCTACCAATCCATCCCCGACTTCCTGGACACCCAGCACAGCATCGAGACGGCGGCGGACGCGGAGGCCTATCTGTCGCGCTTGTCGGCCTTTGCTCGGGCGATCGACCAGGAAACGGAGCGGCTGAATCTGTCGGCGCGGGCAGGCACGATCGCGCCGGACTTCATCATCGACAAGACCTTGAGCCAGATGCGGTCGCTCCGGAGCACTCCGGCGGCGCAAACCGTCATGGTGACCTCTGTCGTGCGTCGCACGCGGGAGAAGGCCATCCCCGGCGACTGGGGCGGCCGGGCCACGCGGGTCGTCACCACCGAGATCCAGCCGGCGATGGAGCGGCAGCTGGCCGGCCTGACACGCTTGCGGCCGCGCGCCACCCACGAGGCGGGCGTTTGGCGGCTCCGCGAAGGCGAGGCCTATTATGCGGCGGCGCTGGCCAACCAGACCACCACGTCGCTGACCCCCGACGAGGTGCATGAGCTGGGCCGCAGCATCGCCAGGGAGCTGTCCGCGCGCGCCGACGTGCTGTTGCGCGGACAAGGCATGACCCAGGGGACGGTCGCCCAGCGCATCGCCGCCTTGGGCCGGGACAGCCGGTACATCTACCCCAACACGGAGCCGGGCAAGGCTGAGCTGCTTCGTGACCTCAACGAGCAGATCAGGGTGCTCAATACGAAGCTGCCCCAGGTGTTCCTGACCCTGCCCAGGGCCTCGGTCGAGGTGCGGCGGGTGCCGGCCTATATCGAGGCGGGGGCGCCGGGCGGCTATTACAACCAGCCGACCTTGGACGGGTCGCGGCCGGGCGCCTATTACATCAATCTGCGGGACACGGCCGAATGGCCCAAGTGGACCCTGCCCACGCTGACCTACCATGAGGCCTCGCCCGGCCATCACCTGCAGATCGCGCTGGCGCTGGAGGACCGCAACTCGCCGCTGCTGCGCAAGATGACGGGCTTCAACGCCTTCCAGGAGGGTTGGGCGCTGTACGCCGAACAGCTCGCGCAGGAGTTGGGCATGTACGAGGGAGACCCCCTGGGCGAGATCGGCTACCTTCAGTCCGCCCTGTTCCGGGCCGGGCGCCTGGTTGTCGACACCGGCCTGCACCACAAGCGCTGGACCCGTGAGCGGGCCATCCGTGAGTTTGTGGACATCACGGGTGACCAGGAGTCGGCGCTGACCACCGAAGTCGAGCGCTATGTGGTCTGGCCGGGCCAGGCGACCGGTTACATGGTGGGCAAGAACGAGTGGGTGCGCCTGCGCGAGGAGGCGCGCGGGAAGCTGGGGTCCAGATTCGACATCCGCGGCTTCCACGACGCGGGCCTGCTCTCGGGCGCCATGCCTCTGACCGTGCTGGAGCGGGTGATCAACGACTGGACGGCGGCGCAGCAGAGGGCGTGATGCCGCGGTGATGTGGTCCCGGGGCCTGATCGGAGGTTGAGACGCACGGATCTGCGTCGCTCGCCGGGTCGGGTCAGTTCCCATGAGGTCGTGGTGGGCTGCGCCTCAGGGTCGTCGGGACAAGCCCGAGCATGCAGGCTAGGTTGATGGTGAGCAACGAGGAACCGAGATGTTGAACCGGCGGGGATTGTTGACGACCTCAGGGGCGGCGGCGCTGGCCGCCTGCGCCACGCGGGGCGCCGGGCCGGACGCGGCGGCGAACGCCGATATGCGCCTGGACGCCTTGCTCACCCGGCAGTTCGAGGCGGCGCTGGACCGCAACCCGGAGCAGGTCACCAACCTGGGCTTGGACAAGGGCGCGCGCGCCGCCCAGCGTGGCCAGTTGACCGACCGCTCGCCGGCCGCGGCCGAGTTGGAGCGGCGCACAACGCTTGAGAACCTGGCGGCTCTGAAGGCGCTCGGGACGGCGGGGCTGAGCGACGCAGGGCGGCTCAACTACGACATCGCCGAGTTCCGTCTGGACACCGCGGCCGGGTTCGCCCGGCTGTTTCCTTATCACTCGGCCGGAATCGGGCGGCCCGGCCCTTATGTCGTGAACCAGATCGCGGGCGCCTATTTCTCGGTGCCGGACTTCATGGACACCCAGCATCCGGTGGAGACGGCGGCGGACGCGGACGCCTATCTGCTGCGGGTGCAGGCCTTCGCCACGGCGCTGGACGGCGATACGGCCCGGGTGCGCGAAAACGCCTCCCGCGGCGTGGTCGCGCCCGACTTCATCCTGGACAAGACCATGGGGCAGGTCCGGGCGTTGCGGGACGGGCCCGCCGAGGACAAGGCGATCGTGCGCTCGCTGCAGCGGCGCGCGGCCGACAAGGGGCTTGGCGGCGACTACGGCCGACGGGCGCAGGCCATCTTTGAGGGACCCGTGCGGGCGGCGCTGACGCGTCAGCTCGAGACGCTGCAGGGGTTGCGCAAGGACGCGGTGCACACGGCAGGCGTTCATCGGCTGCCGGACGGGGAGCGGTACTACGCCCAGACCCTGCGCTCCAACACCACCACCAGCTACGGCGGCGAGGAGGTGCATCGCATCGGGCTGGAGCAGGTCCGCGACCTGCAGGCGCGCATCGACGCCCTGCTCCGGGCGCAGGGCTACACCCGGGGCTCGGTGGGGGAGCGCTTGAACGTGCTGAACAAGGAGCCCCGCTTCCTGTGGCCCAACACCGACGCCGGGCGGGCGGACCTGCTGGCGTCGCTGAACGCCCAAGTGGCCGAGATCACGCCGCTGTTGCCGCGCGTTTTCTCCACCATGCCCAAGAGCCGGTTCGAAATCCGGCGGGTGCCTCCCGCTATCGAGCAGGGCGCGCCGGGCGGTTACGCCCAGGCCGGGTCGTTGGACGGCTCGCGACCGGGCGCCTACTACATCAACCTCAAGGACACGGCGGAGTGGCCCAAATGGGGGCTGCCGACGCTGACCTACCATGAGGCGGTGCCTGGGCACGTATTCCAGGGAAGCCTCGCTCGCGAGGACAGCTCCATTCCCCTGTACCGGAGGGCCGGGGGCTTTGCGGCCTACAACGAAGGCTGGGCGCTCTACGCCGAGCGGGTGGCCGACGAGCTGGGCGTGTACGAGACCGACCCGTTCGGCAAGATCGGCTATCTGCAGAGCTATCTGTTCCGGGCGGTGCGGCTGGTGGTGGACACCGGGCTTCACCACAAGCGCTGGACGCGCGAACAGGCCATCAAGTGGATGGTCGACAACGCCGCGGAGCCGGAGGGCTCGGCCGTCCGCGAGATTGAACGCTACTGCGCCATGCCGGGCCAGGCGTGCAGCTACAAGCTGGGCCAGACCGTCATCGCGGACCTGCGCGCCGAAGCCGAGCGGGCGCCCGGGTTCGACATCAAGCGATTCCATGATGCGGTGTTGCAGGGCGGCTCCATGCCGCTGACCGTGCTGCAGCGGCGTGTTCGTTCGGCGATGCGGGCGTGAAGGCTGTTCGCGTCCAGAAGACGGGCGGGCCGGAGGTCCTGCAACTGGAGGAGGTCGCCCTTCCGGAGCCCGGACCGGGGGAAGTCAGGGTTCGGCATCGCGCGATCGGGCTGAACTACATCGACACCTACTTCCGGTCGGGGCTGTACAAGGCGGAGCTGCCCTTCATCCCCGGCAACGAGGCCGCCGGCGTGATCGAGGCGGTCGGGGACGGAGTGACCCAGCTCCGGCCCGGCGAGCGTGTGGCCTACACCACGCCTCTGGGCGGCTACGCCGAAGGCCGGGTGGTTCCGGCCTCTCGGCTGGTGCGTGTGCCGGACGAGGTCTCGGACGAGACTGCGGCGGGGGTTATGCTGAAGGGGCTCACGGCTTGGTACCTCCTGCGGCGCACCTTTCCTGTGGGACCGGAGCATACCGTCCTGTTCCACGCGGCGGCGGGCGGCGTGGGCCAGATCGCGGTGCAATGGGCCAAGGCGCTGGGCGCCGTGGTGATCGGGACGGCGGGCGGGCCGCAGAAGACGGCGCGGGCGCGCGAACTCGGCTGCGATCACGTGATCGATTACCGGGCGGAGGACTTCGCGGCGCGTGTGCGTGAGATCACGGGCGGGCGAGGCTGCCACGTCGTCTACGACGGAGTGGGGCGCGATACCTTTCCGGGATCGCTGGACTGCCTCAGACCGCTCGGCCTGTGGGTCAGCTTCGGCCAAAGCTCGGGGGCCTTGCCGCCCGTCGACAGCCAGCTGCTGTCGGCCAAGGGCAGCCTGTTCATGACCCGACCCACGCTGGGGACCTACATCGAGGATGTTTCCGAGCTGCAGGCAGGCGCGGCCGAGCTGTTCGGCGTCATCGCGGCGGGGACGGTCAAGGTCCCAGTCGAGAACCGCTGGCCGCTGGCGGAGGCGGCCGAAGCCCATCGCGCGCTGGAAGGACGGCGGACGACCGGCTCGGGAGTGCTGCTGCCGTGAGGGGGCGCTCACGCTATCCCCGGTGAACGGGTGAGCATGGGTGGAGACTTGGCCAGCTGCGGGGGCTGAGGACGGGCGGTCACCGTGCGAAACCAAGCGGCGGCTTCGGGGTTCAGGGCCTGAACGGGAGCAAGCGCGATGAACCTCTTCAAGGGCTTGGTGGCTGGAGCTTTGGCGGGCGTGGCGGCCAGCTATGTCATGGAGCGTTTCCAGGCCGAATGGGCCAAGGCCGAGGAGGCGGGCGGCGGATCTTCGCCCTCCAGCGGTTCCGAAGACCCGGCCACGGTGAAGGCTGCGGATCGCGTGGCGCTGGCCGTCACGGGAGAGCCGGTGCCGCCGGCCCGCAGGGAGCAGGCGAGCGAGATCGTCCACTACGCGACCGGAGCGGGCCTGGGCGCGATTTACGGCGCGCTGTCCGAGGTGGCGCCTTTCCTGACGTTCGGTTTCGGAGCGGCCTACGGCGGGGCTGTGGCGATCGGCCTGGACGAGACTCTGGTGCCGAAACTCGGTCTGGCCAAGGGGCCGAAGGAGACCCCGCCCTCCATCCATGCCTACGGTCTGGCTTCGCACCTGGTGTATGGCTTGACCCTGGAAGGCGCGCGGCGGGTCATTCGGGTCCTGCTTTAGGCCGGTTCAGGCCCGGCGGAGGATCGGCAGGGCGTCGCGGAGGATGCGGGGGTCGCCGGCGGCGGCCACGCGGCCGCCCCCACGGCCTAGCCGCTGGCCGGTCCAGTCCGTGAGAAGGCCGCCGGCGCCTTCGATCACGGGGACCGCGGCCTCCACATCCCAGGCCTTGAGGCCGCTTTCCACCACCAGGTCGATCCTTCCCAGCGCCACCATCGCGTAGGCGTAGGCGTCGCAGCCCAGGCGGGCCAGGCGCGCGGCCTGACGCACGGCGGTCCAGGCTTCCAGTTCGGCCCTGTTGAACAGATGGGGGTCGGTGGTTGTGATCGCGGCCTGGGCGAGGCCGTCGCACATGCGCACCTCCAGACGGCGCTCGCCGTCGGGCGTGACGAGTCGGGAGCCAAGGGCGGTGGACCCCACATAGAACTCGCGCAGGTAAGGCTGACCAATGACGCCCAGGACGGGTGAGCCTTGGAACCGCAAGGCGATCAGGGTGGTCCAGAGCGGCAGGCCGGCCACAAAGGCGCTTGTTCCGTCGATGGGGTCGATCACCCAGACGTGGTCCGCATCCGCTCGGTCGGCCCCGTACTCCTCGCCGATCACCCCGTGATCAGGAAAGCGTTGGGCGATGAGGCGGCGGATGGCGGCCTCGGCGCCGCGGTCGGCTTGAGTGACAGGATCAAAGGCGTGCCCGCCCTTGTTCTCGACGGCCGTGTCCGCGCGAAAAGCGGGGAGGGTGACCGTTGCGGCCTCGGCCGACAGCTCCAGGATGAAGGCGTCCAGCTTGCGCAGGCGGTCGGGGGAGAGAGGCTCGGTCATGCTGACCGAGCTCTTAGTCAGGCCACGTCGTTCTCGTCGAGCGATTTGGCCAGATCCAGCAGGCGACGGCGCGGCTTGTCGCCCAGTTTGTAATAGGCCCGAACCAGGTCCAGCGTCTCCTTGCGCGCCAGCACCTGCTCGCTGCGCCGAACCGCTTCGCCGGCCGCGCCGTTCACGGCCTCGGCCTCCAGGCCATCGTAGAAGTAGGCGATGTTGACCTCCAGCGCCTCTGAGAGCTCCCAAAGCCGGGCGGCGGAGATGCGGTTGGCGCCGCATTCGTATTTCTGAATCTGCTGAAAGCGAACGCCCACCGCGCTGGCCAGCTGCTGTTGAGTGAGCCCCAACAGGCGGCGGCGGCGGCGAAGTCGTTTGCCAAGATGAAGGTCGATCGAACCGGCCATGGACAACCCCGCGAGGAACCCCTCTGGAACGTCCCGATGCGAGACGTCTGAACGAGCAAGGGGCAAACCTCGTGCCGAGGTTCGCCCCTTGCCGTCTGCAGGATTGGAGGCCTGGCCTCGGACTCGAACCGAGGATCTGCGGAGTTGCCGTCCGCCGCGTGGCCGCTCCGCCACCAGGCCGTCTGAGTTGAACAAGGCCGTCGGCGCTGCGGCCTCAGGCGGGGTGCACCAGCGGGCGCGCGGAGGACACGGACGGCGCGGGCCCGGTCCTGGCCAAACGCGGCTTGAGCCAGGCCTGGATGGGCATGTCCATCCAGTAGTGGAAGGCCAGGGACGCCAGGAGGCTGGCCGGGAATATCCCGGCCCAAACAGCCCAGGCGGCCGGTTCGGACAGGGTGATGGGAAGCAGGCCGAACGCCTTGAACCACACCAGCCCGACCAGATTGTGGGTGATGAACAAGGCGAAGGAGATCACGGCCGCCTCCGCGACGATCTTGGACGGGCGGTGCGGGGCGTGAGTCCCGGCGGCCAGGATCACGGCGGCCAGCCCCAGCATGGACACCAAGCCCCAACCGGGCGCGGTCTGGGAGACGACCAGGGCCGCGACACCGCCCAGGCCCAGCAACCACGCCGCGAGTCGTGCGGGAGGGCGCGCCATACCGAAGCGGGCGGTGGCTGCACCGAGCAGGAACAAGGGCAGGCCGCGGCCCAGGCCGATGGCGGGCGAAAGGGTGTAGAGGTCCGCGCCGGAAGTGCGGGCGATCAGGTCGGCGACGGCCAAGCCGCTGACGCCTAAGACCAGGCCCGCCCAGGGGGGCACGGCGGAGAGGGCGCGCCACAACAAGGGGAACAGGGCGTAGCAGACCACCAGGGCCGAAAGCGTCCAGGTTGCGGAGTTCCAGCCCGGATCGGACCCGAAGCCCCAGGCGTGGATGAACAAGGCCTGGCGAAGGAGCCTGTCCCAGCTGAACGACAGGGGATTGTTGAAGGCCACCCCCGCCACGCCGGCGGCTAGAACGACGGCGACGAAACCGCCCAGAACCAGGAGGTGGGCCGGCCAGATGCGGACAAGGCGACGGAGCAAGAACCCGCCCGCGTCCAACCGGCCCGCCGCCAAGCGGGGGCCGTAGGTGCGCGCCAGGATGTAGCCTGAGAGCATCAGGAAGAAGTCGGTCGCGAGGAACCCGCGCCCGAACACCGGGTGGATCTCGCCCAGGGCCCGAGGCGCCTCCTCAAGTCCGAAGTGGTACAACATGATGAAGGCGGCCGCCGCGAAGCGCAGAGCGTCAAGCGCGCCTCCCCGGGTCAGGTTCGGGGCTCCCTTTGAATCAGCCATTTGCGTCACCTCGAGACTCCGGCCTCGAGTAAGCACGAAGCGGGCCGGGCCTCAGGCCGCTCGCGGCGCAAACCGCTCGGCGGCGGGCTTGTCCAGCTCGTATTTGGCGACCAGATCCCGGGCGGGGAGGGCCTTTCCGAACAGCCAGCCCTGGAGCGAGTGGACCCCGGCGATCTTGAGGAAACTGCGCTCAGCTTCGGTCTCGACACCTTCGGCCACCACCTTCATGCCGAGCGCCCGGCCGATGGACACGACGGCGTGGACGATGGTCGCGGCTTCCGGGTCCTTTTCGCAGCCCTGGATGAATTCGCGGTCGATCTTGAGCTTGTCGAACGGGAACATGCGCAGGAAGCGAAGCGAGGTGTAACCTGCTCCGAAGTCGTCCAGCGCCACCTTGACGCCCATCTTGCGCAACCGGGTGATGTTGACCTTGGCCGTTTCGGCGTCGTCCACGACCGCGGTTTCGGTGATCTCCACCTCGAGCCGGGCCGGGTCGAACCCGCATTCGGCGATCAGGGCGCCCATCCGTTCGGCGAAGTCGGGCCTGCAGAACTCCAGGGCGGAGGCGTTGAAACTGACCTTGAGGTCGGGAAAGCGAGCCATCTCCGCGCACACGCGGCGGACCACGAACTCGGTCAGTTGGCCGATCACTCCGGCGCGCTCGGCCACGGGCACGAATTCAGCGGGGCTGACGGCCCCGCGGGTCGGATGGGTCCAGCGAACCAAGGCCTCGCAACCGACCAACTCGGTGCCGGAGCGGTCCATCTGAGCTTGATAGACCATGGTCAGCTCGCCACGCGCGATGGCTAGTTTGAGGTCGCGCAACAGCAAGGCTTCCTCCGACTGCCCTTCGGCAGTCTTGGGGGCGTCCTGGGCGGACAGAGCGCGCAATGTGGCCTCCAGCGCCAGCGCCAGGAGGCGCACCTCGTCGAGGCTCACGGGAGCGCCCTCGCGGCCGGCGTCCTCGAGGACGCCGCATTGCGCAGCTACCCGTTTGGCGCCCACGTTGTAGCTCATCGACTTCAGCGCATGGGCGGCGTTGGCGAGGGCGGCCGCGTCGCCGATCTCGACGGCGTCCTTGACGGCCAGCAGGCTGTGCGGCGCGTTGGTGCGATACAGGTGATGGATCTTGCTCACGAAGTCGCGCCGACCAGTGGCGGCCATCTCAGCAAGATCGCGGGAGACGGCGGGGTCGAGAACCTCGTCCTGAGCTTTGGCGGGCTGGAGCGCCGTCTTGGCCGGGCTCTGGAGGACGGCGGGACCGTGTCCTGACGGTTCGACGAACTTCGCTATGGTCTCGGCCAGGCCCTGGAGGTGGAAGGGCTTGTGCAAGATGGCGTCCATGTCGGCCGTGCGCCAAGCCTCGGCCGCGCCGCCCACAACGTGGGCCGTTAGCGCTACGATCGGAATACGGGGGCGACCCCGGCTCTTCTCCTCGAAGCGGATGGCGCGACTGGCTTCGAAGCCGTCCATCTCCGGCATGGAGCCGTCCATCAGAACCAGGTCGAACCCAGGGTCGTCGATCACGGCCCGGAGCGCCTCGGCGCCGTTGTCGACCACCATGGTGACGCCCCCCAGCCGAGTCAGCGCCTCCACGGCCACCTCACGGTTGACCGGGCTGTCGTCGGCCACAAGGAAGCGACGGCCCTCGAAGCGCGGCATGGATGTTCTGCTCGCGGGCGCCGAGGTGGCGAGCTCCTTGTGCAGGTCGTCGAGGGATCGGCCCTCCGCCAGACGTCGCAGCACGGCTTCGACGTCCGTCCGCCGGACGGGAGTTACGAACAGGGCGTCGACGGCCTTGGCGGCCAGCAGTTCCCCCACCAGCGGGTCGGCGTATTCGGCTACACAGATGGCCGGGCGGGGAGAATTCCCGTCCGAAAAGGCGGCGGGCTCTCCGATGGCGAAGGCTGGGTTCGCTCCGCCCACGTCCACGCCGGCCAGCTGCAAGTACCGACCCAGGGCGAAGCGGGTGGCCAAGCCTGAAGCGGCGAGCGCACCGGCTCGGCCCTGCAAAGCGGGCCAGGGCTGGGCCGGTTCGGCGGCGGGCGCGTCCACCTCGAAGCTGAAGGTGGAGCCCCGTCCCTCGACGCTGGCCACCGTCACCGTGCCGCCCATGGCGTCGATCAGGCGCTTGCAGATCGCCAACCCCAGCCCCGTGCCGCCGAAGCGGCGCGTGGTGGACTGGTCCACCTGGGTGAAGGCGGCGAACAGGCCGTCGATCTTGTCCGGGGGGATGCCGATCCCGGTGTCCTGGACGGACACGCGTACCCGGTCGACGTTGGCCGCGCCCCCGGCGCGCTCGACACGGATGAGCACCCCGCCTTCTTCCGTGAACTTGATGGCGTTGTTGGCGAGATTGCCGATCACCTGCCGCAGCCGCACAGGATCGCCCAACACTCGGCGGGGCAGGGCGGGGTCGACGAAGGCGGCCAGATCGACCTGTTTGTGACGGGCGCGTTCCCAGAACAGGGAGGTGACGTCGTCCACCAACTCGGACAGATCCAGGGGGATCTGCTCCAGGTCCATCTTGCCGGCCTCGATCTTCGAAAAGTCGAGGATGTCGTTGATGATCGCCAGCAGCGAGCGGCCTGACTTGGCGATGACCTCCGCGTAACGCCGGGGTCTGTGGCCGATGTCGGAGGAGGCCAGCATCTCGGCCATGACCATGATGCCGTTCATGGGCGTGCGGATCTCGTGGCTCATGGTGGCCAGGAAGTCCGACTTGGAGGCGTTGGCGGCCTCTGCCGCGTTCTTGGCCGCCAGCAGGTCCACGGTGCGCTCGTCCACCTCGCGCTCGAGATTGGCGACGTGGTTGGCGAGCTGGAGGTCGCGGGCGCGGATTTCGCCCAGCATGCCGTTGAAACCCTCGATCAGGTCGCCGACCTCGTCGTCGCTCTCCAGCGTGGCGTCCAGGTGGTAGGAGCGGGTTTCGCGCACCTGAGCCATCGCGCGGGTGAGCCCCACGATCGGACCGGAGATGGAGGCCTGCATGCGATAGGCGACGGCCATGCCGATGAGGCCCGCGAGCGCGGCCCCGAACAAGGTCGCCATGAGGCCGGCGTTGGCTTGACCGATCGCGCCGCGCGTCTCGCTCAGCATCACCACGGCCCCGAGCCGCGCGTCCCCGCGTTGGATGGGAACCGAGACCTGGATGGTGTGGGTGTCGAACAGGTCGCGGAGCGAGAGGTCGCTTCCTCCCTCCGTCAGGGTGGCGTCGTCCACCAAGCGGGCGCCGGCGCCCGTGTGCGCTACGATCCGCCCGCTCGCGTCCTGGATGCGCGCGTAGGTGACCCCCTCCATCCGGGTGACCGAGCGCAGGGCTGCAAACGCCGCGCGGCGGTCGCCGGCAGCCACGGGATCAGTCGCCACCGCGGCGACGATCTGAGCCGTCGACGTCAGCCGGGCCTGCTCCAGGCGCACGGCGCCCGTGGCGTCGCGCCAGGTGGACACGCCCGCGATCAGGGCCACTGCGATGGACAGGGGCGCCATGACGAGGAGGATCAGCTTGT